>JBOGKJ010000056.1:0-15497 GCA_050745565.1 Terriglobales bacterium | reverse complement strand
CGCTAACGAAGCGCGGGACAAGGTATGGACGGGACCTTTCCGCGAGCAACCGCTCGCGGCCTCATTGAAGCTCGCATCGCCTCACGCAACGTGTCTTCTGTGGTGTGGCTTTCCGCGAGCAACCGCTCGCGGCCTCATTGAAGCGAGATGCGCACCACTTCAACCGGCCGGGCCGGCTGGCTTTCCGCGAGCAACCGCTCGCGGCCTCATTGAAGCCCCAACCGGCCGCGCCGGCTGAAACGGCGCCCCCTGGCCTTTCCGCGAGCAACCGCTCGCGGCCCCATTGAAGCCTACAGCGTATTGAGATGACCAGCCGCGAGTGGTTTCTTTCCGCGAGCAACCGCTCGCGGCCTCATTGAAGCATCTGCTGGGCGAACAGCAAGAACCGCCTGCCGGGGACTTTCCGCGAGCAGTTGCTCGCGGCCTCATTGACGCTCCGCCCCCGCCCCGCCCGCCCCCCGGCGCCCCGGCGTGTGACCAAAGTCATGGCGCCGGGCGCGCGCTGCCGTCCATGCTGGCAATGGAGGAACCACAATGAGTCAAACGATTGCAGCCGAAACCCGGGTAGGCGAAATTGCGGTGGCGTTGCCGGGCGCCGCCCGCGTGTTCGAGCACTATGGCATCGACTTCTGCTGCGGCGGCAAGAAGACGCTGCGACAGGCCTGCCTGGAAAGTCATCTCGATGCCGCCACGCTGCTCAACGAGTTGGAGCAGGCCGCCAGCGAGTCGTCCGAGCCGAGCGACGCCCATTGGCGCGAACAGCCCCCGCGCGAGTTGATTGATTACATCGTCGAGCGTCATCACCAATACGTCCGCAGCGAGGTGCCGCGCATCGAGCGCTGGCTCGACAAATGCGTCGCCGCCCACGGCGAGCGCCATCAGGAGCTGCTGACCATCCGCCACGCCTTCGAGGCCATGGCCACCGAAATGGCGCAGCACATGGCCAAGGAGGAGCTCATTCTCTTCCCCGCCATCCACCGCCTCGCCGAGCCGCCCAGCCCCAACGCACGGCCGTCGGCCACCTGCTTCCCTTCGATCTCGCATCCCATCCAGATGATGCTGCTCGAACACGAGCACTCCGGCCGCGACCTGGAAACCATGCGGTCGGCCAGCGGCGACTTCACCCCGCCGCCCGACGCCTGCGCCACCTACCGCGCCCTCTATGAGGCGCTCCAGGATTTCGATCGCAACCTGCGGCGGCACGTCCACCTGGAAAACAACATCCTGTTCCCCCGCGCCATCGCCCTGGAGCAGTCGAGAGGGAGTGGAGCCGCCCCTGCCCAGGCCTGAGGATCCGACCCAACGTTTTTCGCGGAAGTCGCGCCGTTTGCACTGCGGGCAAAGTCGGCGCGAAGGGCCGTGGAATTCCGACGGACGGCCCGCTCCCGGCGACCGAAGCGGCGCGGCCCCCCTTCTGGCGAGAGGCCGCTCGCGCCGGCTTGGGCTCGCCGGGCCCCGGGTCGGCGCTCCACAGCCCTTCGAGTGCGGGTCCGGCGCAGCCGGGCAGGGGCCCGCGCCGGTCAATGCCGCCGCGCGCCGCTACGAAGTCGCGCTCTCGCGGCTGCTGATGGCGTTCCTCGGTTCCGGCCTCGCGTTCCTGATCGGACCCGGCAGCTTGCTGGGGTTCACCAACCTGCTGGCCATCAGCCGCCATCAGGCCGCGCACGCGGTTACCGCCGCCTGGCTGCAGGCGCACGGACATGCCGAAGTCTACGGCTGGGTGGGGAGCTTCATCCTCGGCATCGGTTTCCACTCGCTCACCCGGCAGCACAATACCCGCATCTCGCTGCCCCGCGCCTGGACTTGCTGGGCGCTGTGGACAGCCGGCGTGGCGCTGCGCTGGGCTGCTGCCGTCTACACCTGGCACTGGCGCGCGCTGCTCCCCGTCGCCGGCGGCCTCGAGCTGGCGGCGTTCCTGATCTTCTTCACCACTGTCCGTGCCGCCCACCGCCGCCAGCCGCATGCCGCCCGGGAGGCGCTGCCCGGCTGGATCGTGCTGGTGTTCGCCGGCGCGCTGGGCTTCCTGCTCACGGTGGCGTTGAACGCCGCCGCCGATGTTTGGCTCGCTCGCTGGGGAGCGGCCCCGGTCAACCCGCCCGGCTTTGACGCCATGCTGGTCGCGCTCATGACCTGGGCCTTCCTGGTGCCGTTCGTGCTCGGCTTCAGCACCCGCTGGTTCCCGGTTTTTGCCGGCCTGCGCCCCGCTCCCGCGCGCGCCTCGCGGCTGCTGGCGCTGCTCGTCGCCGCCGGCGCCCTAGCCACGCTGGCCCGCGCCCCAACCGCCGCCGCCCTGCTTTGGCTGGCGTTGGCTCTGGCCGCGGCCGCCTCGCTGGGCGTGGCGCGCAAGTCCTTGCAACCGGCCAAGACCCAGGGCATTCACGCCAGCTTCCCTTGGTTTCTGCGCGCGGCCTATGGATGGCTGCTGGTGGCCGCCGCACTCGGAGTGTGGGCCGCCCTTGACCCGGCCGCCACCGGCGCCGGCGGCGCCTCCCGCCACGCCCTCACCGTGGGCTTCATCGCCGCCATGGTGCTGACCATTGGCCCCCGCATCCTGCCGGCCTTTTCCGGCATGCGCAAACTGTTCAGCCCCGCGCTGATGTTCTGGGCCCTCGCCCTGCTCGAAGCCGGATGCCTGCTGCGCGTCACCGGCGAGTTGCTCGCCTATCCCGGTTGGCTGCCCTTCGCCTGGCGCTGGCTGCCCTGGTCGGCCGGCCTCGAAGTAACTGCGTTCATCGTGTTTGCCTACAACCTGGTGCGCACCCTGCTGCGCCCGCCCGAACACCTCAGGAAGCAGCAACTCGCCGGTTGACTGGCGTGGACCCCTGCGCGGCCATGCCACGCGCCCCGCCTGGGCCATCAGCCCTGAAATCGCTGCACCCGGTAACCATCTTGCCGCCGCAGGCCTCTAAAGTGGTATGGCCACCCGCCCCGGCAACTCCATCAGCCAACGCCGCCACCGGGCCGCCGCCAACGGCAGGCCCCCCAGCCTGCCGCTGCGCGGCGCGCACACCGGCAAAGGCAAACAGAAACGCAACGTCATCTCCACTTCCTCCCAGTCGCTGCACCGCAGCGGCCGCGGACAAAAGGCTCGGGTGGATATTCCGCCCGGCGTTACCGGCACCGGCGAGCAAAGCTCGTAGGCTCGAGCCCCCTGGCGCGCATCCAAGCACACGTAGGACCGCGCGCAACGCATGCCAAACAAAGCCACCGTCGAGCGGGCTCGCAAGGACCTGCGCCAGGGCAAGTCGCCCTCCACCGCCGCCGGCGAATTTGTGCACGAGGAAATCGAGCACGTGCGCGGCGGCAAGCACGGCGCGCGGTCGCCCCAGCAGGCGATCGCGATCGGGCTCAACGAGGCCCGCCGCGCCGGCATCCCGCTCAAGCCGCCGAAAAAGGGCGGCGCCAAACCCTCCACTCGCAAAACCGCCGCGCGCGCCTACCGCAAAGGCCAGGAGCATCCGCATACCAAGCCCGCCCACAGCAAGGCCTCGCGGCGGAGCGAAGCCGCGCTCAAGCGCGAGCCCCGCACCACCGCCTCGCGCCGCGCCCTCTCCACCCACGCCCGCAGCGCCGCCGCCCGCCGCAAACGCTCCGCCGGCAATTGACGGGCGCGGGCCCCTGCCCCTGCTAGCTGAGACGCTCGCAGCGCCCCGCCCACACTCGAAGGGCTGTGGAGCGCCGGCCCGGGGCCCGGGGAGCCCAAGGGGGCGCGAGCGGCCTTTGGCTGGAGGTCGGGCCGCGCCGCTTCGTTAACCGGCAGGGGTGTAAGCGCCAGTGGCGCTTTCACCCCTCCGGGCTTTCGCAGCCCTTCGCGCCGACTTTGCCCGCCGTGCAAACGGCGCGACTCCCGCGAGCCGATAGCCCCCGCCGCCCGCGGACGGCTATAATTCCGGCATGCGATGGCTACTGATGCTGGCAGCGTTGGCGGTGCTGGCGCCGGCGCAAACGGTCTCCGCCTACGTGCGCGCTCACCAGGCGGCGTGGACGCAGCAGTTTTCGGCACTGCTTGCGATTCCGAACCTCGCCAGCGACACCGCCAACATCGAACGCAACGCGGCTGCGATCGAGCGGCTCTATCAAGCCGCCGGAGCGCACGTCGAGCTGCTGCGGCTGCCGGGCGTGCCGCCGGTGGTGTTTGCGACCTACGACGTGCCGGGCGCGCGCGGCACGGTGACGTTTTACGCCCATTACGACGGCCAGCCCACGCACCCCGAGGACTGGAAAATCCCACCCTTCCAGCCCGAGGTGCGCGACGGACGCATCTGGGCGCGCTCGGCCGGCGACGACAAGGCCGCCGTCTTCGGCTTTGCCGCCGCGCTCGAGGCCCTGCGCGCCACCGGCGCCCACCCTCGCGCCAACCTCCACTTTTTTCTCGAGGGCGAGGAGGAGGCGGGTTCGCCCCATCTGGCCGCCTACCTGGCGCGCTACGCCCCCCAACTCGCCACCGGCGCCTGGATCATCTGCGATGGCCCCGTCTACCAGAACGGCGCCATGCAAGTCTTTTTTGGCGCCCGCGGCGTCACCGACATGGACCTCACCGTCTACGGCCCCAACCGCGCCCTGCACGATGGCCATTACGGCAACTGGGCCCCGAACCCGAACGCCATGCTTACCCGCCTGCTGGCCGCGATGCGCGACGACAACGGCCACATCCTGATCCCCGGCTTCTACCGCGACGTGCGGCCGCTCGCCGCCGCCGACCGCGCCGCAATTGCCGCCCTGCCGCCCTATGACGCCACCCTGGAGAAGAACTTCGGCCTGGACCGCACCGAAGGCGCGCCGCAGCCGCTGGCAGAGCGCATCGCCAGGCCGGCCCTGAACATCCGCGGGCTCGCGGGCGGACACGTGGGCCCGGGCGCGGCCAACGCCATCCCCACCGAGGCCACCGCCTCGATTGACATCCGCCTCGTGCCCGCTCAAACCCCGGCCCGCGTCCAGACGCTGGTCGAGGCGTTTCTGCGCCAGCGCGGCTACTTCATCGTGCGCCAGCCGCCCGACGCCGCCACCCGCCTCGCCCACCCGCGCATCGCTCTGGTCCGCTGGGGGCCCGGCTACCCGGCTTCAACCGTGCCGCTCGATGCGCCTTTCAGCCGCCAGGTGGTGGCGCTGATCGAACACGCGCTCGGCCACGCGATCGTCAAACTGCCGATCATGGGCGGCAGCGTGCCCATGTACTTGTTCCGCGGCCAGAACAACACCCCCGTGATCGGCGTCCCCATCGCCAACTACGACGACAACCAGCACGCCGCCAACGAAAACCTGCGCCTCGACTACCTCTGGCAAGGCATCGCCGTCTACGCCGCCCTGTTCACCGGCCTCAACCAAGATTAAGTGGGGCGGGGCGCCGACCCGCAGGCCGGCCGCCGGCTGGCCCGCACGCGAGAATTACGAACACGCGCCACCGCGCATGACAATTTCGAGCGCGGGGGAAGGCGCAGCCGCGCCGGGACGCGCACGTAAGCAATTGCCGGCCACTGGCACGGCAACCGCGGCACATCTGCGCGGGCCCGCGCCCAACATTAAGCTACAATGCCGTCTTATATGCACCCGCGCCAACGCCTCCTTACTGCCGCCCTCGCCGGCTCGATGCTGGGCGCGCTGACTGCCCAGGCGCCGGCTCCCGCGACGTTCCTCAAACCCCTGCCGGCGGCCGAGCTCGCCTTCCTCGCCCCGCTCGCCGGCCAACCCTCGGGCGCCGTCAGCCATGACAAGCGCTTCCGCAAGCTGCTGAATGCCTTCGTGCCCGACTGCCCGTTTCACTACGGCCGCGACCTGCCGCTCTCGATGGCGCTCGAGCAGGCGCTGGACAAGTCGCCCGAGCCCGCGCGCCTCGACGACGGACGCTACTTCCTGGTCGCCGGCGCTGGCGCCCGGCATGCGTTTCTGTGGGTGGACCTGCAGTCGGGCATCGGGCTGGGCGGCATCTTCTTCGCTCCCTCCAATGGCGAGCCCACGCCCACGCTCACCATCTTCTCCCGCCAGGTCCGGGCCCAGGCCATCGCCATGAGCCAGCTCCCGCCGCCGTTTGCGGCCGCGCTGCTCCGCTGGCAGCGCCGCTCGCGCGTGCCCCGCCTCGAGGCCCGCTATTTCATCGGCGGCAACAACTCCAAGATCTACCTCGAGCACGACGAGGACTACTGCGCCCCCGCCGCCGACGGCGAGCCCGCCCCCCGCCTCTGCGCCCAAATGTCCGCCGACGCCGCCGAGGCCGACCTCAACGCCGCCTACTACACCGAGCAGACCCACCACGCCACCAACGCCACCGCCCGCATGATCTTCGACGCCGATCAGGTGGCTTGGTTCCGGCACCGTGACAGCAGTTGCGCCAACCTCCCCGACGCCCTCGGCTGCCGCGTCCGCTTCACCCGCGAACGCATCCACATCATCGTCCACCGCCCCCCGCCGCACCCGCGCGGCCGCGGCCGGTAGGCGGCCGTCCCCCAACCAACGGCCCGGCAGGCCAGAGCGTCTGCCGCACGAGCCCCCGGTGTGCGAGCCCCACCCAGGCGATCGGGCTCGCGGCGTGAGCCCGCGGATGAAAAGCGCGGCCGCCCCGCCGCCGCCCTCCTCACCGGCCTACGCCCTGACGCCGCCGGCGCGGCGCGATTGTATACTTGCAGGAAATAATCTCTCCGGAACAGATCATCCACGGCTACAATCGTCGCATGAAGTCATCCCGATACTTGGCAGCAGCGCTGGCGCTGGCCGTGCTTCCGCTGGCGCTGGCTGTGGCGCGCCCGTCGCAGCCCAGCCGCTATCTGGTGGTGTGGGCGATGGAGGTGCACAACCCGCACGCCCATTACTCCCTCACCCCGGGCGGAACTGCGCCGCTGGGCCTGGGACGCGATTTTCTGGCGGTATACGATCTCGCCCCCTCAGCCAAGGCGCCCGCGAAATTGGTGGCGATGCTGCCGGCCGGACCGGCGAGTTTTGTTCACCACACCAACTATGCGCTGCCGCCGAACGGCATCCTCTACGCCAACGACTGGCTCGGCAACCGCACCTATGTGTTCGACCTGCGCAATCCGTTGCGCCCGGCCCTGCTGCGGCAGTTCCGCAGCGTGGGCGCCTACGGATGGCCGCACTCGTTCGCCTATCTCCCCAACCACGATACGCTCGCCACCTTCCAGTTCGCCGGCGGCTTCAACCATGCCCCGGGCGGCCTGGTCGAGTTCGGACCGGGCGGACAAGTAGTCCGCAGCAGTTCGGCAGCGGTCGAGGGGTATCCCTACATCCGGCTCTACAGCCTGGCCGTGGTCGCCTCGCTGAACCGCGTGGTCACCGGCAGTGCCCCGATGGCTGCGGGCTCGCATAAAAGCCGTGTGGTGCAAATCTGGCGACTCTCGGATCTGAAGCTGCTCAAAACCCTGGAACTGCCGGGCGGCGCCACCAACGCCTTCGAGCCACGCCTGCTGGCCGACGGCAAAACCGTCGTGGTGCCCTCGACCGACTGCAACCTCTTCCTGGTGCGCGGCCTCGGCGGCCGGAACCCGTCGCTCGAGCACATCTTCAATTTCGGCTACACGAGCTGCGACGTCCCCGCCGTCGCCGGAAACTATTATTTGCAGACCTCGACGCGGGGCGAGGCGTTGGTGAGCCTCGATGTCAGCGACCCCGCCCATCCCAGGTTGGTGAACCGCCTGGCGCTGCCTAAGGGTGATAAGGCGCACTGGGTGGCGGTCGAGCCCGGCGGCACCCGCGTGGCGATCACCGGCTTCGGCGCCATGATCACGCAGGTGCTGTTTGCGAGCCTGGACCGGCACAGCGGACAACTGCGGCTGGAGCCCCAAACCCTCGAGTTGGGCACGCGCTCCTGGCCAGACGGCTGGCATGGCGCCGCAATTCCGCACGCCGCCATCTTCACCAACCCGTAGCCGCCGCTGCCGGGCTCAGCGCGCGCGCCGGCGAAGCCCGGTAAACAGCGAGACCACGAACAAGATCAGGAAGATGACGAACAGGATCTTGGCAATGCCGATGGCCGCCGCGGTGACGAAGCCGAAGCCAAACACCGCAGCGATAATGGCTATGATCAGAAAAACCGCCGCCCAATAGAGCATGCCTCTTGGATGCCGCCGCCCGCCTCGCGGTCGCCTGGCCCTCGCGCCCTGGGTTGGACCTTTTCCCCATGCGTAAGCTCGAAAGGCGGCGCGGCCGCACTTTTCAGGACGCCCTCCCGCTGCTCCCACCGCAAGGCTCGCGCCGGCTTGAGCTCGCCGGGCCCCGGGCCGGCGCTCCACAGCCTTCGAGTGCGGGCGCGGCGCTGCGAGCGTCTCAGCCGAGCAGGGGCAGGGGCCCGCGCCCGTCATTACTGAGGGCGCGCGGCGCGGCGGGCCGCTGGACTCAGTCGCTTCTCAGGGCGATCATGGGGTCGGCCTTCGTGGCGCGGCGGGCCGGGATGTAGCAGGCTAACAGGGCGGTGCCGGCGAGCAGCAACGACACGACAACGAAGGTGAGCGGGTCGAGCGCCCCGACACCATACAGGAAACCGTTCATTACCCGCGTGGTCGCAACCGCCGCGGCAAGGCCGAGGGCAATGCCGATGATCGCAAGGCGGGCGCCCTGGCCGAGCACCTGCCCGAGCAGGTTGCGTGGCTGCGCGCCCAGCACCATCCGCAGGCCGATTTCCCGCGTACGTTGCGCGACACTGTAGGAAATGACGCCATACATCCCGATCGTCGCCAGCAGCAGCGCCAACCCCCCAAACGCCGCCAGGAGCAGCGCAGCGAACAGCGGCGCGGTCATCGAGTCCGTGACGATGGCCGCCAACGTCCGCACCTGCGACAGTGGCAGCCCGGCATCGATCGCATGGACCGCCTCGCGAGCGCTGGCCGCGATGGCCGCGGGATCCTGCGCCGTCCGCACCACCACGTCCATAGTGAGCAGCGATGGCCACACCTTTTGCGTGTACGGCACGTACATTTCCGGCGGCGGAGCCTCGCGGATCGAGACACGCTTCACGTCGGCCACGACCCCGACAATGGTGGCCAGTGGAAACGCCGCCCCGGCGGGCGCGATTTGTTTGCCCAATGGATTCTGGCCGGGCCAATATTTTTGGGCTGTCGCGTTACTGATGATCGCGACCGGGAGGGAACGCGCGGAGTCCGACTCGATAAATGGCCGGCCGCGCAGAATCGCCGTTCCTACCGCCGCAAAGTAGCCCGGAGAAACCATGGTGTAATTCGCAAAACTTGGCTTGGTGGTGCTGGCTTGGATGTTGTTGGAGAAGCGAATCACGGTGGATTCCGTGGCCCCACCGAGCGGGACCATCTCGGTGACTCCGGCCGCGTGTACGCCCGGAAGCGCGCGCAGTTTGCGCAGCACCTGTTGATATAACGACACGATGTGGGGCTGGTCCGCATATGCCGCGGCGGGCAGTGAGAGTTCAAACGTCAGCGCGTGCTGCGCGCGAAAACCGGGATTCACGGCCAGCAGACGATATACCGTGCGCGTCAGCAGGCCCGAGGCTACAACCAACACCAGCGCGAGCGCAATCTGCGCCACCAGGAATGAGTTGCGGGTCTTCTGAGTTGCGCGGTTGGTCCCGGCGCGCTGGCCGCCCGCCTTGAGCGACCCCGCCAGATTGGCCCGTGCGGTGCCGAGCGCCGGAGCCAAACCGAACAGCACCCCGGTGCAGAGAGTAACGCCAACGGCGAAGAACAACACCCGAAGGTCCAGGCCGGCGTCGCCGAGCCGCGGAATACTGGAAGGCCCGACCGACCTCACGGAGACAACGGTGAGTTCGGCAAGCAGCACGCCGATCAGGCCGCCCACACCAGCCAGGACAAGGCTCTCGGTGAGCACTTGCCGTATCACGCGCGATCCGCTGGCGCCGAGCGCGGCCCGAACTGTGAATTCGCGCTGGCGGTTCAGCGAACGCGTCAGCAGCAGACTTGCAACATTCGAGCACGCAATTAGCAACACGACTCCCGCCGCCATCAGGATCAGCAACAGAGCTTGGCGCGTGTCTCCCTCGGACTGACGCGTGAGCGGCGTCACGATGGAGTTGAACCATCCACGCCCATTGCGTCGCCCTCCTTCCAGACGCTTGCCCATAATGTTCATGTCCGCCTGCGCCTGGGCGATGGTCACACCCGCTTTGACCCGGCCGACGATGGCGAGCTCGTCCGATTCATTCGGAATGGCCGCGCTGCGGCGGTCCAGGGCGAGGGGAGCCCACAGTTGAGCGTGGGGCGCGAAGGTAAAGACATTGGGCATTTCATTGGCGTGCGGAAAATCAAATCCGGGCGGCATCACGCCGATGACTATATAGGGGGCGCCGTTCAGATCAATGGCGTGGCCCAAAACCTTGGGGTTGGAGGCGAATCTCTGGCGCCACAATCCATTCCCGAGAATCACTTCGTGTTCGTTGCCCGGGCGATCCTCCTGGTCGGTAAAAGTACGGCCCAAAGCGGGGGAAACGCCGAGCGCGGGAAAGAACCCGGCTGACACGCGCAGACCATCGAGCCGCTCCGGCTCGCCGGCGCCCGTCAGATTGAACGAACCACTCAAGAACGCGCCCAGAGCCGCGAACTTTGTCGCGTGTTGCGAGAAGAACAGAAAATCGCGGCGGCCCCAGGGATAGACGTCGAAACCCAGATTCACTCCACGCTTCGGCAACCGCCATGGAAAAACGATCTGTTCGGCATGCGGAAAGGGCAGAGGTTCGAGCAGGACAGCATCCACCAGGCTGAAAACGGCCGTGCTTGACCCGATACCGAGGGCCAGCGTGAGAACGACGACCAGCGTGAACCCTGGGCTGCGCCGCAGTTGGCGCAGGCCGTAGCGCACATCCTGCGCCAGTGTCTCGAGCCACTGGAATCCCCAGCTTGCGCGCACGTCTTCCTCGACCTTCAGCGTATTGCCAAACATCCGCTGCGCTGCCTGCGCCGCCTCCTGCGGCGATAGCCCGGCGGCCTGCTGTTCGCCGGCCTCCAAATAGAGGTGATCGCGCAACTCGCGCGCGAGGTCGGCATCGCGCGCCTGACGACGGTGCCACGGTAGCCAGAAACGCGACGATGCCAGTCGCCGCCTGATGGTCATTTCACCTCTCCCCCCGCCGGCTCCATCACGCGGCCGACCGAAGCCACCAGTTGCCGCCATTTGGAGTGTTCGGCGAGGAGCTGCTTCTTGCCTGCCGGCGTGAGCCGGTAATACTTGAACTCGCGCTTGCTGCCCTTGGGGGCCTCCCACCTGGCGCTGACCCAGCCAATGCGTTCGAGACGGTGGAGCGCGGGATAGAGCGAGCCGTGCTCGACCTGCAACACGTCTTCCGTGGTGCGCTGAATGTGCTTGGCAATTTCGTGCCCGTGGGCGGGGCCCAGCACCAGCGTTCGGAGAATGAGCATATCGAGTGTGCCCCGAATGAGCTCAAGCCTGGTCGCCGCTTCATCCTTGCTGGGCATGGTAGATAGCCTACCCCAGGTGAGGGCAGACATTCAACCCTCATTTATGACGGTGGGGCCTGCGTAAAGTAAAAAACGTCGAATATTGCCTTTTGTCTCCAGTGGGGGAGACACCCAAGACCGGCTGGGCGAAAAGGAAATCGAATGCTTCACCGTGAAGGAGAAGATCTCTCCGCTCTCCGAATCAGCCTGCCGCGGGGCTGTTGGAAACCCCCGGAGTCAGCCTAACGCAGCGCCACGCCAGCCCTGTCCTGCAATTCTCGACGGCGGTCGTGATCTGGTTGCGGGTATAGACGCTTCCGGCTCGTGGTCTACTCAGATGCGCCGCAATGGGCGCGGTGGCAAAAAACGGACCAATCTCTCAGGCGACGACCCTGGCAGGTCGAACGCGCGCCGGGCGCGAGCCGAGGGCGTCGGCGGCGAGTAGCCCGTCGCGCATTTACAGCGACCGGCGACCTTTGACCCGGTGGGGATATCACCGGGCGCTGCAACTGCAAGCCGGCTCGGCTGACCTTGCGAGCGCCCCCGTCGGTCCGATTGTGCACCTCGAGGCGCGACAGCGCAATTGGGGCCGCGGCACCGGCGGAGACCGGGCGCCTTGCCGGCCGCGTACCCCAGGATACCCGTGCTCGCAGTCGCGGCAAGTCGTGGGCGGAGGACGGCAGAGGCGGGCGGAATGGGCGTGGCAGGCGGAAAAAATCGGCGCGGGGCCGAAGCCCCGCGCCGAAAAGTTGCTCCCGTGCGCTTCCGCGCGCAGGCCTGCGCCCGTCACTGCCCAGGCCGCGCGCCGCGCGCCGCTACATCATCGGATCAGCCTCTTATGCTGCGGCCAACCCGAATCGCTTTCCGAAGAAGGCTCCGCCAAGCACTAGCAGCAGCGTGCCACCACCGAACAGCAGGTAGCTGGGCGGCTCCGGAGTCGCGCTACCCGTGAGGGTCTCGCCGCTCGAAAGCAAACCGGACCACCCCGTTGTGGCTCCGCCCACCAGGTCTGGACCCGCGTCATAAAAGCTCTTGCTGAAGCCGAGCGTGCTGAAGTAGCTCTCGTTGTACGCTTGGTGCTCCCAGCAGCCCAGTGCCGGGGGCTGCGTAAAGCCGTTGGTCGTGCCCGTGGCCGTCACGGTCTCGCCGTCGCTGCAGACATCCGTACCGGTGGTGCCATTGTAGCCCGCGACGTCGCCGCTAGGCGCGCCGCTCGTGGTGCCCACCACCGCGTCCCACGCACTTTCGCCAGCGTAGTCCTCGATCATTACCGTGCCGCCGCCTGCAAGGTACGCCGAAACCGCAGTTGAGGCGCCCGCGGCGCCAATGGCGGTAACGCCCGACGGTCCCCCGTCGTCGCCATTGTCGCCTTCAAAGTAGACGGCGCCGTAGCTGCTGAGCGTGCCGGCGCACCTGATACGCCACCACTCGTGCAATGGAAGGTAAGCTCAAGGGTAGAACTGGTTTCACAAATGGTGCATCACCGCCAACGGTTGATGGGCGCGGGCCCCTGCCCCTGCTCGGCTGAGACGCTCGCAGCGCCGCGCCCGCACTCGAAGGGCTGCGGAGCGCCGGCCCGGGGCCCGGTGAGTCCAAGGGGGCGCGAGCGGCCTTTCGCTAGAGTTCGGGCCGCACCGCTTCGTTTATCGGGAGCGGTGAAAGCGCCACTGGCGCTTTCACCCCGTTGGAATTCCGCGGCCCTTCGCGACGATTTTGCCCGCAGTGCAAACGGCGCGACTCCCGCGAACCGTTCCGGATGGGGCTTTGACATCAGGAAAAGCCCCACGACGCTTGGCAGGCGCACCGTCCAGCGGCTTAATGAAATCAGTTCTAGACTAGTGTATTGCCCTTTTAAAGTGAGTTGGCGGATTGCGCGTGACTCCTCCTCGTTCCACATAATCCCGCGAATCGGCGGCGATTGCAGGGGCATTCCGCGATAGCCCTTCGCACGGCGGCGCATCAGCCCGCTCCACGCCCGCACCCGAAGCGGCACCAAGGCTGCCCTATGCCGGCAGCGCCCGCCATAAAAGCGGGACCCCTTCGGATTGGTCGGCCGCGTGCATAGCTGCGCCCCTCACAAATAGCCAGCGGACCGGCGGCTCCGAACGCGTCGGGCGAGGGCTGCAGCCTCCACCCCGCTAGGCGTCGCGTCCGCTACGTGGACTCCGGCGCTTGATGGCGCCGGCGGCGGCAGTCGAGCGGCAATCCCGCAGACGACTCCCGTCGGCCGAAATCTTTGGGGGCGCGAGCAGCGGGCGTCAGCCCGGGGCGGGTAGCCCATTGCGCTTCTACAGCAATGGGCGACAACTGCCCGGTACGCGATCCCGTCTGGTGTGCGAGTCCCGGGCGTAGCCCGGGGCGAGTAGCCCGTCGCGCAGTTACAGCGACGGGCGACATCCGCTGAAATTCTTTGGCGGGGACGACGGGGCTCGAACCCGCGACCTCCGACGTGACAGGCCGGCGTTCTAACCAACTGAACTACGTCCCCGCACTGCGTCCACGTGCCGGCCTCGAAGCCGGGCGCGCGCCGGTCGCTGGTGGGCGATCACGGGCTCGAACCGTGGACCTTCTGCTTGTAAGGCAGACGCTCTAACCAGCTGAGCTAATCGCCCCTCGGCAGAAAACAATTGTACCGCATCCGGAGGCCCTCAGGCGGGCGCCGGCACCCCGACCGAGGCCGCCAGGGCCTGCTCCAGGTCGGCCGTCAGGTCGCGTGGATCCTCGATGCCGCAACTGAAGCGCAGCAGGTTGTCGCCAATGCCCAGCCGCTGGCGCTGCTTGGGGGCCAGGTCGCGGTGGCTGGCAATCGCCGGGTACATCACCAGCGACTGCACGTCGCCCAGGCTGGTGCAGGGCAGGATCACCCGCAGCCGGTCGAGCAGCGCGAACATGTGCGCGCGCTCGGCCCCGCGCACCTCGCAACTCACCATCGCGCCGAACACGCCCCCGAATTGGCGGGCGGCGAGCGCGTGCTGGGGATGATCGTCGAAGCCGGGGTAGAACACGCGCGCGATGGCGCCGTGGCTCCGCAGGAAGCTGGCCACGGCGCGCGCGTTGGCGCACTGGCGCTCGAAACGCAGCGGCAGCGTCTTGAGCCCGCGCAGCACCAGCCAGGCCTCGAACGCCCCCAGCGTGCCCCCCACCAGCTTGCGCACCGCGTCGAGCGCCGGCAGGTCGGCCTCGGCGGCGAGCACCACGCCGCCGGTGACATCGCCATGCCCGCCGAGGTACTTGGTGGCGCTGTGCACGGCGTAGTCGGCGCCGAGCGCCAGCGGATGCACCATGGGCGGGGGCGTGAAGGTGGCGTCCACCAGCAGGCGGGCGCCGGCGGCGTGCGCCTTCTCGGCCATCTGCCGCAGGTCGAGCACGTTCAGCAGCGGGTTCGAGAGCGACTCCACCAGCAGCATTCGGACATGGCCGCCGGCCAGCGCCTGGTCGAGCGCTTCCGGCCGCGCGCAGTCGGTGAAACGGATGTCGAGCCCGAGCGGCGCCAGCACGTTCAGCAGCAGCGAGACCGTGCCCCCATACACCTCCTGGTGGCACACCAGCACATCGCCGGGCTGAAAGCCGCAGGCCAGAACCGCCGCGTGCAGCGCGGCCATGCCGCTCGCGAAGCTGAGCGCGGCCGGAGCGTCATCGAGCGCGGCCACGGCGGCCTCGAGCGCCACGCCGGTGGGATTGCGGTACCGGGCGTACATGTAGCCGGGGGCGCCGCCGGCGACGGCATCGAGTTCGGCCGCGCTGGAATAATAGAAGGTCGAGCTGGGGTGGATCGGCACGCTCACCGGACGGGCGCCGGCTTCGGCGGCGCCGCCGGCGTGGACGGCACGGGTGGCGGGGTGCATGTTCAAAAGGTTATCAGTTATCGGTTTTCGGTTTTCAGTTGGCGCCGGGCGCCCTGGGTGGCGGCCGCATACCGTCCGAGAGGCCGGAGCGCTGGGCGGTAGCACGGAGAACGGACGACGGAGAACACTGCCAGTCCGTCATCTCGCGGGAGTCGCACCGTTTGCACGGCGGGCAAAGTCGGCGCGAAGGGCTGCGAGGCCCGCGCCCCCTTGGGCTCGCCCGGCCCCGGGCCGGCGCTCCACAGCCCTTCGAGTGCGGGCGCGGCGC
>JBOGKJ010000055.1:0-2653 GCA_050745565.1 Terriglobales bacterium | reverse complement strand
GAGGATTACAACCACGCCCGCCCGCATAGCAGTCTCGGCTACCGCACGCCCGCAGAGTTCGCGGCGCTGACCCAGGGCGCGCTCCACCGCCCAGCTGTGGGGCAAGAGGCCTCAAACGCCAGCCCCTTTCCCCACGCCCCCCTCCCCGCTTCCAGCCCTGTCAACGCGCTGCACGGAGGTAGTACACTCATTCGATCGTGCAACTGGGGGCGGGTCGGTAGCCGACTTCGTCGATGACGAGCCTTGCGCACCCGAGGGTCGTCGGGACGGTGGTGTGGAAGCGAGCGGCGTGGCGGCGGGCGCGTTGGTTGCGTCCGGTGCCCGCGGATGAGCGGAGAGCTACTTCGCCTTTTTCTTCAGTCCGTTCATCGCCACCACGAAGTGGCTCTTGTAGCGGTCGGCGGCGTTGTGGTGCAGCACGCCCTTTTGAATGGACTTGTCGATCTGTGATAGCGTGGGCGTCAGCAGCTCGCCGGCGGCCTTGGCGTCGCCGGCTTCAATGGCAACATGGAGCTTCTTCATGGCCGTGCGCAGTCGGCTGGCGTTGGAGCGGTTGCGCTGCGTGCGGCTGCGGGTCTCGCGAACCCGCTTCAGGGCGGAGGGATGGTTGGCCATGGGTACTCGAATCATTGTAAGCGAGCCCGGCGCTGGCGTCAAAGCGTGCCGGGGGCCGTTCCAACCGCCGGGCGCGCCCACCGGGCGAGGCGCGCATGCCGCCTGAACGCGTCGTGAAGGTAATTGACCGCCAAACGCCGGAATCGGCGGTGATGGTGGAGGGCGTAAAACGGGCCACCGCGATCACCGAGGCGCTCTACCGTTTGACCTTCAGCGATGCCGATGGCATCCGAGCCAGGTTCAGCGAGCTCATCGGCCGCCCGGTGGACGCGGGTTTCTCGCTGATCCCGCCGTTTTACACCATCGGCGGCGAGCACATTCGCCTGGGGCGGAACGTGTTCATCAACCAGAACTGCACCATGGACGACCTCGGCGGCATCGACATCGCCGACGACGTCCTGATCGGCCCGAACGTCAGCATCATCACATCGAGCCATACGCTTGAGCCGTCGCGGCGGCATACCTGCGTGATCGCCAAGCCCATCGTGATTGAGCGCAATGTCTGGATCGCCACCGGCGCCATCATCATTGGCGGGGTGCGGGTAGGGGAAAACTCCGTGGTCGCGGCGGGGCGGTGGTCACCCGGGACGTTCCCCCGGACACGCTCGTGGCTGGTAATCCGGCGCGCGTCCTGCGTCCGATTGGCGGCTGAGGGAGCCCCGTCAAAGGGGGTAAAATAAAAGCTGCACCGCCAATGAAAAAAACTGTCGAGTTCAGCCCCGGCATCGAAACCCTCTTCGGGCCGCTCGACGAGAATCTGCGTTTGTTCGAACAGCAGCTTGGCGTCACGGTGCGGCTGCTGCCCGGCGAAGTCGAGCTCGAAGGCGACCCGGCGCAGGTCGAGCGGCTGCAGCGCATCGTCGCCGATTACCAGAGACTGCGGGAGGAAGGCTACCCGTTCCAGAACGGCGATCTGAAGACGCTGTTGCAGGTGGTCACCTCCGATCCGGACACCTCGCTGGCGAACCTGGCGCACAGCGGGCGCCTACGCTCCTTCGGCAAGAAGTCGGTCCAGCCCAAGACCATCAACCAGCGCCGCTACATGGAGGCCATCGAGCGCCAGGACATGGTGTTTGGCGTCGGCCCCGCCGGCACCGGCAAGACTTATCTCGCGGTGGCGATGGCGGCCTCCGCGCTGAACGCCAAACAGGTCAGCCGCATCGTGCTGGCGCGGCCCGCGGTTGAGGCCGGCGAGCGGCTGGGCTTTCTGCCCGGCAGCGTGCAGGAAAAGGTGGACCCCTATCTTCGCCCTCTCTACGACGCGCTGTTTGACCTGCTCGAGCAGGAGCGCGTCGAGCGCCTGCTCGAACGCAACATCATCGAGATCGCGCCGCTCGCCTTCATGCGTGGCCGCACGCTGAACGACGCCTTCATCATTCTGGACGAGGCCCAGAACTCGACCCAGGAGCAGATGAAGATGTTCCTCACCCGCATGGGCTTCCGCTCCAAGATGGTCATCAACGGCGACGTCACCCAGATTGACCTGCCCCAGGGGCGGCGCAGCGGCCTGCTGGATGCGGTCGAGCTGCTGCGGCCGATTGACGACATTGGCGTGGTGTTCTTCGACGAGCAGGATGTGGTGCGGCACGCGCTGGTGCAGAAAATCGTGCGGGCCTACCAGGCGCGGGAGGCGGCGCAGTTGTCGCTGCTGCCGCTCGAGGGCGCGCCCGCGCGGTGAGCCGCCCGGCGGAGCGCGCAGGATTGCGGGCGTTCGTGGTGGCCGCCGGAGGCGCGCTGGGGTTGCGCGGCAGCGTCTGTGTGCGCCTGATGGACGATGCCGCCATGCGGGAGTTGAACCGCCGCTTTCTGGGGCACGACTGGCCCACCGACGTGCTGTCGTTCCCTGGCGTTGCCGGGCGCGGGCCCCAGCGCCGCTTTGGGGCGCACCTTGGCGACTTGGCGGTTTCAGTTCCGGCGGCGCGCCGGCAGGCGCGCCAGCACGGCCACGCGCTCGACGTCGAGCTCCGCATCCTGCTGTTGCACGGCCTGCTGCACCTGGCGGGCTACGACCACGAGCGCGATCAAGGCCAGATGCGCC
>JBOGKJ010000054.1:0-22684 GCA_050745565.1 Terriglobales bacterium | reverse complement strand
GCGCGCGGGTCGGCGACCCGCCCCACGGGAGGTGGCGCCGGTCAGAAGGCTGCTCATTTTGCCACACCTACTTTGATTCGGCCTTAGCCGGTGCGGCGGAGGTCCCCCCAGGCCATGGGCTGATTTTTGCCGTGTTGTTTGGCCTGATAGAGGGCGAGGTCGGCGGCGCGCAGGAGCTGGCCAGGGGTGCGTTCGTCGGCGGGGCAGAGGGCGCTGCCGATGCTGATGCTGAGCTGGAGGGGCTCGGCGACGCCTGGAGCGGTGAAGCGGTGAGGCTGAAGGGCGCTGCACAGGCGGCGGACGACAAAGCGGACACCCGCTTCGCCGGTGTCGGGGAGGATGACGGCAAACTCGTCGCCGCCATAGCGGGCGACCGTATCCACGTCGCGCATATCACGCGCCAGCAGGCGGGCGAAGTCGCGCAGGACGACGTCGCCGGCGTGGTGGCCGAAGCGATCGTTGACGTCCTTGAAATTGTCCAAGTCCACCAGCAGCAGCCCGACCGAGGTGGATTGGCGCAGGGCGCGGTGAACCTCCTGCTCGAGCGCCTGCTCGAAGTAACCGCGGGCGCGGAGGCCGGTGAGGTAGTCGGTGTAGGCCAGGCGGGTGAGCTGCTGAATGGAATAGATGCGCGCCATTTGGTTTTCGGCCAGCAGACTGAGAATCCAGAGCAGGCGGGCCTCGGCGGCGGTGAAGGCGGGTTCGCGCAGGCGCAGTAGTTGGAGTGAACCGACCCAGTCGTGTTGAAGGAACAAGGGGGTGGCGGTGGCGGAGCGGGCGCCGAAGCGTTGGAGGTAGGCGTCCATGGCGGGATCGAGTCCGACGGGGGCGAGGACGGGTTTGCCGGCATTCCCGACCCAGGCGTGGATGAGGCTTTCGGAGGCTTCCGGTGGCGGCAGGGCGCCGAAATGGGTGGCCAGGCGGAGGCGCTGATCGGGATCGCGGGCCTGAAAGAAGAGCAATTGGAGGTCGCTCGCGACGACAGTTTGGGAGATGTCGAGCAGGAGTTGGAGGGCGGTAGAGGGGGTGAGTTCCATGCCCGAGAGCAGGGCCATGCGGAGGAGGCTGGCGAGGGCGGTGCGATGTTGGTCGAACAGTTCGGGCGTGGGTTCGCTGAATACCTCGACAATCGCCTGAGCGGGGACCAGCAGCGGACGCGCTTCGATGTTCATGGGCGACGTCGCCTGCCTACGCTCCTGGGTGGGATGGCGACGAGCAGCCGATCAGTTACTTGGCCTGGGTCCACCCCCATCCGTGGGGATGGCAAAAACGGGAAACTTCGCTAAGGTGAAAGTCACGACGATGCCGCCGCTCTCGCTTGCCAGCAGCGCCGCTCCGACACCTGCGATGCCAACGACGCCGGCGTTGCTGGGGGAGTGTCCGGCAATTGTGGCCATTCGCCGCACCATGGCGCAGGTGGCGGACACGAATCTGACGGTGCTGTTGCAGGGCGAAAGTGGCAGTGGCAAGGAGGTGGTGGCGCGGCAAATCGCGGCGCAGTCGGCGCGTGGGGAAGGGTTCATCAAGGTCAACTGCGCCGCGATTCCACAGGAACTTTGGGAGAGCGAGCTGTTCGGGTACGAACCGGGCGCGTTCACCGGGGCCAACCGGCAGAAGTATGGCAAGTTCGAGCTGGCCGGCAACGGGACGATTTTTCTGGACGAGATCAGCGAGATGCCGTTGCCGCAGCAAGCGAAGCTTTTACAGGTGCTGCAGGATGGGGAATTCAGCCGGCTGGGCAGCCTCCGGACGCAAAACGTGGAGGTACGGGTGATTGCGGCCAGCAACGTGGATCTGCATCAGGCGGTGGCGGGCGGGCAGTTCCGGGCGGACCTGTTCTATCGCCTCAACGTGATTGCCATCCAACTGCCGCCGCTGCGCCAGCGGCGAGGGGACTTGCCGCTGCTGGCGAACCATTTTCTGGCGACTTACCGGCGGGCCTTGAAGCGCGAGGCGGCGCCGTTTTCGGCGAATTTGTGGCGGCGGTTTGAGATCTACGACTGGCCGGGCAATATACGCGAGCTGGAGAACCTGGTGAAGCGGTACGTCGTGCTGGGGAGCGAGGAGGCGGTGCTGAGCGAGTTGTTGCGGGCGGGCGGAGCGCCGCAACCGGCGGTGGCACCAGAGGGGCCCGCGGCCAGCGCCGAGGCGCGGGCGGGCAGGAGCGAGGCGCGCGGTCTGCTGGCGATCAGCCGGGAGGCGGCGTGGCAGGCGGAGCGGGAGGCGATCCTGGAGGCGCTGGCGTTGATGCACTGGAACCGGCGGTTGGCGGCGCGGCACCTGAACGTCAGCTACAAGAGCCTGCAGAACAAGCTGAAGGTGCTATTGGCGGAAACGCCAGCGCGACCGGCGGCGTAAGGCGGCGCGGCCGCCCTTCTATTGCCGGGCGCGGGCCCCTGCCCGGCTACGCCGGGCATCCCGCTTGGGCTCGCGCCGGCCCGGGGCCCGGCGAGCCCAAGCCGGCGCGAGCCTCATTGCCGGGCGCGGGCCCCTGCCCCTGCTCGCTGAGACGCTCGCAGCGCCGTGCCCGGACTCGAAGGGCGGTGGAGCGCCGGCCCCGGGCCCGGTGCCCAAGGGGGCGCGAGCGGCCTTTGGCTGGAGGTCGGGCCGCACCGCTTCGTTTGCCGGGAGCGGTGAAAGCGCCACTGGCGCTTTCACCCTGTTGGAATTCCGCGGCCCTTCGCGCCGACTTTGCCCGCCGTGCAAACGGCGCAACTCCCGCGAGACGCCTTCCCGTTGCTCCCACCCCACGGCGCAAGCGCCTTGGGGCCCCCGGGTCGGGCTGCGGCCGGAATTCGCTTGGCGGCAACACGCGCCCGCTCGGCCCGATGCACGCGCCGCTCACCCTTTCACCCCGCCACGTTGCCTCCCCGGAGCCGTCAGCGGCGGGCGCGGGCGACGCGGGCAGAGGAGGGCGCGCGCCGGACCGGCAGGCGTTGATGGCACACGGTGGCAGCGTCGGCCGGGGGTTCGGCAGCGGCGGGGAGTTCGACATTCAATTCCAGCAGCGAATCCCAACGCTGCTGGTAGAGGCCGAGGATGCGGTCCCAACCCAGCGCCTGGCGGGCGTGGTCAGCGCCGGCCTGGCCGCGCTGGCAGCGCTCGGCGGCGTTGGCGGCGGCGGCGCGGAGGCTGGCAACGAGGGCGTCGAGGTCGGGCTCAAACCAGGTGAATGGCCCGGTCATAAGCTCGGGGGGATGGAGATGGCGCGGGACCTCGGCCTCAACTGCCGGCAGCAGCCAACCAGCGGCGGGAGGCACAAACTCGGCCGCCGGGCCGAGGCCGGTGGCGATGACTGGCTTGCCACAGGCTAGCGCTTCGGCCAAAGGCAGCCCGAAGCCTTCGCCACGGTAGGGCAGGACGACGACATCAGCGCCGCGATAGAGCTGGGGCATGGCGGCATCGTCGAGGTCGCTCTCGTCATAGAGGACGGGGGCGACATCGTCGCGTTGCGCCAGTTTTTGGATGCGGTCGCGCCAGCTCAGATGCCGGTAAAAGGACTGGGCGCCGGCGGCCTTGATGACGAGGCTCACATCGTCGGCAGAGGAGAAGGCGCGAGGCCAGGCTTGTAACAGCAGGTCAATGCCCTTGCGCTCGATGGCGCCGCCCACGAACAGGAACTCACAGCCGCGGGCGCCGGCGGGGCGTTGGCGCTCGCCTTGCGGTGTGAACACGTCGAGGTCAACGCCGTTGGGGACAACCTCGATGCGGGCGAGTTCGACGCCGGCGCGGGCCAGCACCGCGCGCACGAAGGCCGAGGGCACCCAAATGGCGTCCACGGTGTTGAGCTCAGCGACCCAGCGGCGGGGGATAGCGCCGAACTCCCAGGGCAAGATGACGGCGAGGCGGCCGGAGGCGGGGCGGCGGAAATCGGGGGGCCAGCCGTGACGGATGGTCAAGGCCAGATGGCGGGGGGGGCGCTTGAGGGCCGGAGCCCAGAGTTGATGGCGGGCGAAGGCGGCGGGGGGGTGGTCGGCGAGCTGAGTGGGTTCGAGGACGAGTTCGAGGCGGCCATCGGCGGCGAGCGCGGCGGCGAGGCGGCGGTTGATGAGGGCGATGCTGGAATGGGTCAACAACGGGCCGCTGATGAGGACGCCGGCGGGCGCGTCGGCGGGCCGCTCGGGCGGGGATGAGGGCGCGGCGGCTTCCAGTCGGGCAGCGAGCACGGCGCGTTCGGCCGGGGCCAGCGGCCAGCGCTGCAACAGCGCGTGGGCCCAGGCGGGGTCCTGGTGCAGGAGGCAGAAATCAAGTAGCGGCTCGCGCCACTGGGGGTGATGGCGGCCGAGGCGGCTGCACTCGTCGTGCAGGGCGGCGAAGTGGTCGGGGGTGAGGCGCTGGCGCAGCAGGCCGGCGACGGCAGGGGCGAAGGCGGGGCGCTGGCGTACGCCGGAGAGGAAATGGTGGAGCGCGACCTGTTGCCGGCCAGCGTGTTCGGCCATGAGGGCGAGCAGGTAGTGCGAACGGTAGCCGGCTTCGCCGCCACAGCCGACATATAAGGGCGCCTCGCCGGACGCCGCATCGGCGGCCTCGGGCGCAGTGGCGCGTTTGAGGGCGGCCAAAGCGTCGGCGGGGCGGCCCTCGGCCAGCGCGATCCTGGCGTCGAGGTAGGCCAGTTCGCGATAGCCGGGATGCAATTGCAGGCTCTGCTGAAGCAGCGTCTTGGCGCTGGCGCGCTCGCCCTGGCGGAGCAGGGCGACGATCAGGTTGCGCAACACCAGGGCATGCACAATTGGATGCAGGTCGGCGGCGGCGGCGAGTTGGGCGAGCGCAGCGACGCCGGCGCCCATTTGGTGATATTCAGCTTCGAGCGCCGCGCGCAGGCGCTGCCAGGGCTCGACGTTAGTTGGCGCGGGCCCCAGCGCGCCTTCGGCGCCCGTCCCGCCTTTGGTCGGCGGGGCCGGAGGCCCCACTGGCCCCTGCCCCGCCTGCGCCGAAGGCGCGGACGCCGGGGTGGCGAGATCGGGAGGGGCGGCGGCGATGCGGAACCGGAGGTCCACGGCATCGAGCCGGATGGGGGTATTGGCGCCGGAGGCGTCCGGGGCGGGGGCGGGGCCGAAGCAGCGCGGTTCGAGGCCGATCAGCTCCCATTCACCGCAGCCATAGTGGACGGGCAGGAAGACGCGGCGCCCGGGCTGACGGCAGTCGGCGAGTAGCGCGCTGAGGTCGCCGGCGAGCACCTGCTCGTGGGCCCGCCAGTAGAGCCAGGAACTCGCGCCGGGAGGGGCGTCGCCGGACCAGCGCGCGCGCAGCCATATCTGCGGGTGGAGGGCGCGGAGTGAGTCGGGAAGCTGGGTCAGCTCGAAGGCATCGGTGGCGAGCAGGAGCGGGGCGCTGCAGTCGTGACTGGCGCGAGGCTTGTAGTTGGAGACGGCAATGGCGTGGACCGGCATAACGGAATTTCCATGAGCACGCCGGCAACCGTTTTCGATGCCGGCACAGATTATGTAGCCTGGGCCGCAGCAAATGGCCCGCGGCGTGCACTGAGCTATCGGCGACGGGGGTCGCCGGCATGAGGGCAAGCGGCAAGAATGAGCCAAAATTAATGAGCCATTAATCGGAATCTAAGAATTGCCAGTCAGGATTGGCGTACCAGGTTGCAATAAGGAGCGAGCCACTTTGTCAGACACAATTGTCACAACCGCAGCGGTCATGGTTGCCAGCGGCGACGCGGTATTCCGGCAGCAACTTTTACGCCTTCTGGACGGGCACGGGTCCGTCATCGAAGCGCAGGGGGGCGCCGATGCGCTGGAAAAACTCGAGCTCACGCCCTGCACCGGGCTGGTGCTCGACCGCCAACTGCCCGACCTCGATCCAGACGAACTCGCCGGGATGGTCGCGGCGCAGTATCCCGAACTCGAAGTGCAGATGTTCGATTCGGCGGCGGCGGAGCTGCCGGGCGGGGACGGGACGCTGGATTTTCGCGCCTTCGCGGCGGCGTTGCGGCAGCGCGAGGACGAGGCGGCCGGATCGAGCACGCGGCGCGCGCCGAGCCACGCGGAGCGGCGGGCGGCGGCGTTGCAGCCGGCGCAGGAAGCGGAAACGGGCACGGGGCTGTTGCCCGGGATTGTGGGCCGCAGCCAGCATCTGGCCGACATCAGCCAACTCGTCGAACTGGTGGCGCCGCGCAAGACCACGGTGCTGCTGCTGGGCGAGACCGGCACCGGCAAGGAGATGCTGGCGCATGGGCTGCACGCCATCAGCAGCCGGTCCGGCAAGCCGTGGGTGGTGGTGAATTGCGCCGCCATTCCGGAAGCGCTCCTGGAGTCGGAACTGTTCGGCTACGCCCGTGGGGCGTTCACCGGGGCGGTGCAGTCGCACGGCGGCCGCATCCTGGCGGCGCACACCGGCACGCTGTTTCTGGATGAAATCGGGGAGCTGCCGGCGGCGCTGCAGGCCAAGCTGCTGCGCTTCCTGCAGGCGGGGGAGCTGCAACGGCTGGGCAGCGTCGAGCCGCAGCGCGTGGACGTGCGCGTGATCGCCGCCACCAACGTGGACCTGCTGCAAAGGGTGGAGAGCGGGCAGTTCCGGCGCGACCTCTATTACCGGCTGGCGGTGTTCCCGATCGAACTGCAGCCGCTGCGCACCCGCACCGCCGACGTGGCGCCGCTGGCGGCGCATTTCCTTAGCCATCTCCAATCTGACACCCCAGCGCCGCGGGCACGGTTGACGCAGGAGGCCCTGGATCTGCTGGAGCGCTATCCTTGGCCGGGCAACGTACGGGAGCTGCAACACTCCATTGAGCGCGCGCTAATCCTG
Source organism: Terriglobales bacterium (assembly GCA_050745565.1). Classification (GTDB taxonomy): domain Bacteria; phylum Acidobacteriota; class Terriglobia; order Terriglobales; family SCQP01; genus SCQP01. Next base: position 15,928 of record JBOGKJ010000054.1, on the reverse strand, counting down.
GCCGCCAGCACGAGCTGGATCGAGCCCCGCCACCTGCCGGCGCAGCTCGACTGGCACGTGCGGCGGGGCAGTGGCCCTTCCCGTGCACAGAGCTGGTCGGAGGAGCTAGCCAGCCATGCCATTGCTTGACACCCCGTTGCTGACCAACCTGGCCAGCTATCTCGATGTGGCCACCGCGCGCCAGACCCTGATCGCCTCGAACATGGCGAACGTGGACACGCCGGGGTACAAGACCCAGGACCTGGATTTTTCCCAAGCCCTCTCGGACGCCGAAGCCGGGCTCGACCCGGGTCAGGCGCAGCATGACGTGAGCGGGCTGCTGGCGCGTCCGGACGGCAACAACGTCAACCTGGACCGCGAGTCGCTGCTGATGGCCCAGACGCAATTGCAGTTCTCGACCGGGGTGGCGTTGCTGCGGGAGGAATTCAGCCGGCTGAACATGGCCATCAACAATAATGGGAGCCAAGGGGCATGAACCTTTTTGGCGTTCTCGACATCAGCGCTTCGGCGCTGCTGGCTGAGCGCCAGCGGGCGGAAGTGGTCACCAGCAACCTGGCCAACGCCCAAAGCGCTGGGGCCAACCCGTCCAAGGTGTACCGCCGGCAGGAGGTGGTGTTCGGTGAGCAGCCGATGCCATTCGCCGACGCACTCCAGAGTGCGAGCGGCGGCGTGGCCGGCGACGGCGTGGCGGTGGACGGGGTGGTCACCGACCAGACCCCGCTGATACGGCGCTACGAGCCGGGCAGCCCGAACGCCGACGCCCAGGGCTACGTGACGTATCCCAACATCAACCCCGCGCAGGAACTGACCGACCTGATGGAGGCGGTGCGCTCCTATCAGCTCAACATTTCCGCCGCCCAAGCCACCAAGAGCATGATCCAGCAGTCGCTGACGCTGCTGAAGTAACGCGCCATGATCCCCGCCACGCTCCCACCCAGCCCGCTGCTTCCGGCCGACACGGCCGGGCCCATCACGCCGCCTTCGGCCTCCGACCTCGCCGGCACGGGCCCGGGCGGGGGCAGTTTCGCCAGCCAACTGCAAGGCGCCGTCGCGCAGATGGAGCAACTGCAGAGCAACGCCACGCAGCAGGTCAACGCCCTGCTCGGCGGCAAGAGCGAGGACGTGCATTCGGGCATGATCGCGGTGGAGAAGTCCGACCTGGCGTTCGGCTTCATGCTGCAACTGCGTAACAAGGCGGTTGAGGCTTACCAGCAGATCGCCAGCATGAACTTCTAGGCGTTAGGAATTAGGTTTTAGGCTTTAGGCTACGAATCCCCATGGCACTTGCGCTCAATTCCGGGCAGTCGCTGCAAGCGTTGCGGCAGGCATCGACGCTGGTGCAGGGCCTGAGCCGGCGCCAGAAGATCACGATGGTTGCCGCCGTCGCGGGCGTGGTGCTGGCGGTCGTAATCCTGGTGCGGGTAATGGCCAAGCCCGCCGACGCCTCGCTCTACACCGGGCTGCAGCCGGCCGACGCGCAGCAGGTGGCGGCGCAATTGGCGGCTCTGAACATTCCCTACACGCTCTCGGCCGACGGCGCTTCGATCAGCGTGCCGGCGCCCGACCTGGACCGCGCCCGGCTGCAGATGGCCGCGCAGGGCCTGCCGCACAGCGGGCAATTGGGCTTCGAGCTGTTCGACAAAACCAACTGGAGCGGCAGCGACTTCGCGGAGCAGGTCAACTACCAGCGCGCGTTGGAAGGCGAACTGGAGCGGACAATCGAGACCATCCAGGGGGTGCAGACGGCGCGGGTGACGCTCACCATGGCGCACGACTCGCTGTTTACCGCCGAGGAGCGTCCGGCCAAGGGCGCGGTGATGCTGCAATTGCGGGGCGCCAGCCTGGCGCCGAACATGGTGAGCGCGATTCAGCACCTGGTCGCCAGTTCGGTGGAGAACCTGAGCCCGGCGAATGTGGCGGTGATGGACTCGAGCGGCGACCTGGCGGTGGATGGCAGCGGCGGCGCACAGGGTCCGTCGCGCCTGGAGCATACGTTGAGCCAGAAGATCATTGCGACGCTGGCGCCGATCGTGGGCGCCGCGCACGTGCGGGCGAGCGTGTCGGTGGCGCTCGATCCGACATCCTCGGATGCCACCCAGGAGACCTATGATCCGGCCGGGAGCGCGGTGTTGAGCTCGACGCGCACCTCCGCGGGCAACCCTGGCACACTGGTGCCGGCGGGGGTGCCGGGCACCACCAGCAACCTGCCGAAGGTGCAGGCGCCGGGGACAAACTTCCAGGCGCAGTTGGGGTTGAGCGGCGGGCAGGGGCAAGAGAGCGAAAGCGCGACTTACGCCGTCAGCCGCTCGGTGGACCACGTTGTGCGGCCGGCGGGCACCATTCAGCGCATGACGGCGGCGGTGCTCGTGGACGACGCCACCGCCACGGTCACCCGCAACGGGCACCCGGCGAGCGTACCGCAGCCGCGCTCGCCGCAGGAGATGCAGCAGTTGCAGAGCCTGGCGGCGGCCGCCATTGGCCTCAACCCCACGCGCGGCGATGTGCTGACCATTTCCAACCTGGCCTTCGCGGCACCGCCGCCGCCCGTGCCCGCCGCACCCGCGCCCCGCTCGCTACCGTTGAGCATGCCGACGATGCTCCGCTGGCTGGCGCTGGCCGCCTGCCTGCTGCTGCTGGGCGGGCTGCTGATCGGCCGCGGTATGCGGAGCCGCAAGCCGGCCGCCGCCAGTCGGGCCGCGGCCGCACAACTTTCGCCGGGCAGTGAACTGGCGGCGCCGAATGCCGCGGCGGCGCCGCCGATATCGAACGTGAACCTGGAGAACCTCAACATCACCGAGATGCTGGGGGCCAACCCCGACGACACCCCGCCCGAGGTGCGCCAGGTGCTGCAGCTCAAAGACCGCGTGGTGGAACGTGTCCGGCGCGAGCCGGCCATCGCAGGCCGTCTGGTCCAGGTCTGGATGAGCAAGAGCCGCCGCGAGGAACGCGCATGAACCACCTCATCCCCGTTTCGCCCAACCCGGGTACGCGCAAAGCCGCCATCCTCATGGTACTGCTCGGCAACGAGGCCGCCGCCGCGGTCTACCGCTGCCTGCCGCGGCCCGAGGTGCAATCGCTGACTGAGGAGATCAGCAACCTCACCTTCGTGCCGCCCATGGAGGCGCAGGCGGTGCTGGAGGAGTACAACCAACTGCTGCTCACTCACGCCTACATCGCCCAGGGCGGCACCGACTATGCCACCACGCTGCTGGTGCAGGCGTTCGGCGAAAAAGACGCCAAGATGCTGCTCAGCCAAGTGCTGGAAGCCCAGGAGGCGCGCAGCGGCAACCTGGACTCGCTGCAGCAGGCAGATCCGCCACAGTTGGCAAAATTCCTCCAGGACGAGCATCCGCAGACCGTCGCCGTCATTCTGGCCCACTTGGGCGTGCGTGCCGCGAGCAGCCTGCTGTCGCTGCTGCCGCAGCGGGTCAGCGCCGAAGCCGTGCGCCGACTGGCGGAGATGCGCCAGTTCTCGCCCGAGATGGCGGAAAAGATTTCGGTGGTGCTGCACCGCAAGTTCGAAGGCCTGGGCGAAAAGAGCCGACGCGCGTACGCCGGCGTCAAGGCGGTGGCCGACATTCTCAACCGCACCGAGCTGCCCACCAGCAAGATGGTGTTGGAGACCATCGAGCGCGGCGACCCGGCGATGGCGTTGAGCATCCGCAACCTGATGTTCACCTTTGAGGATCTGGTTGCGGTGCCGGAGAGCAGCCTGCGCGAGTGGCTGGCTCAGATTGACAAGCGCACGCTGGGACTGGCGCTGAAGGGCGCGGCGCCGGAGCTGCGCACGCATGTGACGACGGGCATGAGCAGCCGCGCAGCCGATATGCTGCTCGAGGACATGGAGGCCATGGGCCCGGTGCGCGCCCGCGACGTGCAAGCGGCGCAGCAGGAGGCCGTCGCCCTCGCCCGGCGGTTGGAGCAGGAAGGCAAGATGATCCTCAAGGCCGACCACAACGAGCAGTTCATTGTTTAGGCCGCATTGCTCGCGCAATGCGGGCAGCGATTAGCCATTAGCGATTAGCGATTAGCCATTAGCAATTAGCCCGTGCCCGCACTCGAAGGGCTGTGGAGCGCCGGCGCGGGGCCGGGCGAGCCCAAGAGGGCGCGAGCGGCCTCTCGCTACGGCAGAATCACGTTTGCTGTGGTCACCCGAACTGGCGCGTGGCGCCGGCCGGCGGCCGGCGCGCGGGTCAGCGACCCGCCCCACGGGAGGTGGCGCCGGTCGGAAGGCTGCTGGTTTTGCCACTGGCGCTTTCGCCCCGTTGGAATTCCGCGGCCCTTCGCGCCGATTTTGCCCGCAGTGCAACGGCGCGACTCCCGCGATCGGGCCGCAACGAGGCAACTTGGACGGGTGAAGGCGCCGGTGGCGCGTTCACCGAGCAGAGCGGGCGCCCGTTGCCGCCAAGCGAATTCCGGCCGCAGCCCGACGCCCGGGGCCCCCAAGGCGCTTGCGCCGTGGGGTGGGAGCATCGGGAGGGTGTCCTGAGAAAGGCGGCCGTGCCGCTTGGCGGGTGGGTTGCGGGGCGGAAGAGCGTAACTGCGGCGGTCACGGCGCGGAAAGAGTGCCTGCGGCGCCGGGGGCTCGCGGCGCGCGCCGACAACAGGGCGAGCGTGACGCCGGTGCGGCGGGCAGGGCGGTGAGGCTCTATTTATTTAATGCGCGTGCGCCGGCTGCACGACGGTGATGGTGAGCGCCGAGGGGTAGAGAGTGCTGTGGTGCACTTCGTTGTGGGCGATAACGCCGTGGGTTTCGTTGTAGTTGGGGCCGCCGGTGTTCAGGTTGCGATCGAAACGGGGGAAGTTGCTGCTGGAAACCTCGAGTCGCAGGCGATGGCCGGGGAAGAAATAGTTGCTGGTGGCGATCGGCTGGAAGGTCACCTTGTAGACCTGCCCCGGCTTCATCCAGACCAGCGGCTGGTCGTAGCCGTTGCGGTAACGCATACGCTGGATGTTTTCGGTGAGGTTGAAGGCGCGGCCATCGGGGTAGACATCATCCACGCGAAAGGTGAAGTCAGTGTCTTTGGCGCTGGAGGAGACATAGAGGGTGACGGTGATGGGACCGCTCAACTCAGTGCCGGTGGTGAACGGGGCCGAGGTGTAAACCAGCACGTCCGGGCGCCGCTCGAGCGTGCGCTGGTCGAAGGCGCCAAAATGCACGGCGTTGCCCTCGCAGCACCCGCCGCCGCCGTAGGTGGGCACGGGGTGGGCGGGATCGTAGGCGAAGGCGTCGGCGTGATCAGCGGGGGGCGCGATCGGGGCGAGGATGCCGTCGCCACCGAGTGAGTTGGCGCCGCGGGCACTGTCGAGGTAGAGCGTTTCCGGCTGCGCGCCCGGCGGCGGCCAGGAGGGCGAGGCCTCCCATTTGTTCAGGCCCATGAGGTAGTACTGGACCTTGGGCAGTTTGGTCAACACGCCGTCGTTTTCGCCCTTGAGAAAATGATCAAACCAGCTGTACATGATGCCGTTGTAAGCGAGCCGGGCATCGCCGACGCTGAGGTCGCCGATCATGGTGTTTTCGGTGGCCCGGGTATAGGCGCAGTGCAGCACCGGAGCGATGATGGCGTACTGCTCATCGGCGATGCTCTTGGGCGCGGTGCGGCGAACAAAATTGTAGGCAGCAAGGTTGGGCGAGACCGAAACATCGTACCAGCTCATGAACCAGAGGCCGGGTTTTTTGATCGGCATGCCGTCGTTCCACAGCCCGCCCTTGTACCAGGCCGGGGCATTGGGGGTGCGGGCGATCATGTTGCCGCCGGTCGCAACGTTCACGGGGCTGGCGAAGATACCGGGGGGACCATCCACGGCGCGGATGATGTCATTCTCGGGCAGGTGCCACAGCGCCGTGGACCAGTCCACCGGCGGCATTTGCGGCGCGAGGTCGAAGAAGCGGCTGAGGCGGACGAGGTCCTGCTGCGAGGTGCCGGCCGGGAACATCGGCCGGACCTGGTTTTGCTCGCCATAGAGCCAGGTGATGAACAGCATCTGGACGGCGCCGCCGCGGTACCAGTTGCCCTGCTCATAATAGGGGCCGACGCGGCCCACGCCGGCCCCAAAGCCCTGGACGTTGAAGGTGGCGAGACCGGGATCGTCCTGTGCGACGACGCCCAACTGCCACTCGGCGGTGGAGGAGCAGCCGGTGGTGCCCACCTTGCCGTTTGACCAGGGCTGAGTGGACATCCAGTGGATCTCGTCGGAGCCGTCGGTGAGCGGCGGGCCCAGGATGTCGTAGGTGCCTTGGGAGAAGAAATGGCCGCGCTCGTTGATCTCGACATAGGCGTAGCCGCGCTCGACCGCCTGCAACACCGCGGTCATATCACGCGGCGCGCCCAGCTTGACGTCCCAGTAATTGAAGTTGTAGGGGGTGCGGACAAAGATGATGGGCACTTTGCCGGTGGCGTTTTTGGGGCGGTAGACGTCGGCGGCCATCAGTTTGCCGTCGCGCATTTTGACCATGACCTTGCGATCAATGACGGCCACCTGCTCGAGTTGGTGTTCGATGGCGTTGCGCTTGGCGATGAGCGCCAACTGCTGCGGCGTGGGGCCGCGCTGGGCGGCGGCGAAGGTGGCGGCGAGTCCGGCGGCAAGCGTGGCCAGGACAAGACGGGAGGCGATGGACATGGCAGACCTCGTGGGGATCGGCAGACGCGCGTAGTATACGCGAGAGCCGCTGCGCCGGCCAGCGGGAAAGCGGGCGGCGCGGCCGCCTTTCCCAGGACGCCCTCCCGACGCTCCCACCCCAAGGCGCCAGCGCCTTGGGGGCCCCGGGGGTCGGGCTGCGGCCGGAATTCGCTTGGCGGCAACGCGCACCCGCTCTGCTCAGGACGCGTCATTGATGGGCGCGGGCCCCTGCCCCTGCTCGCTGAGACGCTCGCAGCGCCGCGCCCGCACTCGAAGGACTGTGGAGCGCCGGCCCGGAGCCCGGCGAGCCCAAGGGGGCGCGAGCGGCGTCGTTGGAGGGGGCCACGCCGCTTCGTTTGCCGGGAGCGGTGAAAGCGCCACTGGCGCTTTCACCCCGTTGGAATTCCGCGGCCCTTCGCGCCGATTTTGCCCGCAGTGCAAACGGCGCGACTCCCGCGACAAGTTGCCCGGGCGGCATGAGCGCATGGTCCCGGCGCCATCTACGCAATGATGGCTTGCGCTACTCCGCGCGCAGGGCCGCCAGCGGATCGGTGGAGCAGGCGCGGCGCGCGGGAGCGATGCAGGCCACGACGGCCGCGGCCACCACGGCCAGGGCGACTCCGGCCAGCACGCCCGGACTCGCCGGCGAAACCTGAAACAGCAGGGCGGCCAGCAGCCGACCCAGCGCCAGCGCGGCCACGACGCCACCCACGGCGCCCGCCACCACCGGCACCAGCGCCTGACGCAGCACCAGGCCCCAGAGGTCGCCGGCCGACGCGCCCAAGGCCATGCGGATGGCGAGGTCCTTGGCGCGGCGGGCCACGCTGTGGGCGACCATCGCATACACGCCCAGCGCCGCCAGCAACAGCGCCAGCAGCGCAAACACCAGCAGCAGCAGGAACTGGTAGCGCTGGTTGGCGGTGGCGGCGGTGGCCAGCGCGCCCAGCGGCTCGAGACGGGTGATGGGCGCCTGCGGCGCGATGCGCCGGATGAGCGTGCGCAATGGTGTGGCGACCGCCGCGAGCGGCAGGGGCGTGCGAATCACCAGCGCGGCCTGGTAGGGGAGCTGCTCCCAGTAGGGCTGGTAAACCACCGCTGGCGGCAGCGCTGTGAACGAGGTGCGGACATCGGCGGCGACGCCAACGATTTGAGGCTGGATCTGGCCGTTATAGACGATTTTGCGGCCGATGGCGTCGCCGGGTGCGAGGCCGGGCCAGAGCAGGCGCACGGCGGCGGCGGAGACGACGACTTTCTCCGGCATGGCGACTTCGGCCGCTTCCGACTTGGGCGGCCAACCCTGGGGACGGTCGCTGGGCGCGAGGTCGCGGCCAGCGAGGAGCGGAATGCCAGCGGCGCGCAAATAGCCTGGGCTGACGAAGCGGACATTGGCCGTGGGCTGCTGGCCGCCGGGGTAGGTGCGGCCAGGCACGCCGATGCCGTCCACCCAAGTCTCACCTTGCAGCGGCAGATGGCTGGTGAGGCCGGACGACCGCACGCCGGGCAGCGCGGTGGCGGCGGTGGAAAGCTGAGTCAGGATTTGATCGCGCTGCGGGTCGGCATAGGGGTTGAGGGTGATGGTGGCCACGACCGCGTGAGTCGCCTGAAAGCCAGTGGCCTGGCCGAGGAGGCGGTAGAGGCTGAGACCGAGCAGGCCGGCGGCGGCCAGCAGCAGTGTCGCCAGCGCCGCCTGGACGGCAATGAGGGACTGGCGCGAGCGCAGGCTGGCGTGGTCGGCGGTGGAGGCGCCGCCGGCGGCTTTGAGGCTCGATTGCGGGTCGGAGCGGCCCAGTTTCCAAGCCGGGATGCAGCCGGTGAGCAGGCCGGCCAGCAGGGACAGCGCCAGTCCGAACAGCAGCACGCGCCAATCCAGGTGTACGGCGCCCAGGCGCGGGGTGCCGGCGGGCGCGGCCGCCACCAGCACCGGCAGCGCGAGCGCCGCGCAGATGATGCCGGTGACGCCGCCGGCGACGCCCAACAGGACCGATTCGAGCAAGGCCTGACGAGCCAGACGCGAGGGCGCGGCGCCGAGCGCCGTGCGAATGGCGAAATCGCGGCGCCGATCCGCCAGGCGCGCCAGCCATAGCCCGCCCAGGTTCACGCAGACGATCAGCAGCACCGCCAGCACGGCCCCGAGCAGCAGCCAGAGCTGCTGCCGCACCGGGCCCACGGCGTAGTCGCGCACCGGCGCCATGAGGGTGGTCAGCGAGAGCTTGTCCGGAGCGGTGCGGGCGAGATTCGTCAGGATGACGTTGCTTTGAGCGATCGCCTGCTCACGCGTCGCACCCGGGCGCAAGCGGCCGATGACCGAATAGTTGAAATCGCTGAAGACGTCTTGCGCGAGGTTGGCCAGCTCGCCGGTGCGGAACTTCAGAGCGTCGAAATATTGGGTGGGTTCGCCGTCGAGCATGGGGCCGAGCTCGCGGCCGGCAAGCCGGAACGAAGGGGGCAGGACGCCGATAACCGTAGCGTCGGTTCCGGGTGCGTCGAGGTGCCGGCCAATGATGGCAGGGTCGGCGTGAAAGGCTGAACGCCAGAGCGCGTCGGTGAGCACCATGGGGCGGGCGGTGGAGCGCGCATCGCCGGGCGCCAGCAGGCGGCCGAGCTCAGGGCGGACGCCAAGCATCGAGAAGAAGTTGGGCGAAACATGCGCGCCGTGCAGCAGTTGCGGCCGCGCGCCGGGCGGGGCCAGGGTGAGCGAGCTGGGGCCGATCGCGGCCACGGCGCTGAAGTCGGTGGCCTGTTTTTGCCAGGCCAGAAAGGCGGCCGGGGTGACGAAATAGGCAAACTTAGCACTATCGGCGGGCAACTGCGGGATGGCCTCGCCCAGCAACATCAGTTGGCCCGGATCGTGAAAGCCCAGCGGGCTCAACAGGACGCCGTTGACGACGCTGAACAGCGCCGTGGTGGCGCCAATGCCCAGCGCCAGCATCACCAGCGCCGCCCAGGTGAAGCCACGGCCGCGGCGCAGGCCCCGCAGTGCTTGTTTTAGGTCGTAACCGAGTTGCATGCTCTCTATATACTGCCGCGGCGGGAAAAAGTTGCAATAAGTGTTGGCGCGGACTCCTGCGCGTGCTCGTTGATTCCGCGAGGATGCCTTTGGGGGTGCGGCGCGAGCCGCGCGCCCAATGGGCAACCACCGCGCACGGGGACCCACCCGGCGTCGTCTAATACCATCACTCTCCGGTCATTGGGCGGCGCGGCCGCATTTCTCAGGACGCCCTCCCGCTGCCACCCCAGCGTGCCAGCGCGCTGGGGGCCCCGGCACTGCCACACCAGCGCGCCAGCGCGCCGGGGGCCCCGGCGCTGGTCGGGCTGCGGCCGGCATTCGCTTGGCGGCAACGCGCGCCCGCTCTGCCCGGTGAACGCGCCACCGGCGCCTTCCCCCGTCCAAGTTGCCTCGATTAGAAGGTCAGCGCAGCGGCTTCGGTTGGGGCAGGTTTTCCACCGCGCCCAACTGGCGCAAAATTCCCAACTCGTCGCTGCTCCCCCAACGTTCAATCAGTATCCCGTTTTCAAACCGCGCGATCTGCACCCCTCGCGCCCGGATCGCTTTCCCTGTCGCCGCTATTCCCATGAAGGCGCCACGATGCGTGCCGGTCATGGTGTAGGCCATCCCCACCTGGTCCTCGTCGGTGACCAGCTTGTCCGCCGTAACCATCAAGTCAGGGAACGCCTCCCGCAGCGCGCCGAACATTTTGATATAGCCTTCCGGGCCCGACTCCTGTCCGGGCGCGGGATCATGATCCTTCACCCCCGGCGCGATCAACTGCCGCAGGGCTTCAAGGCGCCCCGTGTTCACGGCCTGGGTAAACCTCTTCACTGTGGTCAAGTTCTCTGGCTGGCTCAAGGCAAACCTCCATTTCGCTTTCGATGCGTGGAATCGTGGGTAACCGTCTACACGGAACTCCGGCGATGCGGCGGGGTTGGCGCCGCCTTAGCCGGGGAGGGGCGCGCGAGGCCCAGGCTGGCCGCCATGTTCACCAAAGCGGCGAGCGAGCCGGCTTTCATCTTTTGCATCACCTTGCCGCGGTGCGCCTTCACGGTGATTTCGCTGATGCCGAGTTCTCCTCCCACCTGTTTATTCAGCAGGCCGGAGATGACCCAAGTCATCACCTCGCGTTCGCGGTTTGTCAGCGTTCCGTAATTCTCGCGCAACGCCCGCATCCCGGCATCGCGGGCCAACATCATGCCGCTGTGCTCGATCGCGTGCTCGATGGCGCTCAACAACACATCATCACGGAAGGGCTTGGTCAGGAATTCAACCGCCCCTGCCTTCATGGCCCGGACGCTCATCGGCACATCGCCGTGGCCGGTGATGAAAATGATGGGCAGGTCGGCCCGCTCGGCGGCGACGCGATGCTGCAGATCGAGGCCGTTCAGGCCAGGAAGAGAAACATCCAGCACCAGGCAACTCGGAACGGAGGCGCGGGGGTGGGCAAGAAATTCGCCGGCAGAGGCGAAGGTCTGCGGCCGCCAGCCGCCGCAGCGGATCAGCAATTCCAGTGATTCGCGGACCGAGATGTCGTCGTCCACGACGAAGACGATCGGGGTTGTATCCAACCCGAGCGATGGCATTGACCCCGGGCGGACGGTGGGCGCTGAACCCGGTATCGGCCGGGCTGGCGGGGCTGGCGCCGAGCGCCTAGTTGATCCGAATGGCGGCATCGAGGGCCTCGCGCAGTGCAGTATCGCTGAAGGGTTTGAACAGGCACTCCACTGCACCCTGTTTGAGGACGTGGGGACGGGTGTTCGCGTCGCCTTGGGCGGTGATGAAGATGATCGGGATTTTCTGTCCCTGGAGCGTCAACTCCCGCTGGAGCTCGAGCCCGCTCATGCCTGGCATGGCCATGTCGAGGACCAGGCAATCGGTCTGAGTGAGGAACCCGGAGGACAGGAACTCTTCCGCCGACGCGAACGCCTGGACGTCAAAGCCGAACTCCCGCAGCAAGTCTGGGAGCGACTCGCGCACGGACTCGTCGTCATCCACCACGGCCACCAGGGAACGAGGCGCCACTATGCCGGCCTCCTGGCGCTCAGGCCGGCAGGCGTGTTGGCGCCCGGCCCGCGGGGAATGGAAAAGGCGAAGGTCGCTCCGGGGCCCTGGTTGGGCTGGGCCCAGATACGGCCGTGATGGCTCTCGATGATGGAGCGGCTGACTGACAGCCCCATTCCCATCCCGTCGCTCTTGGTGGTGTAAAAGGGATCGAAGAGCCGATCCGCCGTCTGCGGCTCGAAACCCACCCCGGCATCCTGCACGCTCAGGCATACAGAATCGGCTTGGTCGCGTTCGGTCCGAATCCGTAAGCGTCGGGGACGGTCGTTGACCCCGCTCATCGCGTCCGCGGCGTTGCGCAGCAGGTTCAGAACAACTTGCTGCAGTTGGACCCGGTCGCCGGTCACCGGCGGCAGGTCGTCGGCGAATTCGGGCCGCACGATCACCTGGCTTCGCTGCAATTCGCTTCGTGACAGCGCAATCACTTCGCGAATGGCGTCATTCAGATCCACCTCTTCGGGCGCGTGGCCCTTGTTGGCAAAGAGGGCCCTCAGCCGCTGGATGACGTCCGACGCGCGGTTACCATCGCGGATGGTGCGCCGCGCGGTTTCCAGCGCACCCGCAATATTGGGCGGATTGGCGGACAGCATCCGCAGGCAGGTACTGGCGTTGGTGACGATGCCCGACAGCGGCTGGTTCACCTCGTGGGCGATGGAAGCGGTCAAAGCGCTCAACGACGTGGCCCGCGCCACATGGGCGAGCTCGGATCGGGCCTTGCCCAGCGCCTCCTCCGAGAGCCGGAGTTCGGTCAGGTCCTGTACGGCGCCGATATATTCCAGGTGGCCTTCCCGGTCGCGGCTACCATGGGCCACAATGCGGAGGTGCTTCACCACCCCGCTTGGCATGAGGAAACGGCACTCGTAGCCAAAATCTCGCCCCTCCGCCGCCGCCTCCAGCCGCGAGGGGATGATGTGGGCATCGAGCGGGTGGACGCGGTCAAAGACCCGCTGGAGGGTGACTTGGGTTGCGGGATCATATTCGAAGATCCGAAAGGTCTCGGCGGACCAGAAATTATCGTCGGTGGCGGCGCTCCAGCGAAAACTGCCCGTCCGGCTCAGGGCTTGGGCTTCAGCCAGGTACGCCGCGCTGCGGCGCAGATTTCTCTCCGCCTCCCGGCGATCGGTGATGTCACGCAGATAGGCGCTGAAGGCCGGCGGCCCCTCGATCGCGATGCGCGTGATCGCCACTTCGACCGGGAATTCGGCACCGCCGGAGCGGACCGCGGTCATCTCGACGCGCTGTCCGAGCACGGGCCGCTCGCCGAGGGCTAAATAGCGCGCCAGCCCCTGCTGCTGCCCATCGCACGGGGCGGGAGGGAAAATGACCTCGTCCATCATCTTGCCCACGACCTCCGCCCGCCGGTATCCGAAGGTGCGCTCCGCGGCCGGATTGAACTCCGTGATGCGGCCTTCGTGATTGACGGTCATAATGCAATCCAGGGCCGAGCCCAGGATCGCGGCCTTGCGTGCCTCGCTTTGCTTGAGCGCGGCGTCGCTCACCGCGCGCTCCATGGCGATGCTGCCCAGGTGGGTTACCAGGGCGACCAGTTTCTGGTCGTCCGCTGTTGGGCTCGCCGGCTGGCGGGAAAACATCGCAAACGTTCCCAGCACGCGGTGCTGCTGCGAGAAGATCGGGGTTGACCAACAGGCCCGCAGCCCGTTCTCGAGGGCGACCTCGCGGAAGTCGGCCCACCGCGGATCGGTCGCAATGTCGAAGGCGATGACCTGCTCGCCGCGGTGCGCGGCAGTGCCGCACGAGCTGACCTCCGGACCTATGGCAAAGCCGTCGATGGATTCGGTATACGCCTCGGGAACGTGGGGCGACGCCACATGCCAAAGCCGCTTGGTCTCCGGATCCAGCCGCAGGATCGAGCAGCACGCGCAGTTTGAGCACAACGCTTCCACCAACCGGCATAGCTCCGTGAGGGTGGCAGCGAGCGGTTCCCCTCTCGCCATCATTTCCAGCAGGCGATTTTCGCCGGCGAACAGGATCTCGGCCCGCTTCCGGTCGTCAACGTCGGTCTGCAGGACGTACCAGCGGGAGATGCGCCCGTCCCGGTCACGCAAGGGGAATCCGTTGACGCGAAACCAGCGGTACACACCATCCGCGCGACGGTGGCGGCTTTCCACTTCATAGGCGCGGCCGGTCTCGACCGCAATTCTCCAGGTGGCGGTCACCTGCGGGAGGTCATCCGGATGGACAGCGTCGGAGCTTGTCCAACCCTTCAGTTCCTCGGCTGTCTTGCCGAAGTACTCGAGAACTTGGCGGTTGACGAGTTCGACCTGGCCGTCCGGTGTCATGAGGGCGACGGGGGTTGGAATGCCATCCACAATTTGCGAGCGCGCGTGCCGCAAGGCGTCCTCCGTGCCTATCCGGTTTCCGATGTCGGAACTCAGCCCGCACCATCTCGTGATCTGGCCCGCTGCATCGCGCAGCGGGCTGCCACTGAATAGGAACCAGCGATACTCGCCATCGCAGCGCCGCAGACGAGCTTCGATTTCACCGGGCTGACCGGATGCCAGGATGGCTTGCCAGCGCACGCGCAGGTTGGGCAGGTCGTCGGGGTGAATCGCTGTCAGCCATCCCCAGCCACTGGCTTCATGCAGGGCAAGTCCGGTGAATTGACACCAGCGCTGGTTCAGACAATCGATTTGCCCGTCCGGGAGCGCGGTCCACGCCATTCCCGGCAGCGCCTTGACGAAGCGGTTGAGCTCGCAATCCATAGCCATTCCCTCGAGCGCCATTCCACCACCGATCATGCGCCCTTTCCGGGGAGTGCGCCTATCGTACCTTGGTATCGGTTGGCCACCGATCGGCACCAAGGTACCGACCGACACCATCGTCCAATGGCGTTGCACTCAGTTCTCCGGCGTAATCGCATCTGTTGCAGGGAGCATCCGAATGCAGCCCATAGCGATGCCTAACGGAGATAACGCCGTGATGCCAATCAGAACAATGCGGCACCGGACAGACTCGTCATCGCCCACCCGCCGCCGGTTTCTGCGGCGCGGCCGCCCCTCTCAGGGCGCCCTCCCGATGCTTCCACCCCAAGGCGCCGTGGGGGCCCCGAGGTCGGGCTGCGGTCGGAATTCGCTTGACGGCAGCGCACGCCCGCTCTGCTCGGTGAACGCGCCACCGGCGCCTTCACCCGTCGAAGTTACCTCGTTAGGAGAACCCATGAAAGCACTTTCACCAGGCACAGCACTCATTACCGGCGCTTCCAGCGGCATCGGCGCGATTTACGCCGACCGGATGGCGCGCCGCGGTCACGATCTGATCCTCGTCGCCCGCAATCGAGCGCGGCTCGAGGCTCTGGCGGCAGGGCTCGTTCGCGACACCGGGCGCTCCGTCCAAGTCATCGGCGCAGACCTTAGCGACAATGCCGGCGTGGCAACGGTGGAAGCGGTGCTGCGCACGGACGCCAGCCTCACCGTTCTAGTCAACAACGCCGGCATCGGCGCCACCGCATCCCTCGCCGTCTCGGACATCGAGATTATGGACCGGATGATCCGCCTCAACATCACCGCCCTGATGCGGTTGACGCATGCCATCGTGCCCGCGTTTCTGCAGCGTGGCCGCGGCGCCATCATCAACATCTCCTCGGTCGTGGGCATTGCGCCGGAGCTGCTGAACAGCGTCTACGGAGGCAGCAAAGCCTTCGTGCTGGCGTTCAGCCTCGCGCTGCGCAAGGAGTTGGCGGGCAGCCCGGTCCGCGTGCATGTGGTGCTGCCGGGCGCCACGGCAACCGCCTTTTGGGCCGCCGCCGGAACTCCTTTGGAGCAGCTCCCCAGCGAAATCGTGATGACTAGCGCAGACTTGGTTGACGCTGCCTTGGCCGGTTTCGACCAGGGCGAACTGGTGACTATTCCCGCGTTGCCGGATATTGCCGACTGGGAGGCTTATGAAGCGGCGCGGCGGAAACTGCTGCCGAATCTGTCGCGCAGCGCTCCCGCCCGCCGCTATGCCCTCCCGGCGGCGAGGGCAACGGGAACGAAATAGGCTGGAATGTTCCACCCATTCGGCATTTTGCACCCTGTGCGCCCACTTTGCCCGCGGTGCAAAAGGCGCTACCTACAACAATCATTGACGGGCGCGGGCCCCTGCCCCCGCTCGGCTGAGACGCTCGCAGCGCCGTGCCCGCACTCGAAGGGCGGCGCCGGCCTGGGCCCGGTGAGCCCAAGGGGGCGCGAGCAGCATGGTTGAAAGGGGGCCGCGCCGCTTCGTTTACCGGGAGCGGTGAAAGCGCCACTGGCG
>JBOGKJ010000053.1:0-3507 GCA_050745565.1 Terriglobales bacterium | reverse complement strand
TATCGAACGGCGAGCAGGAGGCGCTGTCTGGAGGACGATGGCACCAGGGCAGGTGCTGCGCCGCCCATTTTTCTAGACGGGCGCGCGATGCCGCGCGTGGCAGCGGCTGGGTTGGTGAGAAATGCGGGCTAGTCTGCCAGGCGCAGAACGCGAATACGCGAGTTGAACTGGGCTGCCAAGAACTCCTCGCGCACGCCGCTCGAGAGGTGGAACTCAACCCGAGCGCGCTAATTAGAGCAAAAACGGCATTGGCGCAGCAAGCGGTGGGCAGGGACGTGCGGCTTTGCTGGTTTCAAAGCCGCGGCCGGGACGTTGCCGGGCTGCTACAGCGGGGCTGTTTTTGCGCTAACAAAGGGCGCGGGCGACAGCCCGCATGGTGTTCCAACTGCGGGTGGCGCCGCGCGCGCCGAGGCTGCGATCGAGCTGGCCCAGACAGGCGATGGTCTTCATGTGGCGGCGGTAGACGCCGAACACAAAGCGCCCCTCGCAGCCCAGCACGCGCACCAGCCATGGGCCGGTCTCGGGCAAGGCGAACGGGGTGGGGAGGGCCGGAGCGCCGCGCACCAGGATGGTCACGAAGCGCGTCAGTGCCGCCGCCAGCGGCACCGCCGCAAACGGGTCGCGGCGCACGAGGTCAACAATTTCGCGGCTGGTGCAGATGGCGACTTCGGCCTCGAACGGCAGGCGCCGCCGCAGCTCCGCCTTGAAGCGCGCCCGCGACCCGGCGCCGCGCGCCACCAGCGTGCCGGCCGCGCCAATGTTGACCACATCGAAGCCTTCGAGTTCACGGGCCAGCAGCGAGGGCGGGAAGCGGCGATGGCCGCCAACGTTCACGCCGCGAAGAAAGGCCACCCAAGCCATGCGCACTATTCTGGCGCCGCCCGCGTCCCCCGCGGTCTACACGCATCGCCAGAGCAAGAGCGCCGCATCATGCCGCCCTATTTGAAGGCCGAAACCACCAGTTGGTGTCCCAGCGCTTCGTTGCCCAACGGCTTGGTTTGCAACACGTCGCCGGCGCAGCGCAGCAGGGCTCCCAGGAAAAGCCAATAGCCATTGAGGAGCAGTTTCCCAAACGCGAAATTACTGCGATGCTGAAATGCCCAGGTGGCCTCATACGTCTGTGGCTGACCCGCCGCGGTCCGCCGCAGCCACCGGTAGGCGCACAGCGGCCATTCATGGAATGCGATGTACATTCGTTGTGCAAAGGGGCGCATGGCGACCGACAGGACTTTCGATCGCGAGAACCCGGCGCGGGCGAGCATGGCCAGCAGCTCACCGGTCGTGTGGAACCTCAGCACGCCATTTTTCTTCTCCACCGGTTGATTCGGGAAGCTCAAAAACAACACCCCACGGCTGTCCAAAATCGTCCACAGATTGTGCAGGCACGCCTCGGCGTCCTGGACATACTCGAATACGTCCAGGCCGAAGATCAGGTCATACCGTTCCGGTATGCGGGCACTCAGTCCGGGGATCGCAATATCGGCCTGCAGAAACGTCACTGAGCCTCGTTGCGCCACCTACTGCCGCAAGTCCTGAATGGTTGCCTCCGACAAATCAATCAGCTTCATTTCCGCTACCAGCGGAGCGAGCCCGTAGGCAGTGAAGCCGCTGCCGGGGCCAATTTCGAGGATCCTCAGGCCGGAAATCTCAGGCGCGTACTGATACAGGATCTCATCGCGAATCGGGAAATCATGGACGGGAGCGGACAACTGCTCGCCCAAAGTCAGGCGTGGCCGCGGCAGCCGGAACCCCGGCGGACTGACGCCCTGCGCGGTCGGGCGCTCGCTGGAGTCAGACGCGTGGGAGATCATCGGGAATTACCCTAGTCCAAATTAGCGATTTGAACCCCGAGGGCGGGAGCCGCGTCGCCGCAAGCGAGACGGCGGACGCCTCTGCTACCGCGAAGCGGGCAGCTGTGATTTCCGCTTTGCCGCAGGGAGACATCGATCTTGAATCGAGTATGCAGCATTTGCAGCCAGCTATCGCGACACGAAGCAACTTGGACGGGTGAAAGCGCCGGGGGCGCTTCACCGAGCCGAGCGGGCGCGCGCTGCCGCCAAACGCATCCCGGCCGCAGCCCGACCAGCGCCGGGGCCCCCGGCGCGCTGGCGCGCTGGGGTGAGGGCGCCGTGAGAAGGGCGGCCGCGCCGCGGCGAGGTTCACGAACTCCCGGCCGCGTTCGTCCCCCGGGCGCGCTGGTCCGCCGCGCCACCCCGGCCGGCGCCGGGGCGCTAATTTTTGGGCGTGGGCGCCGGGATGGTGAATTTCTTGCCCTTTTCTCCCACCTGGAACACCAGCACTTCGGCCGGCTGGGTCGCGCTAAGATTGCGCATCATGCGGTGCACATGCAGTGGAGGCTCGTAGAAATAATCGCCGGCGCGGTAGCGGCGCGGCGGGTCCGGATCCACCTGGTTTTCGATCTCGCCCTTGAGGATGTAGGCGAAGACCGGCCCGGTGTGTTCGTGCGGTTGACTGTTGGAGCCGGGCGCAAGCGTCAAGGTGATGACACTCACCTCGGCCGCCGGGATGGGGGCGAGCGCTTCCCGCATCAGCGTGCGCACGGGCGAGCGCCGCGCTTGCCGCGCCGCGTCAGGCTGAGCTGGCGCGCTGGCATCCAGTGGGAGCGCGTACCATGCGGCCATCGCCGCCGCCAGCGCGTGGCTCATTTTACGGCGGGTCAACATTGTGAGCGCGGGCCCCGGCGTGTGCTCGGCCGAGACGCTCGTGCCGGCGCGCACCCCGCTTATGCATTTCTCCATGGCGTTTCTCCTTAGGGTTGATGCGGAAGATACAGCCGGGCGCCGGGGTGAAACTCCGACCAGGCGAGCCAGAATTCGGGTTCGAGAACCGGCGGCGACAGCGTGGCGCCCTTGAGCCGGCCGGCGAGGCGGGCCCCATAACGAGGCAACTTGGACGCGCCCTGAGCAGAGCGGGCGCGCGTTGCCGCCAAGCGAATTTCGGCCGCAGCCCGACCAGCGGAAGGGCGTCCAGAGAAGGGCGGCCGCGCCGCCGCGCGCCCCGGGGCGCCGGCCCGGCCATGGCTCACATACCGCGTGCCGGAATCTGGTTCAGGCGGGGCAGCCGGGAGGCGTGGCCGGGCAGCAGTTCGAGCCCAAGCGTGTTGGCATGCTGTTACGCACTCGCCTTGGCGCAGCCGGTGCACACGATTATTATGGCGCAGGCCGTAGCGCGCCGACGTGCGGCCGGCGCGCGGAGGCTATTGCCTGGCGCGGGCCTGAGCGCGGCTACGCCGCGCGCCCCCCGTCGTTGGCGTTGGCGGTCAGACCTAGTCCGCATTTCTCACAGTCAGATCACGAAGCTCGCATCCAGGCGCGGCGCGCCCTAAAAAATGGGCGGCGATAGCGAACGGCGAGCAGGACGCGCTGTCTGGAGGACGATGGCACCAGGGCAGGTGCTGCGCCGCCCATTTTTCTAGACGGGCGCGCTATGCCGCGCGCGGCAGCGGCTGGGTTGGTGAGAAATGCGACCCAGGCCGTGATCCGGCCG
>JBOGKJ010000052.1:0-19615 GCA_050745565.1 Terriglobales bacterium | reverse complement strand
CCAGGCCGCCGTGCCCGGCGCCGGCACCTGGAAGGACCTCACCGACAACGTCAACTCGATGGCCGGCAACCTCACCGGCCAGGTGCGCAACATCGCCGCCGTGACCACCGCCGTGGCCAACGGCGACCTCTCGAAAAAGGTCACGGCCGACGTCCACGGAGAGATCCTCGAGCTCAAGAACACCGTCAACCTGATGGTCGACCAGCTCAACGCATTCGCCGGCGAGGTCACCCGCGTCGCGCGCGAGGTCGGCACCGAAGGCAAGCTTGGCGGCCAGGCCGCCGTGCCCGGCGCCGGCACCTGGAAGGACCTCACCGACAACGTCAACTCGATGGCCGGCAACCTCACCGGCCAGGTGCGCAACATCGCTGAAGTCGCCACCGCCATCGCCAGCGGCGACCTCTCCAAGAAAATCACCGCCGAGGCGCGGGGCGAGATCCTGCGCCTCAAGGAAACGCTCAACACCATGGTGGACCAGTTGCGCGCCTTCGCCGCCGAAGTGACGCGCGTCGCGCGCGAGGTCGGCACCGAGGGCCGGCTCGGCGGCCAGGCGGTGGTCAGCGGCGTGGGCGGCACCTGGAAAGACCTGACCGACAACGTCAACCTGCTCGCCGCCAATCTCACCACCCAGGTCCGCGCCATCGCCGAAGTCGCCACCGCCGTGACCAAGGGCGACCTGACCCGCTCCATCCAGGTGGAAACCCGCGGCGAGGTGGCCGAGCTCAAAGACAACATCAACACCATGATCACCAACCTGCGCCAGAGCACCCAGCGCGGGGGCGAAGAGGACTGGCTGAAGACCAACCTGGCGCGCATCAGCGGCCTGCTGCAGGGTCAGCGCGAGTTGGGCACGGTCGGCCAGTTGCTGCTCAGCGAGTTGACCCCGCTGGTGGACGCCCAGCGCGGCGTGCTCTACCGCGTCGAGCAGCCCCGGGCGGACCGGCCCGCCGCCCGCCTGGCGCTCGTCGCCAGCTACGCCACCGAATCGCCCGCCGCCGCCGGCATGCCCGCGAGCCTGCAGTTGGGCGAAGGCCTCGCCGGGCAGTGCGCGCTGGAGCGGCGCCCACTGGTGCTCGACGATCTGCCCCCCGGCGCCGCCCCCATCCGCAGCGGCCTGCTCGAATTCGCCCCGCGCTCGCTGGTGGTGCTGCCGGTGCTGTTCGAGAGCCAGGTCAAGGCCGTGTTGGAGCTGGCCTCGCTCCGCCGCTTCACCCCCACCCACCTGTCGTTCCTGGAGCAGGTCACCGCCAATATCGGCACCGTCCTCAACAGCATCGAAGCCACCATGCGCACCGAGGCTCTGCTCAAGCAGTCCCAGGAGCTGGCCGGCGAGCTGCAGCAGCAGCAGGACGAGCTGCAAATGACCAACGACCAGTTGGCGCTCAAAGCCCACCAGCTCGCCGAGCGCAACTCCGAGGTGGAACGCAAGAACGAGCAGATCGAGTATGCGCGGCGCGCGCTGGAGGAAAAGGCCGACGAGCTGGCGCTGACCTCGAAGTACAAATCCGAATTCCTCGCCAACATGTCGCACGAGCTGCGCACGCCGCTCAACAGCATCCTCATCCTGGGCCAGCAGTTGAGCGAGAACACCGAGGGCAACCTCTCCCCCAGGCAGGTGGAGTTCGCGCGCACCATCCACGGCGCCGGCACCGACCTGCTGAACCTGATCAGCGACATCCTCGATCTGTCCAAGATCGAAAGCGGCACCGTCACCGTCGAGGTTGAGCCGCTGCCGGTGGGGTCGCTGGCCGACACCGTCGAGCGCACCTTCCGCCACGAGGCCGAGTCCCGCCACCTGGATTTCCAGGTCGAGGTGGCGCCGGAGCTTGCCGGCAGGGTGCTGAACACCGACGCCAAGCGCTTGATGCAGGTGCTCAAGAACCTGCTCTCCAACGCCTTCAAGTTCACCGCCCAGGGTCACGTCAATCTCCGGCTGTTCACCGCCGATGCGGGCTGGAGCGCCGGCCACCCCGTGCTCGGGCATGGCGGCCCGGTGATCGGCTGCGCGGTACGCGACACCGGCATCGGCATCGCACCGGAAAAGCAGAAGCTGGTCTTCGAGGCCTTCCAGCAGGCCGACGCCGGCACCAGCCGCAAGTACGGCGGCACCGGGCTGGGGCTGGCCATCAGCCGCGAGCTGTCGGTGCTGCTGGGCGGCGAGTTGCAGTTGCAGAGCACGCCCGGCGCCGGCAGCACCTTCACCCTCTACCTACCGGCCAACCATGCCGGCTCGGCGCTGCCGCAGCCGGTCAACGCGCCGCGGCGGCCGCTGGCGGTGCGCCGGGCGCCGGCGGCGGTGGAGCGGGTCGAGGATGACCGGGAACAGCTCGCCGCCGGCGACGCGACCGCGTCCCTGTTGATTGTTGAGGACGAGCCCGCGTTCGCGCGCATCATGGCCGAACTGGCCCGCGCCGGCGGCTTCCGCGTGCTGGTGGCCATGACCGGCGCCGAGGGCCTGGAGCTGGCCCGCCGTTTCCGCCCCACCGCCATCTCGCTCGACCTGTTCCTGCCCGACATGCTGGGCTGGGGCGTGCTGGCGCAGCTCAAGCAGGACCCCGCCACCCGCCACATCCCGGTGCAGATCGTCAGCCTCGACGAGGACCGCCAACAGGGCCTGGCGCGCGGCGCGTTCGCCTTCATCACCAAGCCCGCCACCACCGCCGGCCTGGAGCAGGCGCTCGAGCGCCTCAAGGCCTTTGCCGGACGCGAACGCCGGCGGCTGTTGGTGGTCGAGGACGATGCCCGCGAGCAGGCCGGCATCCAGGCGCTGCTCGAGCACGACGACCTGGAAGTGGTCACCGCCTCCAGCGGCAGCGAAGCGCTGGCGCGGCTGCGGCAGGAGCCGTTCGACTGCCTGGTGCTGGACCTCAATCTGCCCGACATGCCCGGTTTCGACGTGCTGCGCCAGCTCGCCGCCGAACCCGCCCTGCGCGAGGTTCCGGCGGTGGTGTTCACCGGCCGCGAACTCGGAGCCGAAGAGGAAGCGGTGCTGCGCACGCTGGCCCGCAGTGTCGTGGTCAAGGGTGTGGAGTCGCCCGAACGCCTGCTCGATGAAACCGCCCTGTTCCTGCACCGCGTCGTCGAGCACCTGCCGCTCTCGCAACAGGCCATGATCGAGCGCCTGCACCGCTCCGACCTGGACCTCACCGGTAAAGCCGTGCTGGTTGTGGATGACGACGTGCGCAATATCTTCGCCCTCAGCAGCGTGCTCGAACGCCGCGGCGTCGAGGTGCTCACCGCCACCACCGGACAGGAGGCACTCGACACGCTGGCACAGCAGCCAGCCACCGCGCTGGTGCTGATGGACATCATGATGCCCGACATGGATGGGTACGAAACCATGCGCCGCATCCGGCAACAGGCGCAGTGGCGGCGGCTGCCGATCGTGGCGCTCACCGCCAAGGCCATGAAGGGCGACCGGGAAAAATGCCTCGATGCCGGCGCCAGCGAGTACCTCGCCAAGCCGGTCAACACCGAACAGTTGCTCGCCACCCTCCGCACCTGGCTGCATCGGTGAAAAGGGTTATTGGTTATTGGTTATTGGTTATTGGTAACGGCACCCTGCCATGGCATCGGCCATAACGACAAACCGCGAGCCGCTGAATATCCTGCTGGTGGACGATCAGCCCGCCCGCCTGCTCAGCTACGAAACCGTCCTCGCCGGCCTGGGGGAGAATCTGGTGCGCGCCAACAGCGGCCGCGAAGCGCTCGAACTGCTGCTGAAGCTGCCCTTCGCGGTGGTGCTGGTGGACGTGGTGATGCCCGAGCTCGACGGCTTTGAGTTGGCCGCCATGATCCGCGCCCACCCCCGCTGCCGCCGCACGGCCATCATCTTCATCTCCGGCATCATGGTCGAGGACGCCTACCGGCTGCGCGGCTACGATCTCGGCGCGGTGGATTACGTCTCGGTTCCGGTGATCCCGGAAATCCTGCGCGCCAAAGTCGCCATATTTGCCGAGCTTTATCGCAAGAGCGCCGAACTTGAACAGTTGAACGCCGAGTTGGAGGCGCGCGTCGCCGAGCGCACCGCCGCCAGTGACGCCGCCCGCCGCGAGGCGGAACAGGCCAACCTGCTGAAGGACGAGTTTCTGGCCACGCTCTCGCACGAGCTGCGGACGCCGTTGAATGCCATCACCGGCTGGACCCATCTGCTAGCCGGCGGCCAACTCGACGCGACCGAGCAGCGGCAGGCGGTCGAGGTGATCCAGCGCAATGCCTTTGCCCAAGCGCGGCTGATGGCCGACCTGCTGGACGTTTCCCGCATCCTGGCGGGCAAGCTCCGGCTGGAGCTGCAGCCGGCGAAGCTCGCCGCCGCCGTGGATGCGGCACTGACCGCGCTGCACCCCCTGCTCGAATCGCGCCATATTACGCTCCATTACGACAACCAGCCGGACTTGCCGCCGCTGCGCGCCGACCCGGTGCGGCTGCAACAGATTGCCGCCAATCTGGTCTCGAATGCCGCCAAATTCGCCGCGCCCTCGGGTGAGGTGCGGGTGAGCATCCGGGCCGCTGGCGACCGGCAGGTGCAACTGCAGGTTACCGACGACGGCGCCGGCATCCCGGACCACTTTCTGCCTTTTGTCTTCGACCGTTTCCGGCAGAACGACAGCTCCAGCACCCGCGGCCAGCGCGGCCTGGGGCTGGGGCTGGCCATCGTGCGTCACCTCGCCGAAGCTCACGGCGGCACGGTGGAGGCGGCCAACCGCAGCGAGGGCCACGGCGCCTGTTTCACTGTCACCTTCCCGGTGCCACAGGTGGCCAGCCCACCCGCCGTGGCCCCGGAACCGGACGGCCCCTGCGAGCCCGCCGAGCGCGTGCGCGGACTGCGGCTGCTGGTGGTGGAAGACGATGCCGATGCGCGCGAAATGCTGGCCCGGCTGTTCGAGCGCGAGGGCGCCGAAGTGGTGGTTGCCGCTTCGGCCGCCGAAGCCCTGCTGATCGTCGAGCGCCGCCTGCCGGACGTGATGATCAGCGATATCGAAATGCCCGGTGAGGATGGCTACTCGCTGGTCGCCCGGCTGCGCGCTCTGCCGCCCGACCGCGGCGGTCACACCCCCGTGGTCGCGCTCACCGCCTATGCCGGCGCCCAGGACCGCCACAAACTGCTCGCCGCCGGCTTTCACGAACACCTCCCCAAGCCGGTGGATGCGCTCCGCCTGCTCCGCCTGGTGGCGACCCTGGCCCCCACCCGCGCCACTGGCAATGCTGCTACAAATGCCGGATAATCGGGCTATGAGCAGTTCCATGTCGCGCCTTGGGTGGACCGGCCTCGCCGGGGCCGCCCTCATCACTGCACTCGCCGGAACGGCGGCAGCCCAGGCCGTGAAAGCGCCCCCGCCGCCGGTTAAAAACGTCCCCGCCGCCGCAGAATCGTCGCTCCAGCCGCCTCAACCGCCGCTACCCAAATCCACCGTCGTGGAGCAGGTTGTGGCGCGCGTGAACGACACCATCATCACCAGCGTGGACTACAACCAGGCCAGAACCGACCTGCTGCAGCAATTGCAGTCTTCGGCGCAGCAGACCGGACAAACGCTCAGCAGCGTCGCGATTGCGGGCCAGGAAAAAGACACGCTGGCCAACCTGATTGACGACCAGTTGCTGGAACAAAAGGCCAAGGACCTGGGCTTGAACGCCGACACCGAGGTCATCCTGCAGCTCGATCAAATGCGCAAAAAAAACCATCTGGCGACGATGGAAGACCTGCAGCGCGCCGTGGAATCGGAGGGTGAAAGCTATTCCGATTACGAGCAGTCGCTCAAAAACCAGATTCTGCAGCGCATGGTCATCGAGCAGGACGTGGCGCCACGCGTGCCGCAAGCCACGCCGCAGCAGACCGCGGCTTATTACAATGCACATAAAGCCGCCTACGTGCTGCCCGAGGAGGTCGATCTGGGCGAAATCCTGATCACGACCCAGGGCAAACCCGCCAGCGATCAGAAGCGATTGAAGGCGCTGGCCGAGCAGGTCCAGGAACGTGCGGCCAAGGGCGAGGACTTTAGCACGCTCGCGCAACGCTACTCCAACGCGAGTTCGGCCTCGAGCGGGGGGGACATCGGCTTTGAGCGCAAGGACCAGCTCGAGGCCAGTCTGGCAAAGACGCTGTTTGCCCTGCCCATTGGCGGCGTCACCCCGGTCGAGACCGTCCCGTCCGGTTATCTGATACTGAAGGTCACCGCCCGCCACTATGCCGGCCAGGAGTCGCTGGCGGACGCCACGGCCGATATCGACTACAAACTCTATACCCAGATGCTGCAGCCCGAGCTTAAGACCTACCTCGACAAGCTGCGCCAGGAAGCCTACATCGTGGTCAAGCCCGGCTATGTGGACACCGGCGCGGTGACCTCGGCTGGCGTGGACATCACCCATTTTCAGCGCGTGCTGCCAACCGACCTGCCCAAACCGACCGACAAGGACAAAAAAGGCAGCGGCCTCAACCTCGGCGGCGGCGGCGGCGGCGAGTAGGGCCGGCGATGGCGCAACCGGCGGAAGAGATCAAGACCAGTTTTGTATCCGAGCTGACGCCTAACGCCAGCGTCAACAGCGCCTTCCTGGTGCTGGCCAAGGAAATCAAGCAGAAAAAGGACGGCGAACCCTACCTGGATCTGCTGCTGGGCGACCGCACCGGACAGATCAAGGCGGTGATGTGGGACCGGGTCGCTGAAATTCAGGCCGAGTTCGCCCAGGACGATTTCATTCGTGTGCGCGGCCAGGTGCAGGAGTTCCGCGACAAGCCCCAGCTCAAAATCGACCGGCTGCGCCGGGTGGAGGAAGCCGACATCCGGCTCGCCGATTACCTGCCCGCCACCAGCCAGGATGTCGAGGCCATGTGGCGCGAACTGCAGGGCAGGATCGCGGCCATGACCAATCCCCACCTGCAGGCGCTGCTGCGGGCCATTTTCGATGACCCCGCCATCGCCGAGCGCTACCGGCGCGCGCCCGCCGCCAAGGTGCTCCATCACGCCTACCTGGGCGGCCTGCTGGAGCACGTCACCTCGCTGGCGCGGCTGGCGGAGTTGGTGGTGCGCAATTACACCTACGTGGACCGCGACCTGCTCATCGCCGGCATCCTGCTGCATGACCTTGGCAAAATCGAGGAGTTGAACTACCGCCGCAGCTTCAGCTACACCACCGCCGGCCAGTTGCTCGGGCACATGGTGCTGGTGCTGGAGATCATGCACAAGAAGCTGGCCGAACTGCCGGGCTTTCCGCGTCCACTGCAGACGCTGCTCGAACATCTGATCATCAGCCATCACGGCCAGTACGAGTTCGGCTCGCCCAAGCTGCCAATGTTTCCCGAGGCTCTGCTGCTGCACCAGCTCGACGACATGGACTCTAAAATGCAGGCCATGCGGACACAACTGGAGCAGGAGGCCGCGGCGGCGACCGAGTGGACCGGCTACAACCGCTCGCTCGAGCGCCCGCTGTTGAAAGTCCGCCAGTGGACCGACGCCGCGTCCGCCGCGGAGACGGAGGCGGCCGGGACGGAACGCCCATGAGCGCGCGCGCGGCCCGGCGCGGCGCCGAGCTGCCCCAACTGGAGCTCGATTGCCTGGTGGCGCTGTGGCGGCTGGAACGCGCGCCGGTGGCGGCGGTGCATGCCGCGCTGAGCGAGCGCGGACGTCCGCTGGCCTACACCACGGTGCTGACGGTGATGGAGCGCCTGCTGCGCAAAGGCGTGGTCGAGCGCCGGCGTCAGGGGCGCGCCTTCCAGTACGCGCCGCTGATCACGCGGGTGCAAATGCGGGAACGCGCGCTGGAGCGCCTGGTCACCAATTACTTCGACTCCCGCCAGGAGTTGGAACGCTACTTGATGGATGGCGCCCCCACCGCGCCACATCGGCCCCCGCCTTCCCGCGCCCCAGGCAAGTCCGAGCCCGTCCCGGTCTCTGCCGAGGCCGCGGCCGAGTCCGAGCCCGCGCTGCTGGACTAAATTCCGCCCGCCGGCGAGGTCCGCGATTTGCCTTCTCCCGATACCGGGGGCATAATCGGGTCGTTCACGGGAGGGCGCATTGATGCATCCGAAGCTTGGCAAGATCTGGCTGGCGACGTCGCTGATCCTGTTCGTGCTGGCCACCGGGCTGGCGCCGCTGCTGCGCACCACGCTGGTCAATAACGGCGATGTCCCCTGGAACCTTCAGCTCAGCGCCGCGGGCTGGATCCTGTGGGTGCTCGGCGCCATCCTGGGTGGGCTGGCGTTCAGCTACATCTTCCTGCAGGGCTACCGCGGGCGCGGCCTGTGGGAAGGCGTCCGCTATGGCCTCTGGGTGACGCTGCTGGTGAGCGTCGTGGACAATCTTAAGCTGGCCGCGATCCTACCCACCGGACGACGGCTGCCGATCGAGTTCGGCGCCGTCGGCCTGCTGTCGTTCGTGGTGTGCGGCATCGCCGCCGCCGCCATCGCCGGCCGCACCGGGGCCGCCGCCGCCAGCGGCGCCGCCTGTTGACGGGCGTGGGCCCCTGCCCGCTGAGACGCTCGCTGCATTGACGGGCGCGGGCCCCTGCCCCTGCTCGGCTGAGACGCTCGCAGCGCCGCGCCCGCACTCGAAGGGCGGCGCCGGCCCGGGCCCGGCGAGCCCAAAGGGGCGCGAGCGGCCTATTGCTAGTCCGCATTTCTCACAGTCAGGTCACGAAGCTCGCGTCCAGGCGCGGCGCGCCCTAAACAATGGGCGGCGATATCGAACGGCGAGCAGGACGCGCTGTCTGGAGGACGATGGCACCAGGGCAGGTGCTGCGCCGCCCATTTTTCTAGACGGGCGCGCGATGCCGCGCGTGGCAGCGGCTGGGTTGGTGAGAAATGCGGGCTAGTTTCCCTGGAAGCGGGGCCGCACCGCTTCGTTTGCCGGGAGCGGTGAAAGCGCCACTGGCGCTTTTGCCCGCAGTGCAAACGGCGCGACTCCCGCGAAGCGGCCGCCGCGGTCAGCGTGGGCTGCTGCTGGCGGCGCCGGGAGCGGCGGCGGGGCGGACGAGGATGGGGATGCGGGGGAAGGCGAAACGGCCGGCGTTGTCATCCACGGCGTTGACCTGGCAGAGATAGTAGCCGGGCTTCAACTGGCTGAGCGGAATCTCGATCTGGATGACAGCGGCGTGGCGGAACGGATCGGTGACTTTCTCGGTGCTGAGCAGTTGGCTTTCGAATGCCTTCACGCGGCCGCGGAAGAAGGCGACGTTGGTGAGCAGCTTGATCTCGTCTCCGCTCTTGCCGGAGATTTTGGGATCGTAGACCTCGTAGTAGAGGTACATGTGCTGGTTGGCGCGGAAGACGTGGCTGACGCTCATCACCAGCGCATGGCCGGTGCTGGTGAGGGGATTGAAGCGGTCGGGCTGGACCGGGTTGAGCTGGCTGCCGACGAGCACGGAGCTGATGGCAAGCGCGTGGGGGAACTGGGTTTCCTGCTTGTCGAGGTTGGGGATGTTGAGGACGGCCTCGAAGGCGCCCATCTGCCCGGTTTGGTTCTCGCGGGCGGCGAAGCGGATCTGGTACTTCTGCCCGGGAGCGAGCATGAAGCCGGTGTTGAACTGCAGGTTCTTGTTTTTCAACTGCTGCCCGGGACCGGCAATGCGGGGGGTGAGCTTGATGGTCTGATCAATGTGGTCGAGCTTGGAGCCGCTTTGATCAATGACCTCGCCGGCGATGTCCACTTCGGGCGTAGCCTTGGGGTTGACACCGTGGAGCGGGATTTCGTCGCCGGGGATGATGATGGAGACGGGGACGTAATAGCGGGTGGGGCTGACGCGGAGAAAGCCGTCGGCGAGGTAGAGGTCGAGGGAGTGGTCGCTGACATCGGCGTTGAGCTCATCCTGAAGCTGCTGGCGCCGGTCGGCGGTGGAGAGGTGGTTGATGTCGCGCGGGGCGTAATAGCCGGGGCGATAGCTGAGGCTGAGGCCGGGACGGTGGACGACGACCTTAATATGGCGGTACTTGCCATCCTGGCCGGGATTGGAGCTGCTGTAGCTGATCAGGTAATAGGAGCGGGTATCGTCCTGCACCTTGGCGTAGACGGGAGCGAAGTCATTGCTGGAGAGGAAGGCGCGGCCGCCGGTGTCGTTGGCCAGCGTCGCGATCGTTTCCTGCTGGGCGAACTGGGCGTCCATGGTGCCGGACTGGGCGCCGCCGTTGAAGGCGCCGGAGCCGCGGACGGAGCCGCTGTCGGCGGTGCCGCCGGGAGGGTTGGCCTGGAGGCCGCGGGCGTCAATACTGTAGATGGCGGCATTGGCCTTGACACAGGAGTTGACGGCGCTGCGCTCGGTGATTTCATTGTCCACGCCGGAGCGTTGGATGCCGCTGGTGTAGTAGAGCAGGGATTTTTTCTGCTGGATGCCCTTGAGCTGGTCGCAGATGGACTGCAAGGCCTCGAGGCTGCGGTCGGCGTTGGTGATGTTGAACTCGGTATCGTCGGCGGCAAAGGTCGAGCCGTCGTCGGCGGTGCCATCGGTCGAACCCGTGGTGCCGCTGTCAAAGCCGTTGCTGGTGGAGGGGTTGAGTTGGGCGAGGGTTCTCAACAGCGTGGCTTTGTTGTCGGTGAAATCCTGGTTGAGCTGCAGGGAGTCGCCGAGGGTGGCGATGGCGACCTCGTCGGCGGGGGACATGTTGGTTTTGACAAAGGTCTCCGCCTGCTGCATCACGGTCTGGACGTCCTCGGGCTGCAGGGTGGGGAGGTCGAAGTAGAGCACCCTGAGCCGGCGGTCGCGGTAGGCGTTGACATTGGCGGCGGGGGCGATGGCGCTGGCGCTGGCGGCGGGTTTGGGCGCCGGCTTGGGGGCGGGCGCGCCCTTTTCGACCGTGCCCTCGGGGCCGTTGTCGGCAGCGGCGGTGGCGGTGGCGACTCCGGGCTTGGCGTCCACGCTTTCAAATTCGAAGCTGCGGATGCGCTGCGGCTTGTTGTCCTCGAGCACGGTGATGTCGCCGGGCTTGAGGTCGGTGACCAGGTTGCCTTGGGCGTCGCGCACGGTCAGGTTCACCAGCACGATGGCGGTGGTGGACTTGAACTGGGCGATGCCGGACTGGGCTGGCGTCCGGTGCTGCGCCGCCTGCTGGGCGGCGGCGGGCACGGCGGGCATGAGCCAGCCGAGCGAGAGAACCGAACAGAGTAGGGCAACCGTGGGGCGATGCATGGCGTGATCTCCGGCGGACTAGAAGCGGAAACGGGCGTTGAAGGTGATGTTGCGGGGCGAGCTAAACCCGGTGACCGTGCCGAAAGTGGCGTTATTGAAATTGGTATCGAGGCCGGTCCAGTTGGGATGGTTCAGGACGTTGTTGCCATCAAAGCGAAGCTCGAGGTTGCGGAACTCGCCCATGCGGAAGGTCTTGCTAAGCGAGGTGTTGAGGGTCGTCGAGCCGGGGCCGATGATGATGTTGCGCCCGGCGTCACCGTAAGCGCCGGCGGTGGGCGCAGCAAATGCGGCGGTGTTGAAGTACTGGCCGAATTCGGGCTGGGCTAGGGCGACGGACTCGCCGGCCACCAGGTTGGCGCGCAGCGGGGCGCTCACCCCGAGCGACTGCAGGCCCTGGGCGTTGGAAAACACGTCGTTGATGGTGGGGGTGAAGGGCTGGCCGGTGGCGAGATTGAGCGAGCCGCTGAACATCCAATCGCCGAAGGCGGAGCTCCAGATGCTGCTGTTATCGCCCCACTTGTGATTGAGCCCATACGGCAACTGCCACTCGTACTGCAGCGCGAGGCGGTGGGTTACGTTGCCGTTGGAGACGGCCCACTCGGCCAGCAGGTCGTTGGGGTTCTGGGCGATGAGGCCGTTCGCGCCGCCGCCGCCGCCGATCTGGGAGGCGTCATCCTCCATTTTGGAGTAGGTGTAGCGGGCGCGGAAGGAGACGCCGTGGCTCATGCGGCGGCTAACGATGAGACTGCCCCCGTTGTAGAGCGAGTTGCCGCCGGTGGTGTCGTAGAGGAACGGCGGCAGGTTGGCGTACAGCAAGCCGGTAGGGGTGCGGTTGGGGGCGAGAAGCTGATCGAGGTGCACACCGCGGTTGCCGCTGTAGTCGAGGTTAACGACGTAGCTGCGGCCTACGGTGCGCTGCACATCGAGTTGCCACAGTTCCGAGTAGCCGACGGAGTAGTTGGGGTTGACGCCGTAGGTGTTGACCGCGGCGCCGGGGCCGCTGAAGGCGTGGGTAAGGCTGAGCGGCGTGGTGGCGGTGCCGAGCACGGTGGCGTTGGTGATGAACGGGGTCTGGTAGGCAAGGGCGGTGGCCATGTTGGCGTAGGCGCCGGTGTTATAGGCCATGCCGAATCCGCCGGTGAGGATCATATTCTGCCAAGTGCGCCAGGCGAACCCAAACGAGGGGCGGAGGTGGAGGTAGTTGGGCTTGAGTACGGCGTCGGGGACGCCATTGGCGCCGGCGACCACCGGGGTGATGGTGCTGAAGTCGGGCGCAACCAGCAGGTTGGTGAGGCGGTTGAAGAGCTCGCTGTAGGGGGAGATATATTCCCAACGCAGGCCGTAGCTGACGGTGAAGTTGCCCTTCACCTGCCAGTTGTCATTGAAGTAGAGGTCGGGCTCGATCTGGCGGAAATAAAAGACACCGCCGCCGAAGCGCTCCGAAGCCTGCTGCGGCATGCCCAGCAGGAAATCGGCAAAGTCGTAGCCGGAGTACTGGCCATCGAAGCTGAAAGCGCCGTTGGGCGAGGTGTCGCGCTCGGGGTTGTTCTGCAGCCAGCGCATGTCGCCGCCGAAGCGGACGTTGTGCTTGCCCATGCGGCGGATCATGCCGTCGCTGACGGAGAAGGTCTGGTTGCGGGAGAAGTTGGGGGCGTCGTCGCGGAGGGCGGTGAACCCGGAGGTGGCAAAACTGAGCCCGGGCAGGCCCCAGTCCAAGGCGTTGGTGGCGACGCCGGTGATGCCGGCCTGGGCGGCGACATTGGTGACGCCGGCGTAGAGGTTGGTGGCGTTGGTGCGGCTGCGGTTGTAGGTCAGGCTGAAGGTGTTGGTCCAGCCGAACAGTGGCTGGTTGTAGCCGAGGCGGGCGTTGATGCCGCGCGTGGTGCTCATGCCCTCGACGAAGGGGAAGAAAATGCCGGGGTTGTCGGCGCGGCCGCCGGAGTAGCTGAGGCTGAAGTTGAGGCTGCGGCCGCGGCCGAAGCGGCCGAAGCCGCGCCCGCCGCCGGGAGTCGAGCCGAAACTATGGTTGATGCGCAGCGTGGTGTCGTAGCGGGTGCTGAGCGAGTCCCGGGTGTTGCTGTAGTTGAACAGGCCGGTGGCGCCGGGCGTGGGTGCGGGGAAATATTTGAGCAGGTCCTGGGAGGCGCTCGAGATGTCGCCGGGGGTGATGATGTTGTTCTGGTAGGGCTGTCCGGTGGCGGGATCAGTGATGGTGATCGGGTTGCCGCTGCGGTCGGTGAGGCCGGTGAAGATGCCCTGGCGCTCGTTGGCGGTGGGAACGAGGCCGGTGGCGGTACTGAGGTTGCGGTTGTGGGTGCCGCGGAAGCTGAGCGTGATGCTGGTTTTGCCCTTGCTGTCGTAGATGTGCGGGATCTTCAGCGGCATGGTGAGCGACGCTGAATAGTTTTGGTCGGCGGCGTTGGGCGGGTTCTGCGTGGAAGAGGCGCCGGTGACGCTGTCGGGCAGGGCGTTGAGCGCACTGTCGCTCAGGGTATAGCTCAGGTTGCCGTGGGGCTGGTTGAAGCGGTTCTGCATCTGGCGGAAATTGAAGCCGCCGCGGCCACCAAAGCCGCCGCCGCCCCCGCGGCCCCCGCCAAAGCCGCCGCCGGGGCCGCCACGTCCGCGGCCGCCACCCGGACCGCCCGGACCGCCGAGGCCGCCGCGCATGAGCATGGCCATGGCGTCGGAGCCCATGGGGCTTTGATCCTGGCTGGCGACGCCGCTGACGACGGCGGAATCGGTGGCGGCGTTATCGTTCATGCCGGCAATGCCGCTATCGCTGGCGCCGGCGTCGGCGGCTACGCCGCTGAGGTCGCCGGTCTGATTGACGTCGAGCTGCTGAAAACCGTCCGCATTGCCGCCGCCGCTGCGGCCGCTGCGACCACGGGCGCCCTGCCCGCCGTTGCGGGCGGCGACTTGGGTGCGGCCGGGGGCTGAGCCGTTACCCGCGGCGGGCGCGCCCCGGCCGCGGGTCGAGGCCGGGGCGTTGGGGTGGTTCTCGGCCGCGACCGCGCTCACCGCCGGAGCTTGGGAGGCGAGCACCAGTTGCAGGCTCACCGGCGGCACCACGGCGGCGGTGGCCGGAATGCTGACCTGCGCATGCGCCGGCGCAAACGCGGCCATGCCGGTGGTGATGTCGAAGGTGCCGGGGTGGGCGACGCGGGCGGTGAAGCGGCCGCTCTCGTCGGTGGAGGTGACGTATTTCTGGCCGCTGGCTGGATCGGTGACGGTCACGGTGACGCCGGGGACGGCGAGGCCGTCCACGGTAATCGTGCCGGTGATGCGCTGGGCGAAGCTGGGAGCGGCTGTGGCCTGGGGGGAGGCGGACGTGCTTTGCTGCGCTTGCGCGCAGACGCCGGCGCCAGCGAGGCTTAGCCCGGCAGCGAGCGTGCAGGCGGCAACGGCGAACGGGGAAAGTCGAAGCATGGCGGTCCTCCAGTGGGCCGGTGCCGGGACACAGCGCTGGCACCATCTGCCCACTAAGTACGCCATGGCGGCATGGGGGTTACCGAACCGGGCAAATATTACGGGGTCGTCGCCCGCGGAACGGGGAGCGGGTCTCCAGGACGCAGGCGTCAGGAGCAGGCGCTTATACTAAAAGCGTTGCGCCCGCCCCAGCGATTCCGGAAACTCCCAAGCCTCTGCGTCGTCACCGGCTGGACAGCGATGCTGCTGCTGGCCGCGGCGCGGCCGCTGACCGCGTCCGCGCAGTCGGCGGTTGCTCCGGCG
Source organism: Terriglobales bacterium (assembly GCA_050745565.1). Classification (GTDB taxonomy): domain Bacteria; phylum Acidobacteriota; class Terriglobia; order Terriglobales; family SCQP01; genus SCQP01. The sequence goes on along the minus strand of JBOGKJ010000052.1, from coordinate 4,774 downwards.
CAGCGGCTGCAGGCCGAGCAGCAGGCGTTTACAACCGCACCGGATGCGGTACACAAGCTGATCGCGCTTTACCGGATTGACGATTTAACGTCGGTGGCAACGCCGGCGGCGCTCGAGGGCACGCTGAGTGCGCTGGCGAGAACGCCGAATCTCGATCCGCTGCTGGCGGCGGAAGTGGCCAATTTGCAGGCGGCCGCCCAACTGCGCGCCGGCAACGGCGCGGCGGCGGCGGCGACGTGGCGCCGGCTGGGCGAGGTGGAGCACTGGCGCGTCGTGGGGCCGTTCGACAACACCAGTCCAGCGGCCATTGCGACGGCGCAGGGGCCGGAAGCGGGGGCGGGCGGACTGGCGCACTTGCACTTCACCGCCAGCTACGAGGGCAAGCAGCGCCGGGTGCGGTGGCGCGAGTTGCCGTATGCGGTGAACGCGGGCGAACTCAATTTGGGGGCCTACTTAAGCCCGTCGAAATCGGTTTCGGCGTACTTGGTGAGCTGGGTGCGGAGCCCGAGCGCCCAGGCGGTGGCGGTGCGGCTGCGGGATGAAGGTGCAACCCGGGTGTGGGTCAACGGCGCGCTAGTGTTTGACGAGGAGGGGGTGCATCCGTCCGACGGCTTCGATCAGCACGCCGCTGGCGCAAGGCTCGCGGCGGGATGGAACAAGATCGTGGCCAAAGCCGGCGACAGCACCGATGGGGAGTGGCGATTCAGCCTGCGGCTGACCACCCCCGCCGGGGCGCCACTGCAGCTCGAAGACGCGGCGAGCGCGCCGGCCGCAGCCATCGCCGGAGCGGCGAAAGCGGCGGCGCCGCCGGTGCGGGATTTGACCGCGATGGCAAAGCAGGCCTCCGAGCTCGACTACGCCTGGGCGCTGAGCGAGAAGGACAACTTCAACACCGGCGATCACACCGCGGCCAACGCCTTTGAGGCGGCCATGGCCAAGGCGCCGGAGGACGCCGGCGTGGTACTCGATTTCGTGGAGCACGACAGCGACCAGAGCCGCAAATATCAGAACCTGGAGAAGCTGGTCGAGCGCGGCGCCGGGGGCGCGCGGGCGCACCTGGATCTGGGGATGATCGAGCTGTCGAGGGGCGCGTACTGGCCGGCACGGCAGGATTTCTGGCAGGCGCTGGGCGAGGGCGGCAATCCGGGCGGCGGCGCGGTGCCGCCGACGGCGGTGCTGGCGCGCGCACCGTTGGCGGCGGTGGGGATGCTGGAGGCCTACGCAGGCATGGGCGTGCGGCCGCAGGTGATGGCCTGGGCGGACGGCCTGGATGGGGCAGGGGCGACGGCGCCGGGGGTGGCCCATCCCGTGGCCGATACGCTGTTGCACCTGGGGGCGGTGGCGGCGGCGCACCGTTGGTTTGAGCGGGCCTATCAGGACGACCAGGCCAATCTGACCACCAGCCTGGAATGGGTGGAAGCCGAGCGGCGGGCGGGCGCGCTGCCGGCGGCGCTGGCCACGCTGCAGGCGACGCTAAAACTGAACGGGAATCTGCCGAACCTGTTGACCACCGAGGCCCGGGCGCTGAGCGGGCTGGGCCGGGGCCCGGCCGCGCTGACGGCGGTCCGCCAGGCGGTGGCGCTGGCGCCGGATAATCCGGACGCACGCGTGGCGGAGGGCGAAATCGAACGGCACTTCGGGCACGCCAGCGCGGGGCTCGAGGCGTGGCAGGCGGCATTGACGCTGAGCCCGCAGGATGCCAACCTGCGCGACCGGGTCGAGCTGGCACGTGGAGGCACCGCGGAGCAGGAGGCGAGCTTCGAGCGGCCCTATACGCAGGCGCTGGACAAAACCATCGCCGCGTTCAAGGCGGAGCCGGGTGCGGAGCAGCAGGCACAGGAGAACGGCCCGCTGGTAATTTTGGCCAACACGCACGTGACCGAGGTGTTTCCCAGCGGCAACACCGGCCGCTACGTGCAGGCGATTTTCCGGATCAACAACCCGCAGGGCGCCGACGCCCTGTCGGTATACTCAGTGACCTATGACCCGGCCACCGAACAGGTGCGCTATTTAAGCGCGCACGTCGTGCACCCCGACGGCACCAGTGCGGACGCGCCCGAGGCCGGCGACCAGCCGATCAGCCAGTCGGTCGGCTACGAGACTTTCTACGACGTGCGCAACAAGTACGTCGAGATGCCGGCGATGCGGGCGGGGGATTTTGTCGAGATCGCCTACCGGGTGCTGCCGACCACGCTGGAGTCGCTCTACGGGGACTACTTTGGCGAGTTGGACCAGTTCGGCGGCCCGGCGCCGACGCTGTTCGAGCAGTACGTGGTGCTGACGCCGGCGTCGAAGCACGTCTACTTCAAGGCGGTGCGCTTTCAGGGCGCCGCCAGCGAGCACACCGCCGGGGGCCAGACCGTCTACCGTTGGAGCGCGCGCAACCTGCCGGCGCAGGTGACTGAGCCCAACGCCCCGCCCGACATCGAAACGTCTCCGTACGTCGCGGTCTCCGCCTTTGGCACCTGGGACCAGTTCGGGCGCTGGTACATCGGGCTGATCCGCGACACGTTCGTCATGAACGACGAGATGGTGCAGACGGTGAATCAGTTGGTGGCCGGCAAGACCACCGAGAAAGCGAAAGCGGAGGCCATCTACCACTGGGTCATCCAGAACACGCACTACGTGGCGCTGGAGTTCGGCATTCATGGCTACCGGCCCTACCCGGTGACGCAGGTGTTTCACCGGCGCTTCGGGGACTGCAAGGACAAGGCCTCGCTGCTGATTGCGATGCTGCACCAGGCCGGCATTTCGAGCCAGTTTGTGCTGGTGCGGGTGCGCGAGCTGGGGTTGGTGGATCCCACCATTCCGTCGGTGGCGGATTTTGACCATGCCATTGTGTACGTGCCGGACCTGAAGCTGTACCTGGACGGCACGGCCGAGTACCAGGGCGCGGAGGAATTGCCCGAGGGGGATCAGCGCGCCTTCGTGTTGCGCGTGCCCGTGGGCGCCGATCTGACGGCGCCGGGGGCGGCCGATCCGCTGCCGGCGACGGCGCTGGTGGTGGCCCCGCAGGTGACGCCAGAGCAGGCGGCCACCAGCAACGTGAGCAGCCGGACGCTGAACGGCGCGTTGGATGCGGGCGGCAACCTGCATTTCAGCATGAGCTGGATTGTCGCCGGCGGCGAGGCGCCCTACCTGCGGCAAGCGCTGGCGATTCCGGACCGGCAGGCCGGGGCGCTGCAGGCCATCCTGCATGACCGTCTGCCAGGGATCACGGTGACGGGCGCGCAGGTGGAACACGAGGAGAATTGGGATCAGCCCATCAACATCACGATGGAGGGCGAGATCCCCCGCTTTGCAACCGTGAATGGCTCGACGTTGCTGATTCCGCGCCAGATCATTCCGAACGCCTGGCTGCCGCAGATGGCGGGGCTGGCCGAACGCAGCCAGAAGGAGCTGCTGGGGCCGCCGGAGATTCAGGTGGATACGATGCATCTGGCGCTGCCGAGCCGGTATCGGCTGACGCGCCTGCCGGCGCCCGCCAAACTGGACGGTCCGATGGCCAGCTTCCAGGCCCAGGCCGGACTGAACGGCACGACGCTGACGCTGGAAAGCCGGATCGAGACCAAACAGTCGGTGATCTCGCCCGCCGAGTACAAGGCCTTCCGGGCCTTCTGGTCGCAGGTGGACGCGGTGCTGGGGCGGCCGCTTGCGGCGCAAACCGGGGGAGGGGCGCGATGAAGGGTTGGCGGCGGGCTGGCAGTGCAGCGGGGGTGGCACTGGGGCTGGCACTGGCGCTGGTGGGCCAAGCCGCGCCGGCGAGCCTGCTGGATCACCTGCCGCGGGTTGAGGTGGGCGCATACGCGGCGGCGCTGCAGGCGGCGCGGGCGCGGGGAGCCGGCGGCCGGGCCGACGCGCTGTGGATCGAATTGTTTTACGGTAGCGCCGGGGCGCAGGCGCAAGCCGAAGCGGAGCTGGCCTCGCCCGGCGCCGGCGTCACGGCGCCGGGGGAGGCCGCCGAGACGGCGTTTCTGCAGTTTCTGGCCGCCTACATCCAGGGCCAGGACCGGCAGATGCTCGACGCCGCGCTGCGCATGATGCGGACGGCGCCCAATGACGTGGCCACTGAAATGGCGGTACGCACGCTCAGCGGGCAACTGGAAAACCAGGGGCGGACGCTGCTGGACGCGGTGCCCAGCATCGAGCGCGCGCTGCGGGAACCGCTGGCGGACCCGACCACGAGTTACATGCTGGGGCGGTCGCTGCTGGCGGCGGTGCATGCGCCGGGGCTGGCGCTGACGCAGCAGGCGGCGCAGCAGTTGGCGGGGCGCCTGCCGCACTGGCAGTTGTGGGGACCGTTCGGGGCGTACGAAAACCTGGGCTTTGGCGAGAGCTTCCCGATCGAGAGCGCGGCGGCGGCGAGCTATGAGGACGGCGGTGGCACGCGGCACCCGCAGCCTTACACCAGCGTGGGCGACGGGGTCGCATTCCCCAACGACTGGGCCGCGCAGGGGGTGGATTTCGCCGTCACCTACGTGCACGCGGCGGCGCCGGCCCGGGTGCTGCTGCGGCTGTACTCGCCGGCTTCGGTGCAGTTGGCGATCAACGGCGTGGTGGTGATGCGCAACGACCGGCGTTCCAGCTACCGGCCCGCGACGGCGGTGGCGGCGGTGGAGCTGGCGGCGGGTTGGAGCCGCGTGGTGGTGAAGGTGGCGGGGGAATCGCGGCGCGATTTCGAGCTCATGGTGCGGCCGGCGCCAGGCGTGGTGCTGGAGAACGCCGCGGCGGCGCCAGCGGGCGCGCTGGCGGCGGCGCCGAAGCGGCTGGGGGC
>JBOGKJ010000051.1:0-6612 GCA_050745565.1 Terriglobales bacterium | reverse complement strand
GCCCGCACACGAAGGGCGGCGCCTGCCCCGGCCCGGCGAGCCCAAGCCGGCGCGAGCAGCGTCTCGCTACGGCAGAATCACGGTTGCTGTGGTCACTCGAACTGCCGCCTGGCGCCGGCCGGCGGCCCAATGCCACTTGGTTAAGGTGGAGGCGGACGGATCATGCCTCCATGGCGGTTGCCCTGCGGACTGGTAGCCCTGCGGCTGGCGCCAGACTTCGCCGGGATAAGCAAGGCGAGGTTTTGTGCGACGAGGCAGCTTGCGTTGGCTCCCGCCAATTCAGCCCCAACCCGTTTTCAGCCCGTCAAAGCATGTTGGGGAGACCCATCGCTCCCAAAAGCTCCAAGGCTTCGTTTGTAGCAGCAGGAATGCGCATATCGCCACTTCGACAGTCCCTTCCGCCCCTTCTAAATGCCCTGCTTGATGCGTGCCTATTTCGCCACTCCCTGCCTTAACCAAGTGGCATTGGGCCGGCGGCCGGCGCGCGGGTTCGGCGACCCGCCCCCCACGGGAGGTGGCGCCGGTCGGAAGGCTGCTAGTTTCCCTGGAAGCGGGGCCACGCCGCTTCGATTGCCGGGAGCGGTGAAAAGCGCCACTGGCGCTTTCACCGCTCCGGATTTTCGCAGCCCTTCGCGCCGACTTTGCGCGCGTGACGAGGCAACTTGGACGCGCCCAGAGCAGAGCGGGCGCGGGTTGCCGCCAAGCGAATTCCGGCCGCAGCCCGACCCCCGGGGCCCCAAGGCGCTTGCGCCTCGGGGCGGGAGCAACGGGAGGGCGTCCTGAGAAGGGCGGCGGTGCCGCCAAACGGCGCGACTCCCGCGCGCGGCCGCTGATTCTGCACTAAAATCAAGGCGCGGCGGCTCACATGCCAATTCCGACACAGGCCGAAATCGAAGCCATGCTGCGGGGCGACGACCTCGACTCCTGGCTCGAGATGTGGCGCACTGAGCAGGGCCCCGCCAAGCCCGCCGCACTGCGGCTCCTGGCCGCGGCGATTCCATTTCCACGCGATCGGAGCCTGCGGGTGCTGGACGCCGGCTGCGGACCGGGCGATGCCGGCCGCACGGTGCATGCGCGCTATCCGGAGGCGACGCTCGACTGTGTGGACCGCAACAGCTTTTTTGCCGCGCTTTGCGGGTCGGTCAATCGCCGCGACCGGATACGCGGGCGGACGTGGGTTGGCGACCTTGCGGATCCGGGGTGGCGGCGCGAGGTGGAGAGCGGCTACGACGTGGTGGTGACGGCCAACGCCGTGCACTGGTTCAGTCTTGAAGGCGCGGCGCGGCTGTTGGCCGACCTTTTTCAAATGCTCCGATCAGGCGGCGTGCTCCTGCTGATGGAGCCTGCTGCCGCCGAGCGCCCCTTTGTGGCAGGCGTCGAGGTCTGGCGCAAGGAACAGCCCAGCCAGCACCGCTTCGAGGACTGGCGGCGATTCTGGTCGCGGGTGCAGTCCCTGGTGGGATGCGACTACGGCTTTCTTGGCGAGCCCGGGGACCAAGACCGCATTGGCGACAGCCTGCCGGTGATGCGCTGGGCCGGCCTGCTCGCGGATGCAGGATTTGCGTCCGTGGACGTGCTGCTGAGAGACGCTGAAAAAGCAGCGCTGGCGGCGATCAAACCTTAACCGCGCCGGGGCCCGTGCCAGATGATGTCACGGCTGGATGGCGATGGGCGCGCGCCAGAAGTTCGCCTTGCCCGCGCCCGGCTCCAGCACGCTGACCTGCACGGTATAGCGGCCCGGCTGGAAGCGCGCCAGCGGCACGGTGAGCGCGATCGGCAGCGTGCCGGCGCGGCCGGCGGGCGGCGCGGTGGTGCGTACCGGCGCAGTCTCGAACACCTTGCGGCCATCGCGGTAGAAGCTGGCATAGGCGACAACGGTTTGGGGCGCGGCCGCCGCCGCGGCTTTGGCCTTGGCGCCGGAGGCCTGGTTCGGGACGTCGGCGGGATGCTCATAGGCCTGCAGCAGGATGTAAAGACTGTCGGAGCGGTGGAAGACGTGGTTGACGCTCGGCATCAGCTCGCCGGCGGCACTGACCAGCGGGTTGTCCTGCTGGGCGGCGGACTTGCCCTGGTTCTTGCTGGCGTTGAAGAGGGCGGCGGCGAGCGGCACGCGCTGGTTCGAGAGCACGACCGAGCTGATCGGCACCCGATCGGTGGCGTGCATCAGGTTGGGGATGGTGAAGGGCAGAATGAAGGTGCCGATGCGGCCGGTCTCGTCGTCGCGCGCCAGCAGCTTCAGCGAGTACTCGCCCGGCAGCAGCGTGAAGCCGGCGGTGAACTCGATGGGGGATTTGGCCAGTTGGGCGGCGGTTTCGCCGCTGAGTTTGAGCTTCACCTGGTCGCGCAGGTTGGCGATCGTGGTGCCGTAGTTGTCTTTGATTTCGCCAATGAAGTCAATCTGCGACTGGCTGGCGCCGCCCTTTTTGGCCAGCGCCAACTCGCGGCCGGGAATCTTGGCGGCGATGGGGACGAAGTAGTCGGCCGAGTTGAGCTGGAAGTAGTTGACCTCGAGTGCGATGGTGAGGTCGGTGATGGGGTCGCCGAGCATGAGGGCGTCCTCGAGCTGGCGCTCCTTGTCGGCGGTGGTGAACTTGGCGAAGATCTTGCCGGCGTAGTAGCCACGGCGGAAGGCGAGTTTGGTGCGGCTCAGGCGCGCCGCGGTGGCGGCGGCAAGCCGGACTTCGACGTGGCGGTATTTGCCGTCGAGCGCGCCGTTGCTGGTGTAGTAGCCGACGAGGTAATAGCTGGTGATGGCGTCGCGGGCCAGGGCGATGCCGTGCTCGAGGTTGTTGGTGTCGAGCAGCGCCTTGCCGCCGGTGTCCGAGCCCAGCGCGTAGAGCGAATCCTGGGAGTGCACCAGGCGGCTGCTGAAGGCCGCGGCGGCGGCGCCGTTGTACATGGCGGCGCCGCCGGGCGAGCCCTGGGTGGCGTCGCCGAGCGGGGGCGAGGCGGTGAGGCCGCGGGCGTCAATGGGGTAGAGGGCGACGTTGTCGCGGATGGCGGCGTTGGTGGTGGCCTCGAGTTGGGCCTGGTTGTCCACGCCGTTCAGGCTCAAGCCGCTGCCGAAATAGACCAGCGATTTTTTCTCGCTGAGCGGCGCCAGCATGTCAATGGCGGTGTGCAGGGCGGCGAGCTGGCGGTTGGTGTTGAAGATGTTGAACTCGGCCGAGTCCTGGCCGAAGGCGCTGCCGGTGTCTTCGTCGGCGGCGTCATTGCCGTTTTCGTCGAGCCCAAAGCCGGCGCCGAGCGTCAGTTTGTCGATGGCGGCGGCGAGGGTGTCGCGGTTGGCGGTGAAATCCTGGCGCACGATGACGCCGTTGCCGCTGTAGTCCATGACGGCGACTTCGTCGGCGGGTTTCAGGTCTTTGGCGATGAAGTCGGAAGCGGCGGCGAAGGCGCGCAACTGGTCGGCGAGCTGCATGGTGGTGAGGTCGAAGTAGATGGCCACCAGGCGGCGGTCGGCGTACTGGGAGTGGCCCGGCGACTCGGGCGCGATCTGGATGCCGGTGGCGGCGGCGGCCGGCGTTGCCGGGTGCGGCGCCGGGGGCGTGGCGCTGGGCGGCGGCGCGGCGGCGATGGCGCGCGCGGCGGCGGCGGCACGGTCGTCGAGCCCCTGGTAGTGAAAGACGGCGATGTGCTGCGGGACGTTGTCTTCGGTGACGACGAAGTCGTTGGCGGTGAGGCCGGCGACGGCATGGCCCTGGCTGTCGGTGACGGTGACCGCCTCCATCACCAGCCAGGATTGCGCCTTGAAGGTAAACGTCTGGGGCGCCTGGGCGAGGGTTGCACCCGCAAACAGGGCGGAGAGCAGGATGGCGGGGGCGCGGCGCATGGGTCAGAAGGTGATGCGGTAGGTGGTCTGCAGGCTGCGCATGGCGCCGGCGGCAGTGGGCAGGCCGAACAGCGCGCTGCCGACCAGGGTGTTGTAGCTGGAGAAGGCGCCGTGGTTGAGGACGTTGGTCGCATCCACGCGCAGGGTGGAATCCAGGCCGCGCGGCAGCGGGAACTCGCGCTGCAGGCTGGCATTCAGCGAGAACTGGCTGGGGCCTTCGATCGAGTTGCGCCCGGCCGTGCCCCAGGCGCCGGGCGCGGGCAGGGCAAACGCGGCGGGGTTGACATATAGCCCGGCGGGGGCGGCGCCGGGGGAGGCGCCGGTGGCGTTGGGGCGGAGGCCGGTGAAGCCGGTGCCGGGAATGATGGCCAGCAGCGTCGGCGTCAGCGGCAGGCCGCTGCCGGCGGTCAGGATGGTGGTGAGCGTCCAGCCGCCAAACAGCGGACGGCGCCAGGCCCGCATCAACCAGCCGCCGCGCCCGGCGCCGCTCGAGTACTGCGAGGTAAAGCTGAACTTGTGGCGCTGGTCAAAGTCGCTGCGGGCGCGCTCGGCCGCCAGATCGAGCCAGTTTTGCGCCACCACCGCCGCCGTCGCCCCCGCGCCGCCGCCGAGTGCGGCGTCGTCAATGGCATGGGCGTAGGTGTAGCTGGCGCTGAAGGCGAGGCCGTTGTGGAAGCGGCGCTGCAGCAGCGCCGTGCCCGACTCGTCGGTCGAGTTGCCGCCCGAGGTCTCGTACAAGTAGCCCACCGGACACGCCGGGCAGGGATTGGCCGCGCCCGGCGCGTAGGTGTTCGGGTAGAAGCGCTGCACGCCGCGCGTGCCCTTGGTGCCCAGGTAGCTGAGCGTCATCACCATGCCGTCGGGCAGGTCCTGCTGCAGCGAGGCGTTCCAGTCCTGGGCGTAGCCGACGCGGAAGTTGGGGTCAATGGCGAAGGTGTCGGGGGTCGCCCCGGGTGCGGTGGTGAGGGCGGTGGCGAGCGTGAGCGGCGCGCCCGGCGCGGCGGCGACGTTGAGGCTGGTCGCCAGCGGCGCCTGCGTGGCCATGGCCAGCGCGATGGCCTGGTAGAGCGAGCTGTCGCGGTAGATTCCGTAGCCGGAGCGGATCAGCAGCGAGCCCGCCAGAAAGGGCCGCCAGGCGAGCCCCAGCCGCGGTTCCAGGCCGGCATAGTCGGCCGTCGGCGGCACGCCCAGCACCGGCGTCGCGGAGGCGAAGGCGCTGCCTGTGGCCAGGTTCACCAGCCGTCCGTAGCGCTCGCTGACCGGCCCCGAGAACTCGAAGCGCGCGCCCAGGACCAGCGAAACCGTGTCGCTGGCGCGCCAGTCGTCGTTGAAGAAGAGGTCGTTGGTGGTTTCGCGGAAGTACTTGTCGGCGTTGCCGAAGGAGAGGCTGGCGGCGTCGGCCTCGCCGCCCAGAAAATCCGTCAGCGCATCGCCGGTCGCCGCGCCGTTGAAGGTGAAGCTGCCGCGTGGGTTCTGTTGGCCGAAATCGTTGAACTCGAGGCGGCGGTAGTCGCCGCCGAAGGTGATGTTGTGGGCCTGGTGGTTCCAGTAGGCCGAGGCCGAGACCGCGCCGGTCTGGTTGCGGTTGTGGGCATAGAGGCCGTCGTTGAGCGCGGCGATGCCGTTGCTGAAGGTGAGCGTCGGCGGACCCCACTGCAGTGGGACATCGTCGGGGCCGGCGATGCCGGCGGCCGCTTCAACGTCGGTGCGGCCGGCAAAGAAGGGCAGCGACTGGGTGGCCTGGCGGCTGTAGTCGTAGCCGAAAGTGGCGTAGAGGGTGCGGGTGAAGCTGTGGCGCCAGTTCAGGCTGGCGTTCCAGCCCAGCGTCGAGGTGTCGTCCAGAAACCCGAACAGGTTGGCGCCGCTCGAGCGCATCGAGGTGAGCGCGAGCAGGCCGGAGAGTTGGTTGCCGAACCCGAAGTACTTGTTGATGCGGGTCTGGAGCTTGTCCTGATGCTGCAGGTTCGTGAGCGTCGCCTGGTAGTTGTAGGCGCCGGCGGCCGCCGAGGTGAGGTTGGGCTGGGGGTAGTAGGCCACCAGCGCCGCCGCCTGCGGGCTGGTGGCGCTAGCGCGCTGCGCCAGCGTGGGCACCAGCACCGAGGTGGTGGAGGCGTTCAGGTTGGTGGATTTCTGGTAGGCGACAAAGAAGTTCGGGGCGTTGTTCATGTTGTCCAGATGCGGGATGAGCAGCGGGCCGCCGAACTGGACCATGCCGGTGAAGTCGTTGTAGGTGGGCTTGGGCGAGGTCTGGCCGGAAAGCGAGAAACTGCGCGCATCGAGCGCCGAGCTGCCCCACACCAGGCCAACCCCGCCGTTGAACAGCGAGCGCAGCCGGGGGCGGTTGTTGCCGAACGCCGGCGACATGGCGTAGGGCGAGGCGGCGCCGTTGTCCACGCTGCCGTTGATGGCGAGCGCCTGGGGCGCGGCCGAGCCGGCGGCCGAGCCTGGCAGCGTGGGCGGCGGGGCGGCGGCCGGCGCCGGCATCGCCTCGGCATGGGTCGCCGCCAGCGGCGCAAGCGTCAGCGCGATGTGCATGGCGCCCGCCGCCGGAATCGTGACGCTCTCCGACTGGCTCACGAACCCGGTCATGGCCACGCTCACGGCGCAGGCCCCCGCCGGCAGTTTGGCGAAGCTGAAGCTGCCGTCGCCGCCGGTCACCGTGGCCGCGTGCGCCGCCCCGCAGCGCGCGGTCACACTCGCCCCAGGCAGCACCAGCCCCGCGCCCCGCACCACGCCCGCAAGCGCCGGGGCCGCTTGCGGTGCGGCCGCCGGCGCCTGCG
>JBOGKJ010000050.1:0-2292 GCA_050745565.1 Terriglobales bacterium | reverse complement strand
GCTCGAATCGGCCGCTGAACTGCGCCAGGACGACCTTGACGGCGACTTCGCGCTGCAGGCGGGTGTCGGTGGCGCGCCACACCGCGCCCATCCCGCCTTCACCGAGCTTGGCGGTGATGCGGTAGGGCCCTTCGATCTGCGGCGGTGCGTCCATGTGGCGGGATTGGAAGCCGGAACGGCCCGGTGAACGGTTCTGGTGCGCCGCCAGTATACACGGGGGGGCGAACCGGCGGCAGGCTTTGCGGCACCGCCCTTTCCCTGAGGGTTGCGCCTTTCGTACGGCAGGCAAAGCCGGCGCCCAAGATCTCGATATTCCGAAGGGGGCGCGAGCGCCCCAGCGCGCACCTGCTGGTGCCTGCGTCCACCGAGCCCTCTACATGGCCTCCGGCACCTCCATCCCCATCACCGCCAGCGCGCTGCCCAACTGCCGCCGCACGGCTTCCACCAGCGCCAGCAGGAATGCGCGCCGCGCCGCGTCGGGTTCTTTCAGCACCGGTTGCTGGTGGTAGAAGTTGTTGAACGCCTGCGCCAATTGAAACGTGTACTTCGCCACCTGCGCCGGTTCCTGCGCCGCCAGCGCCCCCTCCACCACGCCGTCCAGCCGCGCCGCCAGCCATAGCAGCGGCCAGGCGCCCGCCACCTCCTGGTAGGGGACATCGCCGGGCGTGCGCGGGCCCGCCTTGCGCAGGATGTTGTCGGCGCGCACGGCGGCGTATTGCACGTAGGGACCGGCCTCACCCTCAAAGCTCAGCGCTTCCTTGAAATCAAACGCAATCACCGTCGTCCGCGCGAACTTTAGCAGGAAATACCGCAGCGCCCCCACCGCAATGCGCCGCGCCGCCTCCGCCTGCGCACCCGCGTCCATCTCCGGATGCCGCTGCCCCACCTCGGCTGCCGCGCGCTCCAGCAGCCGGTCAATGAGGTCGTCGGCCTTGACGCCGGTGCCCTTGCGCCCGGAAACGTCCACACGCTTGGCGGCGCCCTCGGCCTCGTCCCCGTACCCCAACTCGGCGGCGCAGGCCGCCGACAGTGCCACCATCTCGTAGCTGAAGTGGATGCTGTGCCCGGCCTGCTCGGCATAGCCCAATGCGCGCAGGCTGGCGGTCACGATGTCCTGCAAATAGCTCTGGCGTGTGTCAATGACGTTGTAGACCCAAGCGATACCATGGGCCGAGCCGGCCTCGCCGAATCGCTCCGGCCTGCCCTCCGGCGTCAGCGAAGTCGCCCAGGCAATATGGCCGTCCGGGTAGCGGTAGAACTCCGCATAGCGGAACTCCAGCGGCAGCAATCCGAACTTCCAAAGCTGGTAGGCGATGTCCTTGGCCACATAGGTGACCGTGCCGTTGGAGCGCACCAGAACTTTGCTGTCCTCTTCGCCCGCCGCGTTCGTCACCCCAAGCTTGTCCATCACCCAGCAGCCGGCGTTCTTGCCCTCGCTCTCCAGCCGGATCGCCCCGCGCTGCTGCAACAGTTCAAACGCGTGCTGCCACAGATGCAGCTGCAGTATCTCGCTCTCCCGCGGCAGCAGGTCGTACTGGATCCCAATCCGCTGCATCGTCTTCAGGTGTGCCCGCGCCATGGCGGACGCAATGCGCTCGGCCAACTCCGCCACCGCGTTCCCACCCTCCTCAATCGCATGCAACATCGCCGGCCGCCACCGCGCCTGGTCTTCCGGCGACGCCTCGTAGTGTTGTGAAATGGCGGCGTAAAGATCCCAGCACTGGTAGTCGAAACGCAGCCCCGGGTCAGCCAGCGCACGCTCCACCCGCTCCCGCGCCGCCGCCACATCCCCGGGCGCCGCCTGCATATATACGAACGCCGCCACCACGTCGGCCACCTGCACTCCGGTGTTGTCCTGCAGGTTCTGCACCTCGACCAACCAGCCCTGATGGCGCAGCAGATGCACCCAGGTATCGCCCAGCACCGCGTTGCGCAAGTGGCCGATATGTGCCGCTTTATTTGGGTTTATGTTGGTATGTTCAACAATTACTTTACCTTTGTGAAACGCCGCCCGCCCCCCCCAAAAACCCTTGTGCACTGCCTCCCGGTTCACGAAGAAGTTCAAATACCCGGCGCCCGCCACCTCCACCCGCTCGACCCCCTCCGGCAGCGCCAGCTCGGCGGTCACCTCCTGCGCCAGCGCCCGCGGCGGCCGCCGCTGCGCTTTGGCCAGCTCGAAGCACACCGGCAGCGCCAGGTCGCCCATCTCCGGCTTCGGCGGCACCTCCACCGCCAGCCCCGGGGGCGTGAACCCGTAGCGCTGGCGCAGGTGCTCAAGTACGGCGCGGCGCA
>JBOGKJ010000049.1:0-5834 GCA_050745565.1 Terriglobales bacterium | reverse complement strand
CCGCCGCGCCGCTGCTGCTGCTGCAGACGCCCACGCTCAGCCGCACCCAGATCGCCTTCGCCTATGGCGGCGACATCTGGATCGTGGCGCGCTCCGGCGGCGCCGCCCACCGCCTCGCCACCGGCTTCGGCCTGGAGTCCGGCCCCGTGTTCTCGCCCGACGGCAGCGAGGTCGCCTTCACCGGCGTCTACGACGGCAATACCGACGTCTACGTTGTCGCGACCACGGGCGGCGCGCCCCGCCGGCTGACCTACCATCCCGCCCCCGACGTCGCCGTCGGCTGGACACCCGACGGCGCCGCCGTCCTGTTCCGCAGCAACCGTGCGAGCTACTCCGACCCCGACCAGCTCTACACCGTCCCGGTCGCCGGCGGCCTCCCCACCGCGCTGCCGCTCTCGATGGCCGAGGACGGCGCCTACTCACCCGACGGCACCCGCATCGCCTACGTCCCCAACTCGAAGTGGGAGCGCTTCTGGCAGGGCTATCGCGGCGGCCAGACCACGCCCATCTGGATCGCGCGCCTCTCGGACTCCAGCGTGGTGAAAGTCCCGCGCGACAACTCCAATGACAGCGATCCCATGTGGATCGGCGACTCGGTCTATTTCCTCTCCGACCGCGCCGGCACCGTGGGACTTTTCGCCTACGACACCCGCACCCAAAAAGTCTCGCAGCTCGTCAACACCACCGGCCAGTTCGACATCACCGCCGCCGGCGCCGGCCCCGACGCCATCGTTTACTCGCAGTTCGGCCAGCTCCACATCTACGACCTTCGCCGCCACCGCTCGACCCCGGTCGCAGTCACCGTCGCCGGCGACCTGCCGCAGTTGCGGCCGCACTGGGCCAGCGTAGCGCGCGAACTCACCGAACCCGGCCTCTCGCCCCACGGCGAGCGCGCCCTGTTCCAGGCCCACGGCGACATCCTCACCATCCCCGTCGAACACGGCAGCCCGCGCAACCTCACCTCGACCCCCGGCATCATGGACCGTACCCCCGCCTGGTCGTCCGATGGCCAGTGGGTAGCCTGGTTCAGCGACCGCTCGGGCGAATACGACCTCCGCATCCGCGACCAGAAAGGCCTCCAGCCGGCGCGCACCATCGCCCTCGGCAGCCGCGACAACTACTACGGCGACCTGAGTTGGTCGCCCGACAGCAAGACGCTCGTCTACAGCGACCAGGCGCTCAACCTCTGGACCGTCGCCGCCGCCGGTGGTGAACCCGTCAAGGTGGACCACGACCTCTTCGAAAACCCCACCCACCAGTTCGACCCTGCCTGGTCGCCCGATAGCCGCTGGCTCACCTATACCAAGCTGCTGCCCAACCACCTGCGCGCCGTCTTCATCTACTCGCTTGAGGACCACGCCGCCCACCAGGTCACCGACGGCATGAGCGACTGCCTCTACCCCCAGTTCGACGCCAGCGGCAACTACCTCTACTTCACCGCCTCCACCAACACCGGCCTCACCCCCGGCTGGCTCGACATGTCCAGCCTCGAGCACCCCGTCACCCGCAACGTCTACCTCGCCGTGCTGCGCGCCGACTTGCCCTCGCCGCTGCCGCCCGAGTCCGATGACGAAACCGCCACCGCCACTCCCGGCCGCGGCCGCCGCGCCGGCGCCGGCATCGTGGTCCCGGCCGCGGCCTCGCCCACCCCCGTGCGCGTGGACTTCGCCGGCATCCTGCAGCGCACGCTCGCACTCCCGGTCCCAGCCGCCAACTACGTTGGCCTCGATGCCCGCCCCGACGGCGTGCTCTTTCTTGAAACCACGCCTGCGGTCGCCGCCGCCGGCCCCGGCGGCCGCGGCGTGACCGTCGAGCGCTTCACGCTCAAGGACCGCAAAGCCTCTCCCATCGTCACCGGCGTCACCGGCGCCGTAGTCAGCGCCGACGGCAAAAAGCTCCTCTATGCCCGCGCCGGCTCCTGGTTCGTCGCCGACGCCACCAAACGCGTCACCGGCGCCGCCGGCAAACTCGACACTGCCAGCCTCCAGGTCTACGTGGACCCCCGCGCCGAGTGGGCCGAAATGTATCACGACACCTGGCGCATCGAGCGCGGCTACTACTACGACCCCCACTTCCACGGGCTCGACATGCCCGCGGCCGAGGCCGAGTTCGCCCACTGGCTGCCCGGCGTCGCCAGCCGCAGCGACCTCACCTTCCTGTTCGAGGAAATGCTCAGCTATCTCTCCGTCGGCCACATGTTCGTCCGTGGCGGCGCCCAGCCCGCCATGGGCGCCGAGCATGTCGGCCTGCTCGGCGCCGATTACCGTGTCGCCGACAGCCATTACCAGTTCGCCCACATCTACAGCGGCGAAAACTGGAACCCGCGCCTAAACGCCCCGCTCACTGAGCCCGGCGTCAACGTCCACGCCGGCGACTTCCTGTTGGCCGTCAACGGCCGCCCCCTCACCAGCGCCGATAACCTCTACCAAGCCTTCCAGCAAACCGCCTCCCAGCAGGTCACCCTCGAAGTCGGCCCCTCGGCCGACGGCGCCGGCGCGCGCTCGGTCGTCGTCACCCCCATCGCCAACGAGCACAGTCTGCGCAATATGGACTGGATCGAAGCCAACCGCCGCAAGGTGGATGAGCTCAGCCATGGCACTCTGGCCTACGTGTATCTGCCCGACACCGGCGGCGGCGGCTTCAGCAACTTCAACCGTTACTTCTTCTCCCAGGTCGGCAAGCGCGGCGCCATCATTGACGAGCGTTTCAACCACGGCGGCGAGCTCTCCGACTACATCATTGACTACCTCCGCCGCACCGCCATGAGCATGGACATCACCAAGCACGGCGCGGTCAGCTACGACCCCCAGGAGGCCATCTATGGGCCCAAGGTCATGGTCATCAACCAGTTCTCCGGCTCGGGCGGCGATGCCCTGCCCTGGTACTTCCGCAAAGCCAAAGTCGGCCAGATGGTGGGCGTGCGCACCTGGGGCGGCCTGGTCGGCATTGGCGGCTACCCGGTGCTGATGGACGGCGGCACCGTCACCGCCCCGCGCTGGGCCATCGCCGGCCTCGACGGCCACTGGGAAGTCGAAGGCCACGGCATCCCGCCCGACGTCACCGTCTGGCAGGACCCGGCGCAGATGCGCCAGGGCCATGACCCGCAACTCGAAGCCGCCGTGGCGCTGGCCATGAAGGAAGTCGCCGCCGACCCCGCGCCCCATTACGCCCCGCCGCCCTACACCAACCACCACCCCGTGTTGCCGCCCATCCCCGGCGGCGGCCACTGAGATGCGCTCTTCCTACCTGGTCTGCTACGACGTTGCCGACCCCAAGCGGCTGCGCAGCGTCTTTCAGGCCATGCGCGGCTTTGGCGACCATCTGCAGTTTTCCATTTTCGAGTGCCAGTTTACGGACTTGGACCTGGTGCGCTGCCGGGAACTGCTGCGCGGCATCATCCATCACCGCGAGGACCAGGTGCTGTTCGTGAACCTCGGACCCAGCGAAGGCCGCGGCGAGCGCGTTATCACGGCCCTGGGCAAGCCCTACACGCAATTGGACGCGCCCTGCATTGTCGTATGAGCACCGATGCCCAGGCCGCCCATCGTCCCGCGCCGCCGGAGGCCGCCCCCGGCAAGAAGGCGCTGCCGGAACTGTTGCCCGCGCGCATGCTGAACGAGTTCGTCTATTGCCCGCGGCTGTTCTATTACGAGTGGGTCGAGGGCGTCTTTCGCGGCAGCGCCGACACCGCCGAAGGCAACGCCCAGCACCGGCGGGTGCACGTCGAGCCGGAGGCACTGCCCGCGCCTGACGCGCTCGCCGAGGCGGGCGCCGCCCCAATAAAGGCACGCTCGATTGAGTGCTCCAGCGACCGGCTCGGCCTGCTGGCCCGCATGGACCTCGTCGAAACCGTGGACGCGCCGCCGGACGGGTCCGCCGCCGACGATGCGCCCGGCCAGGCCGTCTGCCCGGTGGACTACAAACGCGGCCGGCCGATGGAGCAGGACGGCGTCCCCGCGGCCTGGCCCGCCGACCGCATCCAGGTCGCCGCCCAAATGCTGGTGCTGCGCGACAGCGGCTATCGCTGCGACGAAGCCGTGCTCTACTACGCCCAAACCAAGCAGCGCGTGCGCGTGCCCATGGACGCCGCGCTGGAGGCGGAAACGCTCGCCGCCCTGGCCGCCGCCCGCGCCACCGCCGCCAGCGACACCCTGCCGCCGCCGCTCGAGGACAGCCCCAAGTGCCCGCGCTGCTCGCTCGTCGGCATCTGCCTGCCTGACGAGACCCATGCCCTGCGCGACCGCGAGCGCACCGTGCTGGCCCCGGAACGGGCCAGCCAACTGCCCTTGTTTGACGCTCCCCCCGGCGGCGCGCCAGAGCCCCGTGTGCGCCAACTCATCTCCGCCCGCGACGAGTTGCGGCCGCTGTATCTGAACACCCAGGGCTACAGCGTCGGCAAATCGGGCGAGGTGATCCAGGTCAAGGAAAAGGGCAAGCTGGTCCAGGAGGTCCGGCTGGGTGAGGTCTCGCAGATCAACCTGCTCGGCAACGTGCAGCTCTCAACCCAGGCGCTGCAGTCGTTCTGCTCGGCCGAAATCCCCGTGTGCTACTTCTCCCAGGGCGGATGGTTCTATGGCATCACCACCGGGCTCAACAGCAAGAACGTGCTGCTGCGCCAGCGCCAGTTCGAGGCCGCGCAAAACCCCGCCTGGACGCTCGAGCTGGCGCGCACGCTGGTCGCCGGCAAGATCCGCAACCAGCGCACGCTGCTGCAGCGCAACCACGCCGAGCCGCCGCCGGAAGCCCTGCGGCGGCTGAAGCAGTTGGCCGATGCCGCCATGCGCGCGCCCGCCACCGATTCGCTGCTGGGCGTCGAGGGCACCGCCGCCCGCATCTATTTCCAGAACTTTGCCGGCATGCTCAAGGCCGAGGGCGACGACGGCGCCTCCCCGGCCGCCGCCGCCGGGTTGCGCTTCGACTTCACCCACCGCAACCGCCGCCCCCCGCGCGACCCGGTCAACGCGCTGCTGTCGTTTGCCTACAGCCTGCTGGTCAAGGACCTGACCATCTCCTGCCAGGCGCTCGGCTTCGATCCCTACCTGGGCTTTTACCATCAGCCGCGCTTTGGACGCCCCGCGCTGGCGCTTGACCTCATGGAACCGTTCCGCCCACTCATCGGCGACTCCGTGGTGCTGAGCGCCATCAATACCCGCATGGTGACCGCCGAGGACTTCATCGCCTCCGCCGGCGCCGTGGCGCTGACCGCCGCCGGCCGCAAAAACTTCCTGCGCGCCTTCGACCAGCGCATGGACACGCTGGTTACCCACCCCGAGCTCGACTACCGCGTCAGCTACCGCCGCCTGCTCGAAATCCAGGGCCGGATGCTGATCCGCCACCTGCAGGGCGAGTTGCTGCGCTACCCGGTCTTTGTGACACGCTAGACTCGCCCGAACGCCCGCATCCAACTCCAAATGCTCCCCTCCCGCCCCATGACGCCCCCCAGCCGTCCCCAGGCGCGCGAGCGGCGCGGTGACGCGAAAAACCCGGCCACCGCTCGCGCCGCCCTAAACGCCGCGGTTGCAACCACTTGCGTGGCCCGACCGGAGCCAGTATGCTGAGCCCTGGCTGGGTCCCCAGGGACCACTCGCAATCCGCGCTCCAGCCCATTGAAAACACGGAGTTTGAAACATCAGCCCTTTCCGCGAGCAACCGCTCGCGGCCCCATTGAAGCTTAGTGAACCCAACCCATGTTGCGATTGCGGCAAACCTTTCCGCGAGCAACCGCTCGCGGCCCCATTGAAGCTGACCGTGTATTGAGGCGCGGGGACGGACTGGAGAGGCTTTCCGCGAGCAACCGCTCGCGGCCCCATTGAAGCGGATGCGTAGCTATACAC
>JBOGKJ010000048.1:0-8086 GCA_050745565.1 Terriglobales bacterium | reverse complement strand
GCTCCCACCCCGGGGGTCGGGCTGCGGCCGAAATTCGCTTGGCGGCAACGCGCGCCCGCTCTGCTCGGTGAACGCGCCACCGGCGCCTTCACCCGTCCAAGTTGCCTCGTCGGGCCGCGCTCCCCCGCCATTTAGGCAACCTCCTGCTGCGCCGGCGCCGGCGGCTGCCCGGCTTCGACAGTCGGTTTCATGCCCACCCAGCAGAAGATCGCCGGAATCAGAAAAATTGCCAGCGCGCTGGCCGCCAGCGTGCCGCCGATCACCGTCGTGCCCATCACCCGGCGCGCCACTGATCCGGCGCCCGAGGCCACCCACAGCGGCAGACAGCCAAAAATGAACGCCAGCGAGGTCATGATGATGGGCCGCAGCCGCAGCCGCGCCCCGGTCAGTGCCGCCTCCAGCAGGCTCTGGCCCTTCAATACCTCGTCGCGTGCGAACTCGACAATCAGGATGGCGTTTTTGGCCGCCAGCCCGATCAACATCACCAGCGCGATCTGGGCGTAGACATCGTTGCCGATCTGCACCGAATAAGCGGGCACGAACAGCAACAGCAGCGCCCGCCGCAGCCAGAGCACGAAGAAGGCGCCGAAGACCGCCACCGGCAGGCTCAGCAGCACGCTGAACGGCATGGACCAGCTCTCGTAAAGCCCCGCCAGAATCAGAAAGACGACCAGCACCGAAAGCCCGAAGATCGCGCTCGCCGGCACCCCTTCTTCCGCCTTCTTCTCCTGGAACGAC
Organism: Terriglobales bacterium; assembly: GCA_050745565.1. Lineage (GTDB taxonomy): Bacteria > Acidobacteriota > Terriglobia > Terriglobales > SCQP01 > SCQP01. Next base: position 7,348 of record JBOGKJ010000048.1, on the reverse strand, counting down.
ATGCCCATGTAGTTGAAGCCCATGTCGCTCGGCATGGTCTGGTGAAACACTTGCTCGAGCGCCGCCATCGCCTCCTGCGAGCTGACGTCGGCGGCGGCGGTGGCGTTGATCTGTGCCGAGTCGTACTCGTTGTAGTGCATCACGAACTCGGGGCCGGTGCCGGGCGTAAGGCTCGCCACGGCCGACAGGGGCACCATGGCGCCGTGAGCGTTGCGCACGTAAAACTGGTTCAAATCGCGCACGCTGGTGCGGAACGCACCTTCGGATTCGATGTAGACCTGCCACTGCCGCCCAAAGCGGTTGAAGTAGTTGACGAACAGGCCGCCCAGGTCGGCCTGTAGCGTGTCATAGATGTCGGGAATTGCCAGCCCCTGCTTCAGCGCCTGGGCGCGGTCCAGGTGCACGAATTGCTGCGGCACGTTGGGCAGCAGCGAGGTGGAGATGCTGGCGATCTCGGGCCGCTTACGCGCCGCCGCCAGAAAGGTCTGCGTCTGGCGCGCCAGGTAGTCCATCCCCTTGCCGTCGCGATCCTCGAGCACCATGGTGACGCCGCCCGAGGTGCCCACGCCTGGAATCTGCGGCGGAGAAAAGTTGAAGGCGGTGCCGGCGGGAAGCTGCGCCAGCTCGCGGTTGAGGTTGTGCTTGATCGTCTGGTACTGCTCATCGGGCCGCGTGCGCTCGCTCCAGGGCTTGAACACCACAAAGAAGAAGGCGTTATAGGTGGTTTGGACGTAGCTCAGCAGGCTGAAGCCGGCCACGCTGGTGACGTACCGCACCCCCGGGGTGCGCTGCAGGATCTCTTGCACCTGGCGGGTGGCGAATTCGGTGCGCTGTAGCGAGCTGGCATCGGGAAGTTGCAGGTTGACGTAGACGTAGCCCTGGTCCTCGTCCGGCAAAAAGCCGTTTTGCAGCCGGCCGGCGAACCAGAACGCCGCCACCGCGAAGCCAGCCAGCAGCACGATCGCCACCACGCTCTTGCGCGCCAGCACGCCGCAGGCGCGCACGTAGCCGTGGGTGGCGGCCTGGAAGCGGCGGTTGAACCAGCCGAAAAAGGCGTCCAGCGGGCCGCGCCGGCGCGCCGCCCGCGGGCGCAGCAGCAGCGCCGAGAGCGCCGGGCTCAGGCTGAGCGCGTTGAACGCCGACAGGATCACGGAGATGGCGATGGTGGCGGCAAACTGCTGATACAGCCGCCCGGTGATGCCGGGCACGAACGCGGTCGGGATGAACACCGCCGACAGCACCAGCGCAATGCCCACCACCGGGCCGGAAATCTCCTCCATCGCGCGCTGCGCCGCCTCCTTCGGTGGCAGCCCGTCCTCGATGTGGCGCTCCACGCACTCCACCACCACGATCGCGTCGTCCACCACGAGCCCGATTGCCAGCACCATGCCCAGCATCGACAGCGTGTTGATCGAAAACCCCAGCAGTGGGAAAAACACGAACGTCCCCACCAGCGCCACCGGCACCGCCAGCAGCGGGATCAGCGTTGCGCGCCAGTTCTGCAGGAACACGTACACCACCAGGATCACCAGCAGCAGTGCGATCCCCAGCGTGATCAGAATCTCGCGGAAGCCTTCCGTCACCGCCCGCGTCTGGTCGAGCGAGACCACCGCCGCCACGTCGGGCGGAAAACTCTTCCGCACCTGCGTCAGCAACTGCTTCACCCCGCGCGCGGTGTCGAGCGCGTTGCTGCCCGGTAGTTGGTAGACGGCCAGAATGGCGCCCGGCTTGCCATTGAGCGCTCCGGAGACGTTGTAGTTTTGCGCCCCCAGCTCGATGCGCGCCACATCCTTGAGCCGCACCACGCCGCCGCCGGGGTTCTCGCGCACCACAATGTTGCCAAACTCCTGCGCGGTCTCAAGCCGCCCCTGCGCGCGCACCGCGTAGGTGTATTGCTGCCCGGGCGGAACTGGCTCGCCCCCGATCTGCCCCGCCGGGTTCACCGTGTTCTGCGCCTGCACCGCCTTTTCGATGTCGCTCACGGTCAGCCCCAGCCGCGCCAACTGACTGGGGTTGATCCACAGCCGCATGGCGTACTGCCCGGCGCCATAGATCTGCACGTTGGCCACGCCCGGCACGCGCGTCAGCGGGTCCACGATGTTGATGTAGGCGTAGTTGGCCAGGAAGACGGTGTCGCGGGTGCCGTGCGGCGAGTAGAGCGACACCAGCATCATCGGCGCCGTGGTCGCCTTCTGCACGGTGACGCCAAAGTTGTTCACCGCCGCCGGCAGTTGCGAGGCCGCCTGCGTTTCCCGCATCTGGGTCAGGATGAGGTCGGTGTTGGGGTCGGTGTTGACCGCAAAATCCACCGTCATGGTCATGCCGCCGTTGGCGTTGGCGTTGACCGAGAACATGTAGTTCATGTTGTCAACGCCGCTCATCTTTTCTTCAATCGGCGTCGCCACCGACTGCGCCAGCGTTTGCGCGTCCGAGCCGACGAAGGTGGCCTGAATCTTGGTCTCCGGCGGGACCACCTCGGGGAACTCGGCCACCGGAAGCTGCACGATCACCAGCACGCCGCACAACACCATCAGGATGGCAATGACCATCGCCACGATCGGGCGGCGGATGAAAAAGCGCGACATGTCAGTTCCCGCTCGTGGCCGGGTTCGCGCTCGCCGGCTCGGGCTCAGGCGCCTGCGGCCGCACCCGGCTGCCGTCGTGCAGTTTTTCAGTGCCCTCGGTGACCACGCGCTCGCCGGCCTGTAGCCCGGCGGTGATGATCCAATCGGCGCCGCTCGTGGCGCCCACCGAGACCGGGCGCACGTGTACAACGTTGCCGGCGTCCACTACGTCCACCTGGTAGGCGCCCTGCAGTTGCGAAACGGCGGTTTGCGGCACCACCAGCGCGTGCGGCAACCGCTCGGTGACCGCGCGCACACGCGCTGTCTCGCCCGGTCGCAGTTGGTTGCCAGGGTTGGGGAAGGCGGCCGCGAGCCGAATCGTGCCGGTGTCGCTGTCCACCTGCCGGTTGGCGAACAGCACCCGGCCGCGCTGGGCGAACACCGTGCCGTCGCCCAGCACCAGCTCGAGCGGCGGCGCGCCCGGCGCCAGCAGGTTCACGGCCCCTGCGGCGCCGCTCACGCTGTGCTGGTACGCCGACGACGGAACCGCAAAATACGCCTTGATGGGGTTGAGCTGCGACACCGTCGTCAGCACCGTCTGCGGCGCCACCAGATTGCCGATCTGCACCTGCGCGATGCCGGCTACGCCGTCAATCAGCGAGCGCACCTGTGTGAACCCCACGTTCAACTGGGCCTGCTCGACCGCCGCCTCCGCCGCCTCGACGCCCGCCCGGTCGGCGGTGACCGAGGCCTCCGCCGCCGTCACTGCGGCCTCCGCCGCCAGCTTGCCCTGGGTGTCGTTCTCGAGCTGGCTCTGCGCAATGGCGTGGGCGGCCGCTTCGGGTTCGTCGCGCTTCACGTTCAGCACGGCGGCGCCGAGCTGCGCCCGCGCCTCCGCCACCTGCGCCGTCGCCTGCGTCACCTGCCCGCGCGCTTCGGCCAGCTTGCCCTGAGCCTCATCGAGCACCGCCTGGAACGGACGGGGATCAATCTCGAACAACACCTCGCCCTTGCGCACCGCCTGGCCTTCCTTAAAGTCCTGCCGGACAATGTAGCCGCTGACTTCGGGCTGAATGTTGGCGTCAACGTAACCGTCGAGCGTCGCCACCCACTCGCTCGCGAGCGTCACCGCCCGCTCCGCCGCTGCCACCACCACCACCGGCGTCGGCGGCGCCGCCTCCGGCGCGGCGGCACGCCCGCAACCGGTGGCGAGCGACGTCAGCGCCGCGGCCACCACCAGCCACGCCGGCGCCGGGATCCTGCGTGCCTTGCCAGAGATCATTGGGGTCCTTCCAAACGGGGTTTCAGGTAGCCGGCCAGCAACTCTTCGAGCTCCGGCGCGCGTGCCGCCGTCAATATCGGTACCCCGCGCAATACGTACTGCACTACGGCCGCGTAGCTCAACGCCTGGGCCGGCGCCAGGCCGGGTTGGCCCGCTCGCAGCACCGCCGCCAGGCGCCGGCGGTGCTGGTGCCGCCGCCGGTTCGAGCCCTCCGTCCGGGGCGCATCCACCAGCGCCGCGAACACCGGGCAGCGCTCGATCATCTCGATCGAGACCTGCACCAGTTCGCGCGCAAGCTGCGCCGTGGTGAGCTGCGGCGCCGCTTTCGCCAGGTCGCGCCAGAGCGGAGCGGCGGCGGCGGCGTAGCGCGCGCGCAAGGCCTCGGCCAGCGCTTCTTTATTGGGGTAAAACTGATAGAGCGAGCCGATCGCGGTGCCGGCGCGCCGGGCGATGGCCGACATGGTCGCCTCGGCATAGCCGCGCCGGCCAATCTCGGCCGCCGCCGCCGCCAGCAGCCGCTCCACCCGCTCACGCCCCCGCGCCTGCGACGGCACCCGCCGCGGACCAGTCCCCGCCACCAACCGCGCCGGCTTCAAACGTGACGACACACTCGCATTTTAACAGAACCCGGACCCAAAGTACCCCTCGGCTCCCCGCGCACCAGCCGCAAACCGCGGCTCGGACATAGCCATCTTGCGGACAGCAGCCGGCATCTGGGCAACCGAAGGAGCTTGTATGCGCAAATCTGTCGTCCACCAATGCGGCCTCGCCGTCGCTGCCCTCGCACTGTGCGTGGGAATGGCCGTGGCCCAAAGCCCGCAAAGCTACACCGGCAACATCATGGACTCCGCTTGCGCCGTCAACGGCAACCACGACGCCGGCTACAAGTTAACCGGCACCCACACCCCTAGGGCCTGCACCCTGGCCTGCGTCAAGGCCGGCAGCACGTTTGTGCTCTACAACGCCGACAGCAAAACCACCTATAAGTTGGACAACCAGACCATGCCCCGGAGATTTGCGGGCGAAGATGTGAAAGTCACCGGAACCCTGGATCCGTCCACCGAGACGATTCACGTCCGCAGGATTGTCAAAGCTAAACCGGCGTCGAAATAACGCTGCCACGGCAGCAGCGAAGGGGTGGCGCCATGCAGCCTCGCAGCCAGCGGCGGGGTGTGATCATCGCCGCCATCATCGTGGTGGTGATTGTCGCCGCCGTGATCTATGGCGCCGCGAGGGCCAGCCTCAGCGCCTTGCCCGAACCAGGCGCATTTGAGACCTGGCTCGCCACTACGGCGAAGAACTGGTACATCGGCCGCGCCGCGCATGCTCCCGCGGCGCCAGCGCCCGCCCACTCCGCCACTAATATTGCCGCCGGAGGCGGGCTCTACGGCATGGAGTGCGCCTTCTGCCACGGCACGGACCCCCATACCCTGGCGCCCATCGCCCACTCCATGTACCCGCGCGTGCTCAACCTCAGCTTGCCCCAGGTGCAGGCCAAATCCGACCCCGAACTCTTCTGGGTCATCAAGCACGGCATCCGGCTGAGCGGCATGCCGGGCTTCGCCCCCATCAACTCCGATCAGGACATCTGGAAGCTGGTCTATTTCGTGCGTAGTGCAGCCGCACCCGCTAAGTAGCGCGTGCGTGGCATCGCAGCGAGCACACGCTGGGCCCGCGCCAACAATCGCTAGAATGGAATTGCGCAGCATTCGTGGGCGGGCTCCGGCCGGCGCTCACCATGCTCATCCTGCTCGACGAGGCGCATTCCAACGGCAGACGAATTCATTTCGCCCCCTGAACCGGCGGCTGAAACCCTGATCCCCGGCGCCGACCCCCTGCCCGAACGCCGTGCCGCGCGCCTGCTGGCGGCGTTCATCGCCGTGGGGTTGTTCTTTCTCGCGGTGCCGGGCACGCTGGTGGGAGTTGGCAACCTGCTGCTGATTGCCCTGCAACAGGCGCCCCACGCGCCTCCGCCGGCCTGGATTCAAGCCCACGGCCAGGCCCAGGTTTTTGGCTGGGTCGGCAGCTTCATCCTTGGTATCTCGCTTTACATTTTGCCGAAATACCGCGACCTGCGGCTACCCTCCATCGCGGCCGGGTGGGCGGCTTGGCTGCTGTGGACCGCTGGAGTCACCCTGCGTTGGCTGACGGGCGTCGGCGATCTGCCGCCACATTATTTCCTCCCCGCCTCCGCCGCGCTCGAGCTGGCGGCTTTTGGGCTCATCCTCTATCTGCTCATGGCGCCCCAGCACCGCCTGCAGGTGTTCGGCTCGGTCCTGGGGTTTGCGGGCTTTGCCGGCCTGGGCATCGTGCTGTTGCTCAACTTGGCAGGGGCGCTCAGTGCGGCGCCGGGGTCGGCGGTGTATCCGCCGGGACTGGATCTTCGCGTGGTGGAGTTGGCGCTGTGGGCGTTTATTCTTCCGGTCGCGGTGGGCTACAGCTCGCGCCTCGTCAGCATATTCCTGGGCTTGCACCCCCATCGCTTTGCGTCAGCCCGCATCGGACGGCTCGATCTGTTTTCGCTGCTGGCGCTGCTGACCGTTGCGCTCACGGTTGCGGTGCTGCTCAACGCCCTCGCTGCCGCCGGCGTGCTGGCGCTGGCTTTCGTGCTCGCCGCCATCTGGGCGCTGCGGATATTTGAACCGTCGGCACGCCCGGCCAAGGTCACCGGTGTCTACGGCGGCTACCCAGTTTTTATCCGGATTGCCTACGGCTGGCTCCTGCTGGGCGCTGTGCTGGCGCTGGTGGCCCCCGCCGCGCCCGCGCTGCCTGGCCTGGGGGGTGCGGCCCGACACGCGGTGACGGTGGGCTTTGTCGCCACGCTCATCTTCTCGCTCGGCCCTCGCATGCTGCCCAAATTTCTCAATAGTCGCGAGCTGTTCAGCCCCACGATGATGGCGCTGAGCCTCTGGCTGCTGACGCTCGGGTGCGGCGTGCGGGTGGTGAGCGAGGCCGCCGCCTACGGCACGCCGGGCGCCTGGACGTGGGGGCTGCTGCCGCTGTCCGCCTATGTCGAGCTGAGTGCAGTGCTGGTGTTCGTGGCCAACATGGGCCTGACGCTGGCGCGCCCGCCGCGGGCCTGGTTCCGGTCGCGGGGGTCGCGCCTTTTGCACCGCGGGTAAAGTAGGCGCGAAACGCCGCGAAATTCCGAAGGGCGCCCGCCCCGCTGGCGCAACCCCAGGTTGACGTGGCAGGGCGGCGTCAACCGCGCGCCGGGCTGGGGCGTGTGGGGCCCCCGGCCCGGTGTGCGCGCAAGCGGGGCGCGCGGCGCAGCCACGCTGGGGCCCGCGCCAACTAATTGCAGGCGATCGGGGGCGATCTGTCGCTCTATTGGTGCGTGTCCAGCTTCCCCCGCACCCGCCGGCTGTTGGCCAAGGCCGGCTTGACGGCGCTGCGGCGACGCGGCCCGGTCCCGCGCACGCTCACCCTGGCTCAGGACGCCGACGCCGACGCCGTCAACCTGGAAACTCTCACCGCAGTGTTGCGGTCCTACTTCCTCGCT
>JBOGKJ010000047.1:0-14640 GCA_050745565.1 Terriglobales bacterium | reverse complement strand
GTGGTGGGTAACGAGTTCAAATCCGTTCTGCAACAACAGACCGCCGTGCGGCGGCTGCTGCCATTCGACTTGCCGGAACGCACCACCGAAGCCCGCGACTACATCTTCGAAACCCCGCCGCCACAGCTGCTGGGGCAACTGCTGCCGCGGGCGCTGGAAACCCAAATCTACCGCGCCCTGCTGGAATCCTCCGCCAGCGAGCATGCCGCCCGCATGAACGCCATGGAGGCGGCGACCTCCAACGCCAGCGAGCTGATCGATTCGCTGACGTTGAACATGAACCGCGTCCGGCAGGCGGCCATTACCAAGGAAATCATCGAGGTCGTCAGCGGCGCCGCCGCGCTCGGCTGAGGCAACGCGAAGCGGAAAAAAACATGGCCACTGCAACCTCCACCAACAACCCCACCGGCAAGGTGATCGAGATCACCGGCCCGGTCCTGATCTGCAAGTTTCCCGAGGCGAGCCTGCCGCCCATCAACCAGGCGCTGCGCGTCGTCTCCACCGGCTTCGATGTCCCCGAGCCGCTCAACATCACCGCCGAGGTGCAACAGCACATGGGCGAGGGCCGGGTGAAGTGCATTGCCATGCAGGCCACCGATGGCCTCGTCCGCGGCATGCAGGCCGTGGACACCGGCGGCCCCATCATGGTGCCAGTCGGCAACGCCTGCCTCGGCCGTGTGATGAACGTCATTGGCGAGCCGGTGGACAAGCTTGGGCCCATCCAGACCGAACTGCGCTCGCCCATCCGCCGGCCGGCCCCCAGTCTCGAAGAGCAGTCCACCGAGCTGCAGATGTTCGAGACCGGCATCAAGGTCATTGACCTGCTCGAGCCCTACCTGCGCGGCGGCAAGATCGGTCTGTTCGGCGGCGCCGGCGTCGGCAAGACCGTCATCATCATGGAGCTCATCAACAACATCGCCACCAAGCACGGCGGGGTGTCGGTGTTCACCGGCGTGGGCGAGCGCACGCGCGAGGGCAACGATTTGTGGCTGGAGATGTCCGAGTCGGGCGTCATCGTCCCCGGTGATCCCGCCAAGAGCAAGGCCGCCCTCATCTACGGCCAGATGACCGAGCCCCCCGGCGCCCGCCTGCGCGTCGGCCTCACCGGCCTCACCGTCGCCGAGTACTTCCGCGACGTCGAAAACCAGGATGTGTTGCTGTTCATCGACAACATCTTCCGCTTCACCCAGGCCGGTTCCGAGGTCTCTGCCCTGCTCGGCCGCATGCCCAGCGCCGTCGGCTACCAGCCCAACCTCGCCACCGAAATGGGCGAGCTCGAGGAGCGCATCACCTCCACCAAGAACGGGTCCATCACCTCCGTGCAGGCGATCTACGTCCCCGCCGACGACTACACCGATCCCGCCCCCGCCACCGCCTTCGCCCACCTCGATGCCACCACCAACCTCTCGCGCGCCATCTCGGAAATGGGCATCTACCCCGCCGTGGACCCGCTCGCCTCCTCTTCCCGCATTCTCGATCCGCGCATCATCGGCGCCGATCACTACAACGTCGCCCAGACCGTCAAACGCGTGCTGCAGAAGTACAAGGACCTGCAGGACATCATCGCCATCCTCGGCATCGAGGAGCTGAGCGAAGAAGACCGCCTCACGGTCAACCGCGCCCGCCGCGTGCAGCAGTTCCTCTCCCAGCCCTTCTTCGTGGCCGAGCAGTTCACCGGCTTCGAGGGCAAATACGTCAAGCTGACCGACACCATCGCCGGCTTCAAAAAGATCGTCGCCGGCGAAATGGACGACGTCCCGGAGCAGGCCTTCTATATGCAAGGCACGATCGAGGATGTCTACAAGAAGGCCGAGGAGTTGAAGCAGTAATGGCCGCCGACCAGATGCAGTTGATCGTGGTCACGCCGCAGCGCCAGGTGCTCGACACCGCCGCGCGCTGGGTCGAGCTCCCCGCCGAATCCGGCCAGATGCGCGCCCTCCCCGAGCACGCCCCCACCCTCGGCGTTCTGGGCGAGGGCACCGTGCGCTTTGCGCCCGTCACCGGCGGCGGCGAGCAGGCCTTCACCGTCCAAGGCGGATTCTTCGAGGTGCTCGGCGACAAGGTCACGTTGCTGGCCGACAGCTCCAGCGCCGGCCGCTGACCTGCGCCCCCACGTGGGGCCGGTCGCCGACCGGCACCCGGACCGCCGGTCCGCGTCTTGACGCTATGCAATCCATGCCCCCCAAGGCCTTCCTCTCCTGGAGCTCCGGCAAGGACGCCGCCTTCGCCCTCGCCGAGTGCCGCCGCCTCGGCCTCGCCGACGTTCGCGGCCTGCTCACCACCGTCAATGAACACTTTGGCCGTGTCGCCATGCATGGCGTGCGCCGCGAGCTGTTGCAAGCGCAGAGCGCCGCGCTCGAGCTTCCGCTGCTCGAGATCCCACTGCCCTGGCCTTGCTCCAACGTCGAGTACGAGGCCCGCATGGCCGCCGCCGTCGCCCGGATTCAGTCGCAAGGAGTCACTCACTTGGTCTTCGGCGACCTGTTCCTCGAGGACATCCGCAGCTACCGCGAGCAGCAGCTGGCCCGCTGCGGCATGACGCCCGTGTTCCCCCTTTGGCAGCGCCCCACCCGCGCCCTCGCCCACCACATGCTCGCCTCCGGCCTCCTCGCCCACATCGTCTGCGTGGACCCGGCCAAGCTCGACCGCCGCTTCGCCGGCCGCCGTTGGGATGAGACGCTGCTCGCCGAGCTGCCGCCCGCGGTGGACCCGTGCGGCGAAAACGGCGAGTTCCATACCTGCGTCACCGCCGGCCCCATGTTCCGCCACCCCATCGCCGTCCAGCCCGGCGACACCGTCGAGCGCGACGGCTTCATCTTCGCCGACCTGCTCCCGTCAAACTGATCGCGCAACCAGGCAACTGGGACGGGTGAAGGCATCGGTGGCGCGTTCACCGAGCAGAGCGGGCGCGCGTTGCCGCCAAGCGAATTTCGGCCGCAGCCCGACCCCCCGGGGCCCCCGAGGCGCTGGCGCCTTGGGGTGGGAGCAACGGGAGGGTGTCCAGAGATGGGCAGCCGCGCCGCTTTCGGCCGCGCCGCTCGCGGTGCGGCTACGCGAGCGCGCCGCGCATCACGGTCACCGCTTGTCCGGCGAGCTTCACCCGCGCGCCGCGCACTCCCAGCCGCACCACGCCGCCGCGCGGCGAGGCCTGGTAAGCGAGCATTTCAGTCTTGCCCAGCCGCTTGGCCCAGAACGGCGCCAGGCAACAGTGGGCTGAGCCCGTCACCGGATCCTCGTCTATGCCACTTCCCGGCGCAAAGAATCGCGAGACGAAATCAAATTCTCCTGGCTGGGCGCGGCTGGTGACCATCACGCCCCGCACCGCAAGTTGCCGCAAGGCCGTGTGGTTCGGCCGCAGATCGCGCACCGCGGCTTCCGATTCCAGCTCGACCAGAAAATCAAACTGATTCCGCCCGACATACTGGGGCCGTATCCCCAGCGCGGCTTCCAGGCCGTCCGGCGCTGCCGCGGCCTGTTCTGGTTTGGCGGGGAAATCCATCTCGATCCAATCCTCGCGTGCTGCCGCCGTTAGCTCGCCGCTTTTCGTCTGGAACCGCAGTATGGCGCCGCGCGGGGCGCGGCCCTCTTCCCAAATGGCATGCGCGCTGGCCAGCGTCGCGTGCCCGCACAGCGCCACCTCGACCGCCGGCGTGAACCACCGCAGCCCGAAGCGGCCTTCCGCCCCCAGGCGCGGTTCCAGAAACGCCGTCTCCGAGAGGTTCATCTCCCGCGCCACGTTCTGCATCCACGCCGCCTCGCGCGGTTGCTCGAGAAAACAAACCGCCGCCGGGTTGCCGCCGAACGGCCGCGCCGCAAAGGCATCCACCTGTACGATTGTTTCGCCCATGTCTCTACTCTACGCCAGGGCCTCCGGCGCGAGCACAAGCGGGACGCGCGGCACAGCCGCACGCGGCCGGCGCCAACCGCGCGATGGAGCAGGGCGCCAAACGAGGCAACTTGGATGCGCCCTGAGCCGAGCGGGCGCGCGTTGCCGCCCAGCGAATTTCGGCCGCAGCCCGCCCCCCGGGGCCCCCGAGCCGCTGGCGCCTTGGGGTGGGAGCAACGGGAGGGCGTCCAGAGATGGGCGGCCGCGCCGCAACCCCGCTTCGGTCCCGCCGCCCAGTAAGCGTGCGGCCTCAGCCGGCGCGATGGCGCAGTTCCGCGGTTAGCGATGCCGACTGCGGCGGTCGGGGCACCTTGCCGTCCAGGATCTGCTCCGGCGTCGCGTCCTTGTACATCCAGGCGTTGCTGTCGCGGTCGGGCTTGATCACGCCGCCCTTGATGGTCAAACCGCCAAACAGGCCGCGGCTGCGCGAGTAGGCGAGCATCTTGGCGTGCATCAGCACGTCGGTTTGCACGTTGGCGTCGCGCCCCACCGGGCCGGCGGTGGCCGCCATGTCGCCGCCCAGGGAAAACTTGTCCTTGAGCAGGTAATTCTCCCCGTCCCGGTTCATGATCAGCATCACCACATCGCTTTCCTCCGCGCCGATCTGCAACCCGAAGCTGGCCCCGCCGAGCGAGACAAACAGCGGCGCCGACCAGCCCGCCGCCTGGCCATTGCCGGCGTCCACCCGGCAGGTGACGATGCCACGCCCCAGCTCGCCGCCGAACCCGAAGCCGGCCTTCTTGTAGCCGGGCACGATCATCACGCACTGGGCGTGCTTGAGGATGATGTCGGGGATGCCGCCGTCGGGCGCGTCCATGATTTGCTGGAACACCTTGGCCGAACGCTGCAGCCGCTCCAGCGCCTTCTGGGCGCTGGCGGCCGGCGGCAGCACCGCCAGCAGCAGGAGGGCCGCCGAGGCGGCGCCGAGCGCGCGCGCGCGCGCGCTTGAAGTTAGGTCCGACAGACATATATGCATGATTGCCTCCTGTTGATCAGTTACTTTCCGGCGGGCGGTGCCCCATCAGGTAAAACGCCTGCGTGATGCCGCCCACCGGACACGCCGCGGTCCAGCGCAGCGTCTGCCGGATCACCGGGTCCTGCTCCTCGCCGGTATCGCACTCAACATCGTGGCGCAAACAACGAAACACCCCGGCGCCGTCGTGGACGATTTCGCAACCACAACGCACCGCGAGATCGTGGCGCGCGCGCTCGACGGCCTGCTGGATCATGGCGTCATCCACGCTCTCCAGCACGAAGTTCTGCAGCTCCGAATCGTAATCCTCCAGCGTGAACACGGCCCCCAGCACCGCTTGCGGTCCGCCATCGTCGCAGGGCGCTTCCGGGCCGTCCAGCTGGCCAGGCGCGATAAAAAACACTTCCAGCCCCACCTGGCTGGCGAAGTATCGCACGCGCTCCTGGCACGCCTGTTCGTTCAACCGAGTTCCTCTTCCAGCAGTATAGGGGATAATTAACAGGGAACGTTCAGCGTGCAGGACTTGGTTCAAATTGAAGCGCCGCCACCGCCCGGACCACGGCCCGCGTGGCTGCGGGTGCGTCCCCCCGGTGGAGAAAACTACCATCAATTGCGCCGCCTGGCGCGTCAGCTCGAGCTGCACACGGTGTGTGAATCGGCGCGCTGCCCGAACATCGGCGAGTGCTGGAACCACGGCACGGCGACGTTCATGATCCTGGGCAATCTCTGCACGCGGCGCTGCGGATTTTGCGCCGTGCCCAAGGGCCGGCCACTGCCGATCGATGAGGACGAGCCGCGGCGTGTGGGCGAAGCGGTGGGGCGGCTGGGCCTGAAACATGCCGTCATCACCTCCGTAAACCGCGATGACGACAACTTGGGCGGCGCGCGGATTTTTGCCGCCACCATTGCCGCCGTGCGCCAGCGCGTGCCCGGCTGCAAGGTCGAGGTGTTGATCCCGGACTTTCGGGGCAGCGAAGCCGCGCTGCGCATCGTGCTCGCCGCCGGACCCGACATTTTGAACCACAACACGGAAACCGTCCCCAGCCTGTATCGCTTCGTGCGGCCGGGCGCCCGCTTTGAGCGGTCGCTTAATCTGCTGCGCAGTGTGAAGCGCCTGGCGCCCGCCATGCTGAGCAAATCCGGGGTGATGGTGGGGCTGGGCGAAACCTGGGACGAGCTGCTGGACACCATGCGTCAGCTCGCCTCGACCGGTTGCGACATCCTGACCCTGGGCCAGTACCTCCGCCCTTCGCGCGACCATCTGCCGGTCAAGCGCCTCTATACACCCGCCGAGTTTGCCGAGATGCGCAACGCGGGCCTGAGGATGGGGTTTGGCCACGTCGAGGCGGGCCCGCTAGTGCGCAGTTCCTACCACGCTCACGACCAGGCCACTACGGTTGCCCCCCGCGCCCTCCCGCTTTAAGCGGGGCCCCGCGCCAAACGAGGCAACTTGGACGCGCCCTGAGCAGAGCGGGCGCGCGTTGCCGCCCAGCGAATCCCGGCCTCAGCCCGACCAGCGCCGGGGCCCCCGGCGCGCTGGCGCGCTGGGGTGGCAGCGGGAGGGCGTCCAGAGCAGGGCGGCCGTGCCGCAATTAGTCGGCGCATAAAGCGCCGTGCCTCAGCATCCAATATCGGTGCGGAATCATGCGAGCGCTGCGCTATCTTTGGGTCTCGCTGGCGGCGATCGGCATTTCCCTGGCGGCGACCGGAATCCTGATTCTGGTCCGGCCGGATCGCGCCATTACGCTGCTGATCTATCTACCCGGCATTGTGGTGATGGAGGCGCTGTTGGGGCCCTGGGGCGGGGTGGCGGCGGTGCTGCTCAGCGTGGCTGGCAGCGCCACCTACCGCGCCTGGTTTTTCCTCCAGCGTCGGCCGACGGCGGATCTCTATATCACCTGGGAAGAGGAGCTGATCCTGCTGGCGGTGGGGCTGTTTGTGGTGGTGCTGATGGAGCTGCGGCGCCGCAGCGGTATGCGCGAAGCCACCGGCGCCAAGCAGATGGCGGTGTTGCTGGAGCACATCGCCGACGCCGTGCTGATCTTTGACCGCGGCATGCGCGTGATCGCCATGAACCCGGCCGCCCACATCATGCTGGACCGGCCGGGCGAAACCCTGGTGGGCGAGCGTCTGGAGGTGCTGCGTACACGCTTCACGTTCACCTCCGGACTGAGCCAGCCGCCGATGCCGCTGGAGCAAGCCACCGCGGCCGGCATCAGCACCCGGGCCGAGGGCAGCATTCTCGACGAGGCTAAGAACCGGCACCTCGAGGTGCTGGTTTCCGCCACGCCGCTGCGCAACGCCGCCAACGAGATTGCCGGCTCTCTGGTGCTGCTCACTGACATTACGCCGCTCAAGGAACTGCAGCAGCGCACGCTCGACAACGCCCGCCACCTCGCCATTGCGCAGATGGTGAGCGGCCTCAGCCATGATTTCAACCACGTGCTGGACATCGTCCGCCGCGCCGTGGCGGTGCTGGAGATTCAGGAGGACGCTCCGGCGGTGGAGCGGCGCAAGTACCGCGAGATGATTGACCGCGCTGCCGTGGACGGCGGCCAGATCGTCCGCCGCCTGCGCGACTATCTTGCCGGCGGTGCAGGCGCCATGGGCGAGGTGGATCTGGTGCAGGTGGCGCACGAGGCGGTGGAGCTGACCCGGCCGCTGTGGCGGACGCGCCCGGCGCTGGAGGTGGTGGAAGACCTGCAACCCGTCGCCGCCGTCTATGGCAGCGCCAACGACCTGCGGCGCGTGCTGGTCAACCTGATCTTCAACTCCATCGAGGCGCTGGGCGCCGGCGCGGGCCGAATCCTGGTCCATACCGGGCCCTGTGCGCCCTCGGCCACTGCCTCCAGCCGTATCTGCGTCTGGGTGGAGGACAACGGACCCGGTGTTGCCGCCTCCATCCGCGCACACCTGTTTCAGCCCTACTTCACCACCAAGCCCCACGGCATGGGCATGGGCCTTTTCGGCGCCCAGAAAATCGCCCTCGCCCACGGCGGCCAGCTCCGCCTTGCCCTGGAAAATACCGCCGGCACGCGCATCGTGATGGAACTACCCGCCGCCAGCACCCGCTCCCCCGCCGTCTCCCCGGCGGCGTGAAAGCAAGTGAGAAGTGAGAAGTGGGAAACGGGCAGTGGAAGCGCCCGAGGCTGAGCCGTGAAATGCAGGAGGCGTGGCCCCACTCGCGGCCCTCTCGGCGGCGGAGCCGGCGAGTGAAGCCGAGGTCCAATAACATCAAGCGAAGGGTGGGGTGGGGCAGGGGCCCCGCTGCGCCCTTCGCCGGGACAAGCGGGTGTCGTGGCGAAGCCACGACAGGCCCCGCGCCAAATAACGTTGGTGCCGCAGAAGGGACTCGAACCCCCACTCCCTTGCGAGAACGTGGACCTGAACCACGCGCGTCTGCCAGTTCCGCCACTGCGGCACGTGCTCTGAGTTTACCAAATTCCCTCCCCGAGAGGAGAGCGGGCGCCGCCGGCCCCGCCGCCGCCGGAGGCATCCCTCACGCCCCCACTCACGGATGGCGGCGGGATTGAGTCTATTTGATGGCCACCACCATCACGTCCGGCCCCGCCAACGGCGCCAGCCGCGAGGATTTGAACCCGGCCTCGCGCATCCAGCCGCGGCAGTCCGCGCCGGTGTAATCGAATCCTCCCTGCGTTTCCACCAGCATGTTGAGGCTCATCAACAGCCCGAAGGCGTTCTTCCGGCGCTCGTCGTCAATTATGGCGTCGTGAACGATGAGCGCGCCGCCAGCCGGCAGCGCCTCGAACGCCCGCGCGAGCAGTTGCTTTTTCTGCTCCAGATTCCAGTCATGCAGAATATGACCCAGCACTATCACCTCGGCCCGGGGCAGCGCATCCTGCCAGAAGTCGCCCTCCTGAAAGCGCAGCCGCGCCTCCAGCCCCAGTCCCGCCACGTACTCCTCGAAGACCGGCCTCACCGGTGCCAGATCGAAGCCAACGCCGCTCAGATGCGGATGCGCGAGCGCGATTTGCGCCGCCACACCGCCCTGAGCCGTGCCCACGTCGGCGAAGCTGTGGAAGTCGGTCCAAGGGAAGGCGGCCGCAATCGCCCGGCCCGATCCCATGCTGATGCCGGTCATGGCCCGCAAAAACCCCCGCAGGCGTTCCGGGTCATCGTACAGCGCCTTAAAGTCACCCCCGCTCTCCGCTTGCGGCTCGCCCGTGCGCAACGCCGCCGTCAGCTTGCCCCAGAACGGATACAGCCGCGCGTTCGCCATCTCCAGCACGCCGCCCACGTAGCTCGGCTTGTTGCGGTCGAGGAAAAGCGCGGTCTCGGCGGTGTTGGCGTACACGCCGGCGCGGTCGTCGCGATCGAGCATCCCGAGCGCCACCAGCGCGTCCAGGAAGTCGCGCGTCGCGCGGCCATGCAGACCCAGTTTTTGCTCCAGCGCCGCGGCTGACAGCGGTCCCGCCGCCAGCGCCGTGAACACACCCAGCTCAACCGCGCTCAACAGCGCCTTCGAGCCCCAGAATCCCAACCCGAGCTGCATGATGGCGCCGGGGTTGGGCTGCGAAGCGGCCCCTGCCTGTGTCATCTTCCCAGCTTAACAAGGCAACGTGGCCCCGCCCTGGCTCGGACTTCTCACAGGTGGCGGCGCGTAATCGCCATCCATGCAGGCGGGGCCGGCCGGCGACCCCCCTCACACAGTGTGGGGCCGGTCGCCCGACCGGCGCACGGGCCGCCCGCCCGCGCCTTGCCGCACCCACTACCGCAGCTCGAACCGAGGCAACTTGGACGCGCCCTGAGCAGAGCGGGCGCGCGTTGCCGCCAAGCGAATCCCGGCCGCAGCCCGACCGGCGGGGCCCCCAAGGCGCAAGCGCCTTGGGGTGGGAGCAGCGGGAGGGCGTCCAGAGAAGGGCGGCCGCGCCGCTTTCGGCCGCAGCCCGACTGGCGGAAGGGCGTCTAGAAAAAGGCGGCCGCGCCGCATCCGTGCCACCACGCATGCAACAACCGTTGGTTCCAATGGCATCGCACCCGGTGAGTTTCCCTACTACTTTTTTTCCGCTAGGAGAGGTTCATGCCACACGAGAATGCCCCCGAACTTAAAGCCCTCTTGATCGAGCAGATGGAAGACCTGCTCCACGCTGAAAATCAGCTCGTCAAGGCGCTGCCGAAAATGGCCAAGGCGAGCCACTCGCCTCAGTTGCGGCAATGCTTCACCGACCACCTCGAGCAAACCCGCGGCCATGTCGAACGGCTCAACCAAGCCTTCGAGTTGCTCGGCGCCAAGGCCAAGGCCAAAACCTGCAAAGGCATGCAGGGCCTCATCGAGGAAGGCGAGGAGAGCGTCAGCGAGGGGAAGGACTACAGCCCGGCGTCAGCCGATCTGGCGCTGATCATTGCCGCGCAAAAAGTTGAGCACTACGAGATCTCCGGCTACGGTTCCCTGCGGGCGCTGGCGGACCGGCTGGGTGAAACCCGCGTGTCGCGGCTGCTGGCGGACAATCAGAACGAGGAAGCCCGCGCCGACGAACTGCTCACCGAGATCTCGCAGCCTTTGTTTGCCAAGGCGGCTTAGCCCGCCATGCTGTGGGGCGGGTCGCCGGCCCGCGCGTCGGCCGCCGGCTGGCGCCACGCGGCAGTTCAGCAGCAACTGTGATCCTGCCCTAGCTCTTGCGGCCGCATCGGCGTGCGGCGCGGTGCGGCTATTCGGAGGCGGCGGTGGCCCAGTGCGTGCTCCAGCTGCGCTCGGCATGGGTGCCGTTGCGGCTGGCTTTGGGGTGGCGCTCGAGATAGAGGTCGATGTCGCGCAGCAGCGTCGGGAGATCTTCGGCCAAACGGAATACCTTGCGTTTGTCCTCCCAGCGACAGGCCACGATGCCGGCCTGCTGCAGCCTGGCGAGGGAATGCGAGACGCGGCTTTGCTCGTACCCCAGGCTTTCAGCGATTTGGGTGACCGTGGCCCCGTGACGGCGCAACAGTTGCACGATGGCCAGTCGCGAGTGATTGGCCAGGGTGGAAAAAAAGTCCCTATAATCAACCTGTTCCATGACCTAAGCTCCGGGTGAAAGTCCTGTCAATCCAGGTAGTACGCGGGTTAGGCGACCCATCCTGTAAGCGTTCGGGCTTTACCTACCAGTAGACAACGGCACCCCGGCGTCAAGGTTACAGGGGCGGGATAAATTAATCACCCTTCGCGGAAGTCGCGCCGTTTGCACTGCGGGCAAAATCGGCGCGAAGGGCCGTGGAATTCCGCCGGGGTGACAGCGCCAGTGGCGCTTTCACCGCTCCCGGTAAACGAAGCGGTGCGGCCCGACCTTCAGCGAAAGGCCGCTCCCGCCCCCTTGGGCTCACCGGGCCCCGGGCCGGCCCGAGCCCACGCGGGATGCCAGGCGTAGCCGGGCAGGGGCCCGCGCCCGGCAATGTCGCGAGCGTCTCAGCGGGCAGGGGCCCGCGCCCGTCAATCCTCCCGCCAGTCCAGCGTTTCCAGTCCGCCAGGGGTTTGCCGCACCAGAGCCCGGGCTTGGGGGTGGCGCCGGCGCAGTAGTGGCGCCGGGGCAGTGGCCTCAAGCTCTTCCCAGAGGCCGTCTGGCAGTTCGGTTTCCGGCACGGTTTCCAGATTCCAGGCCGCCAGTTGACGGGCGGAATCCGGGTCTTGGTTCGGGCCCGGGCCGGGCGGCAGACGGGCGATGCGGTGGCAGCCGCAGGCGCGGAAGAAGGCGATGGCGTGATTGAGATCGAGCGTCTGCTGGCGGAGGGTTGAGGCGGCTCGTTGGACGCAGGCGAGGGCGAGCGGGGTGTTGGGCTCGGCTTCGCCGAGGCTGGCGTCATGGACCAGGCGCAAGGCCGCGGCCAACTGCCGGGCGGCGTCGCCGGGGCTGACGCCATAGGTCGAGCTGATCTCGTCGAGCCAGGCGCCGTGCTCCAGCGCAAGCGCGGCTTCCGGCTGCGCCGCCCCAGCGAGCGGCACGCCAGGTCGGGGCCCATCGGGTCGCGCCGCCGTTCGAGCCCCGGTGGGGCTTGGTCCACCAGCGTAAATCGGGTGCGGCGACTGGGGTGCGAGCGTCTTAGCCGAGCCCGCATTGGGGCCCGCGCCAACATTATCGGCGAGCGCGGTCAGCAGACGCGACAGCAGCGCGGCGCTGTCACCCTCCATCTGACGGGCGTTGCGGGCGGTGGCGGCCGCATCGAAGCCTGCCTCTTGAGGCGCGAACGCCTCGGTCAACGCCTCCGCCAGGCTGTCGAAGTCGCTGGCCGCGGCGAGGTAGCCATTGACGCCGTGGATGATCTGTTCGCTAAGGCCGCCGACGGCCGCGGCCACCACGGGCATCCCGGCCAGTTGGGCGTGGCGAATGACGGCGCTGAAGGAAACCGACCAGCGAGCGGGCACGACGGCTGCATCGCTGTTGGCGAGCAGCGCGGGAAGCACGGCCGTATACATCGCGCCCGGAAACTCGACCTGGTGGCGGCCGGCAACCGAGGCCCGCAGCGCGGCCCGCGCCGCCGCGCTGTACTCACCCATGGCCACCACGGTCACCGGCTGGCGCAGCAAGTCGAGCCCGCCGGCGAGCAAGCTGGCGCCGTTGGCTTCATCCCAGCCTCCGGCGTAGAACAGGCGCCGGGTGCGCGGCCGGGCATAATCGAGCGGCTCGGCGCCGGCTCCCACGAGCGGCGGCACTACGGCAATGCGCTCCGGGGGCGCGCCATGGCCGATCCAGAACTCGCGTTCGAAGCGCGAACTGGCAATGAGCGCATCGGCCCGCATCATGGCCGTGCGCCACAATTGCGGCCGATGCCGGTAGGTGAGTATACGCAGCGGCAGCTCCGGGATGCGCCGTAACACTCCCGCCATGCCGCCGCGGCTGGCCTGCGCCGAGGCACACAGGGCGCACTTCCAGCCCCAGCGCCCGGGGCCCGAGCAGGGCTCCTGGCTGGCGTGCCAGAGCCGGTCGGTGGGGCAAACCGGGGTGAAATCGTGCAGGAACACCGCCGAGGCGATGCCGCGTTCGCGCAGCAGGGAGAGCAACGCCGGGCTGGCGCCGCCCAAGTGCTGGACGAAAACCACCTTGGGCTGCACCTGGTCCAGGGCGCGGCGCCAGGCGGCGGCGGCCGACTCGGCCGGCTGCTGGCGCAATACCTCGATGCCCTCCCAGGTGGGGTCGCCGGCGGGCGGCGGGTCGCCCAGCACCAGCACGGCGCCGCCGAGCAGGCGGGCCGTGGCGGCTGTGTAGCCGGGGAGAGGGTCGGGAAACGGTTTGTGCCTCACAACTTGCAACAGCCGGGGCGCGGGAGTCGGGCGGGCGGAACTCATTGTGCAGCGCCGGCGAGCAGGCGTTGGGCGGCGGCGCGCCCGCTGGCGATGCAATCGGGGAGGCCGACGCCGCCGTAGGCGTTGCCGGCGAGGGCGAGGCCGGGGAGGCGGGCCTCGGCGGCGCTGATGGCGTGCAGGCGGGCGGCGTCGCCAGCGGAAAGCTGCGGCATGGCCTGGGGCCAGCGCTGCAGGCGGTGGAGAACGGGTTGCGCGTTGACGCCCAGTGCGGCATCGAGATCGGCTTGGGCGCGAGCGAGCAGGCTGGCATCGGACTGCCTGGCGTCGGCGCCCGCATAGAACATTCGCAGCAGCGCAGTGCCAGCCGGGGCGCGTCCGGGAAACTTCTGATGGGCGAAGGTGCAGGCGAGCCAGCGCAGGTTGGCGGCCGGGCCTGGGGGGCTGGCGATCAGGAGACCGTGGCCCGCCGGCAGGCTGGGGGCGGAGGCGAAGCCGAGGTTGATGTTGACCGAGTCGCCGTAGGCGATGGCGCCGAGCGTGGCGGCGAGGTCGGGTTGCCAGCCTCGAAGCAGCTTAGCCGCCGCCCAGGCGGGCAGCGCGAGAATGACGGCGCGGGCGGTGAGGGTATCGCCGGGCAATGCGAGGTGGTAGCCTGAGCCGCCGGGCGCGGGCGCGACCGAGGCAACCGGGCAGTTCAGGATGAGATTGGCAGGAGGCAGCAGGCGGAGGAGCGCCTCGGGCAACGAGCCAAGACCATGCCGCAGGCTGAGAAAGCCGGCCGGGGCGGGCGCGCCTGGCTGCCGCTTGGCGAGCCAGGGGAGGACGCTCAGGGTCTCGGCATCGCCGCCGTAAACGCCGCCGGCCAGAGGAGCGGCCACGCGGGCAAGAATCGCATCGCCGGCGTCGTTTCCGTATCGGCGCCGCAGGTAGCCGGCGATGGTGAGCGCTTCGGCTTCGGCGCGCGCCAGCGGGGCGGGTGGCCAGGCGGCGGCCAGGGCCTCCTTTTCGGAGGGTGAAAA
This sequence comes from Terriglobales bacterium, assembly GCA_050745565.1. Classification (GTDB taxonomy): domain Bacteria; phylum Acidobacteriota; class Terriglobia; order Terriglobales; family SCQP01; genus SCQP01. Next base: position 529 of record JBOGKJ010000047.1, on the reverse strand, counting down.
CAGTCCCGATTGCAGGACAGGTTCAAGCGCGGTGGGTTCAATGCCGCGCCAGCCTGCCGGCAGCGGGTCGAGCCGGCTGTCATGGAGGATCGAGGGGCCGGCGGGCTGCGGCAGCGTGGGGATCAAATCAGGCTCGAGGCCGACCTCGCGGCAGAGCGCGGCGGCGGCGGGCTTGGAGGCGAGAAACGAGTCGGGGCCAGATTCCATCAGAAAACCGGAATCGCGGGTGGTGCCGATCAGCCCCCCGGCGGCGTCCGAGGCCTCCAGCAGCAGGAAATCGCGCTCCCCGCGGGAGACGAACTCCCAAGCGGCGCTAAGCCCGGCAATGCCGGCGCCGACGATGGCAAATCGCACTGCGCGCCCCACGCCTCTATCGTACCGGGCGTCGGTGTCGGTTGCGCCTCACATCTCGCGGGAGTCGCGCCGTTAGCCCGCATTTCTCACCAACCCAGCCGCTGCCACGCGCGGTATAGCGCGCCCGTCTAGAAAAATGGGCGGCGCAGCACCTGCCCTGGTGCCATCGCCCTCC
>JBOGKJ010000046.1:0-5775 GCA_050745565.1 Terriglobales bacterium | reverse complement strand
GCCAGCCAACCGCCGATCCAGCACCAGGTGGCAAGCGCCGTGGACCTAAACTTCAACACCAACTCGGCGGTAACGACGTACACGCTGGGCCTGGGCGAGCTGACGCGCGACATCGTGGACCCGGGGGTGACGAAGTATTTCCGGATTCGGTCGCGCTTTCCGGGCTCTACGTGGAACAGCTGGCTGACCTATTCGACCGCGGCCGGGGTGGTGGCGCTGAGCCCGGGGGTGCTGAAAACGTCATGACCACGTGGCGAGGCTACAGGCCGGACGATGAGGGGGCGCTGCGGGCGGCGCACCAGCGGCAGTGCGCGGCAATCACCGCACGCGGAGGCGAGGGGTTCGCCTTTCCCGACTTGGGCGACCTGCGCTACCTGCTGGCGGAGGCGGCGGAGCGGGAGGGCGAACTGCTAGGCGCGGTGGTGGCGCACGCCACGGTTGAATTGATGCTGGTGGGCGGGAGCCGGGCGATGCTGCACTCGCTGGCCAAGCGCGGGCCGGAGCTGCGGGGGCGGCTGCGGGCGTTGGGGTGCGACGAAGTGCACGCCTTTGTGCCGCGGGCGCGCCTGGACTCGATGACGGCGCTGCTTGGGGCGCTGGGGATGCGCCGGTCCAATCCGGCCTACGTGCCCTATTACACGGAGCTATGACGACAGGACTTCAGCTCGACGACCTGGCCGGGACGATGGCTGGAGCTGGGGCTGGAGCCGCGGGCGAGCCCGGGATCCAGGGCGATCAGCGCGCCATCGCCGACGCCACCGGGCAGCACGAGCCCAACCGCAGCGAGCAGCCGTCGGCCGAGTCGCCGCTGGTGGCGCCCGAGCCGCCGCAGGCGGTGCAGTCGGCGGTGCGGGAGATGGTGCGGCTCTACGAGCTCGAGTCCGACGCGGTGCGGCGGCACAAGGTGCGGCTGTGGCGGGAGGCGGAGGAGTTTTGGCGGGGCAACCAGAACGTCTGGTTTTCGACCAAGGACAGCAACTGGCACACCCCCTTCGAGCGCGACGACCTGGACCGCGAGGACATGCCGCGGTTCGACTACACCATTAACATGTACCGCAGTTGGGGGCTGAGCATCATTGCCGCGCTGGTGCAGTCGCCGCCCAAGATCCAGTACATGCCGGTGTCGGCCGAGTCCCAGGAGGATATCGCCACCTCGCGCGCCGCCAGCCGCGTGGCCGAAGTGGTGGCGCGCAACAACAGCCTGGACACGCTGCGGGTGAGGAAAGCCTACTACCTGTGGAACCAGGGCATCTTCGCCACCTACGTGCGCTTTCTGGTCGACGGCGGCAAGTTCGGCCACCACAGCGAGCCGGTGATGGCGCCGCAACTGATCCAGACGCTGCCGGACCGCTTCGAGTGCCCCAACTGTGGGGCGATGCAGCGCGCCGACGCACCCGAATCCGCCGGGATCGTGGCCGGCGGTCCGGTCGGCTGCCGCAACTGCGGGGCGCTGATGGGGCCGGAGAGTTTTGCGCCCGCCGAGCACGTCGAGGCGCCAGTGACGACTGGGATGCGGCAGGTGCCGAACGGCGCCGAGAAGATGGACGTGTACGGCCCGCTGTACTTCAAGCTGCCGCCCCAGGCGCAGGGCCAGCGCGACTGTTATTACCTGATCCAGTGCGAGGAGCAACACAAGGCGGTGCTGCGCGCGGCCTACCCGCAGAAGGCTGACCGGATTGACGCCCCCGGCGGCAGCGGCGAAGACACCTACGAGCGCATCGTGCGGCTGTCGCTCGCCGACGCCCAAGGATCGTGGAACTCGCTGCCCATGGCCAGCCTGATCACCTATAAACGCTGCTGGCTGCGGCCGGAGGCGTTCTGGTCGCATGCCGACGACGGCATGCGGCGGCAACTGCTCGAACTGTATCCCGAGGGCTGCCGGGTGGAGTTCGCAGGCGAGACCTTCCTGCACGCCGAGCCGGAGCGGCTGGATGACTGCTGGGTGATCTGCACCGGGCTGCCGGGCATCGGCATCTACCGCGACCCGATGGGCCAGGACGCGCTTTCGATTCAGCGCCAGATCAACGATAGCGCCAACATTCTGGCCGAGCACCGCGAGATGGCCTCGGCCCCGCCCATCCTGTACGACGCCCGTTACGTGAACGGCGACGCGCTGGCGCGCAAGCGCATGCAGCCGGGGAGCTACATGCCGGTGGTGATCGAGGGTGCCGGGCCGCAGTTGCCGCTCGCGGGCATGATCTTCCAGCCCAGCCTGCACGTGGACCCCAACCTTTGGAACGACGGCGAACGGCTGGCCGAGGCCGGCCAGTTCATCACCGGGGCGCTGCCGTCGATCTTCGGCGGGGGCGCACCCAACCTTAAGACCGCATCCGCCTACGCCCAATCGCGCGACCAGGCCATGGGGCGGCTATCGCTGGTGTGGAAGCAGATGCGCGAGGCCGAGGCACGGGAAATGACGCTGGCGGTCGAGTGCTTCCGGCGCAACCGCAGCCAGGATGTCGAGCTGGTGGTGGAGGGCAAGGGCGCGGCTTACCGCTCCGAGTACATTCGGCTCAACGATATCCGCGGCAACGTGGTGGCGCGGCCGTCGGCGGACGAGGACTTCCCGCAGAGCTTTGGGCAGATCCGCGACTCGCTCGAGCAGATCCTGGCCACCAAGGACCCGGACCTGCTGGCGATCGTCGGGGCGCCGGTGAACCGGCCGATCGTGCAGCACTATATGGGACTGCCGGAACTGGTGGACCCGGGCGAGGACAACCGCACCAAGCAGGCCATGGAGATCGAGGCGCTGCTGCGCGGCGAGCCCGTGCCGCAGCCGGATGGCTCGCTGCGGCCAACCATTCTGCCCGAGCTCGAGGTGGATGACCATGACGTGCATATCGGCGAGATTCGGGACTGGGCCGTCTCCCAGGCCGGGCTGCAGGCCAAGGCCGCCGAGCCGCAGGGCTACGCCAACGTGATCGCGCACCTGATGGCCCATATGGACGCGGCCGAGCAACAGGCCGCCGACCAGGCGCGGCGGCAGGCGCAGGTGCAGCAGGCGGCGCAGCCGGCAGTTCCCGCAGTGCCCCAGGCGCAAGCATCGCCGGGACCGCCGAAGCGGCCGCTGAGCGAGAGCCTCACGGCGAACTTCAAGGATCTGCCACCGGCGGCGCAGGCGGCGGTGCTCGAGGGCGCGGGGCTGCCGGCGGCATTGGGGGAACCAGGCGCGGGGACGCCCGTGCCGGCGCCGGCGTCGGAGGTGCAGCCGTGATCGAGGGCTACATCCCGGTGCCGGTGGAACATTTTGGCGGCCTGATCTGCAGTTGGCCGCCGGAGATGCTGGATGCGGACTTGATGGCGGAGGCCACCAACGTCCGCTTCACCTCGGCCGCGGTGGGCACACGCGAGGGCCTGACCCGCGCCATGGCCGTAGCCAACGGCCAGCAGGTGCGCGGGCTGCTGGACTTCGTCAAAAACGACGGCACCAGCCAGCCGGTGGTGTTCGCCGCCGATGGCGCGCTCTACGCCGAGTCACCGGCAGGCAGCGGGCGGCTGGCGCTCGCCGCGCCCGAATCGAACGTGGTGCTGCCGGCAGACGCCTGGATGAACGGGGTGGCGGTCTACAACCGCTGCTATTTGGCCTTGGGCGACGGCGCGCGGGGCGTGACCGCGCCGGCGAGCTTTGACGGCTCGGACCTCGACCCGGTAACGCTGGCGGCGCCCACGGGGGTGGCGTCGCCATCGGATTCAGGGGCGGCCGGCAACATCGCGAGCGGCCAGCGCTACGGCGTGGTGCTCTATCAGACGCGCGAAGGCTCGCTCACCGCCCCCAGCCTGCCGTTCGGCTGGAACGCCGCCGGCGGCAAACAGGCGACGGTGGCCAACCTACCCATCGGGCCGGCGCAAGTGGCGGCGCGTGTGGTGGCGTTCACGGTGGCCGGCGGATCGAGCGCGGGCCCGTACTACTACATTCAGGACGGCCAGACCGTCAACGGCGTGGTCGAGACCTCGACCGTTGTCAATGACAACGTGACCACCACGGCCACCTTCAATTTCGACGACGACTTTCTGGCGGCCTCAAACGACGTCAGCGACCAGTTCCGCGCCATTCTGCTGCCGGCCATGGCCGGCGTGGTCTACAGCGAAACCACCGAGCGGCTGATGTGGTGGGGCGACCCCAGCCAGCCCAGCGTGGTGCAGTGCAGCCAGCCCGGCGACGGCGGAGTCTACTTCGGCGACACCGGGTTCTTCGAAGTCGCGCCCGACAACGGCCAGCGCGTCACCGCCGTGTTCGAGTTCCGCAACCGGATTTATGTGGCCAAGGAATCGAGCCTGCATCTGGTGACGCCCAACAACGGCGACCCGGCCACCTGGGATATCAGCGAGGTCTCGCCCGTGGTCGGGGCGTGCGGCATCCGCGCCGCCGCAGTCGGGGACGGCTACGTAATCCTGGTCCACTCGACCGGCTGCTTCCAGTTCACCGGCGCCGTGCCGACGCTGCTGAGCGACGAACTGCTGGGGCCGGCCGTGGACCAGCCCGGGCTCTGGAACCGCATCAACTGGAGCGCGTGTCAGCAGATCTGGGCCGCAGTTGACAGCGAGACGCGGTGCGTGCGGCTCGGGGTGCCGCTCGACCAGTCGGCGGAATGCAGCGACATCCTGAAAATCAGCTACCTCGAGGGTTGGGAGGCGAGCATCCGGTTCAGCGCCTTCACCGCGCGCTACCACTACTTCCCCGGCCGGCGCTGGTCGCGCGACACCATCGCCGCGAGCCAGGCGGTGGCGATGACGCGCCCGCTGGCCGCGCCGGCGCTCATGAACGACCGGCGGCAGGCGATCCGCCAGGTGATGTTGGCCTGTGTGGACGCGGTGCATTATCTCGACGCCGATGCCCGAGCCGACAACGGGCAACCGATCCTATGGGCGTTGACCACCGGCGGCATCTCGGCGTCGGAACTGCTGAAGCAGCAGCGGCAAGGGATGGAGATGGTCGGGCTGGTGCAGGCACGGATGCGCGGCACCGGGCGCGTGAACGTCGCCAGTGTAACCGACGGCGGGGCGCCGATGACGTTTCTGCGGGCTCCGGTCGCGGCCCAGGTCGCCACCGTGCAGGGGCTGGCGCTGGCGCAGGGCGAAGCCGTGGGGCTGCGCTTCACCAGTCAGGACGGCGCCGGGACGATGGAATTGCTGTCGGTCTACGCGTTTGCGCGGCCGACCTGGACGCTGCGGCCGGTGGCAACCGGGGTGGGCGGGTGACGCGGTGATGCGACTGGTGATCGAACCCGAGGCGGCGACCCGGCAGGCGCCGCTATACGCGCTCGCCACGCTGGCGGCGCTGCCCATGGCGACATTGGCTCTGGAGCGCTGCCAAAACGACGGACGGTTGCTGGTGCTGGTGGAGGCGGATGGCTACTGCTGCCATGAGCACCTGGATTCATTGGGGGAGGCATAAATGGCGCGGGGCGACAAGGGAACTTACAACCAGCAGCAGCAGGCAAGCTACAACCAGGCCGCGGGCGCGGCGCAAAAGGGCTTCCAGAACGCGCAGAACGCCTACCAGGGCGCGATGGGCGGCTACACCGGCGAGTACAACGCGCCCGGCTACACCGGCGCCGAACAGCAGGCGATGCAGCAGGCCGCGACCGGCTCGCTCGCGGGGGCGTTCGGGGCGGCGCGGGGGCGGCTTGAGAACCAGGCCAGCCGCACCGGCAACGCCGCCGGCGTCAACGCCACCGAGGAGCAGTTGGGCCGGGAACAGGGGCAGCAATCGGCCGAGGCGCTGGGCAAGCTGCAGCAGCAGATCGGGCAGGCGCGCATCCAGGGAACGCAGAA
>JBOGKJ010000045.1:0-2212 GCA_050745565.1 Terriglobales bacterium | reverse complement strand
CCCCCGGGTCCACGATGTCGCGCGTCAGCTCGCCCAGGCCCAGCGTGTACGTCGTTACCGCCGAGTTGGTGTTGAAGTTTAGGTCCACGGCGCTTGCCACCTGGTGCTGGATCGGCGGTTGGCTGGCGCCCGCCGCCGGCGCCGGGTTGGTGATCTGCACCATAAAATGCCCGTTCGCGGCAGCGATGGTCCACCCGGCCGAGCCCGGTGCCGGCAGCGAACTGGCCTGCCCAGCGCCCACCTGTTGCCCAGTCGCCTGCTCCAGCGCGTCGGCGAAGTTAGCCACGTCCGTGAACGCCTGGAACATATCGTTGTCGTCCGGGTCAGCCGCGAACGAATTGATGTAACCCCGTGAGACCGGTATGGGAAGAAAGTTGCTAGTTGCTAGTTCCTAGTTGAAAACTCAGTTTTGAATGCGCCGCCGGCCCGCGTGCCGTCCGCCGCGCCTTCACTAGCAACTGACAACTAGCAACTAGCAACTTTGTGTTAAAGGTTCGTCCGGAACCGCAGCTCCATCGTGGTGTAGACCGATGCGGTCACTGCCGCCGGATACGCCCCGGTCGCCACCTCCGCGCCCGTGGCCGCGTCCACCAGCTTGATCTTCGGCACCGGTGAGGCCGCCACCGGCACCACCACCCCGACGTAGCTGGTGTCGCCCGACACCTGGCCCCCCACCGGCGTCAGTTCGGCGTGCAGCACGCTGCCGGCCGGCTTGAAGTCCGGCCAGCCGGCGGTGTTGGCGCCGTTGGCGGTGTTGAAAGTTCCGGCGGCGTCTCCGCCCGCCGTGTAGTTGCCAGTGAAGATCACCTGCCCGAACGCCTTCACCTGGGTGTTTTCCCGGTTGAGGCTACTGATGTTCCAAGTCCACGCCATTTGTCTGCCCTCCGTTTTTGATCAATACCTTTGACAAATCCCCCGCCAGCACGTGCAGCGTGTGGTAGGTCCACTGATACCCCGGCCCCGATTTCGCCGTGGGCGCCGACATCCCGCTCACCACCGCGCTGAACACGTACCAGGCCGCCACCACCCAAACCGTCTGCGCCGTCATTGCCGCCTCCCGCGCCCCACGTCCACCAGGCGCGCCTCGGCCGGCGGCGGCGGATGCGCCATGCTCTTGCCGGCCGCTGCGGCGCCGCCCGCGAGCGAGCCCACCACCGCCGAGTGCGTCACCAGCGCCGGCGGAGCCTGGCCCCGTTTGCGGGCCCCCTGGGCCACCTTGGCCGCAAACTGCTGGTGCAGTTTCCGCCACGCCGCCACCGTCTCCCCACCCGGGATCTGCCGCCCGGGATTCTCCAGGTAGGGCTTCAGCCGCTCGGCCGCCCGCCGCTGGTTGCCTCCCGCCAGACTGCCAGTTTCGAGCGGCCGCAATTCCTCCGCCACCTCGACCGGCACTCCCGCCACCGCGCCCGCGATCCGCGCCGTCTCTTGCGCCCGCCGCGCCGGCGAGGTGTAAATGCGGGACGGCATCCGCCGCCGCAGTTGCGCGCCCAGCCGCGCCGCCTGCCGCTCGCCGCGCCGGTCCAGCGGATCGTTCGCGTGCTCGCGCCCGTGCACGTTCCCCAACCGGTCCTCCGCCGTCTCCCCGTGTTCAATCAAATACGCCTTCGCCATTACGGAATCACCCGCACATCCCACACGCTCCCCGCCGACCAGACAATGCCGCTCGAAGTCACGTTGCACACCTTGATTCGCACGTCGTTCGTGGCGTCAATCTGCCCATTCCACATCAGCCCATCCGGCGGAGTGGTTTCTGGATTGATCGCCACCGCCATGCCCTCGCTGACGCCCGAACTGAAACTGACGGCCGCCGCCGAGCACTGCCCGGCGCTGTAGGTGCCGCTCAGGATCGTTCCCGACTGCCCCCGCACCGGCGCAATCGCGTTGCCCCCCACCGTCAGGCCGGTGGCCGAGAGCGCGCCCACGGTCATGCTCGAGCCCGAGTTGTTCCAGTTGCCGGCGGTGACGGTCCCGGTGGCGTCCACACGAAACAGCGGCGTGCTCAAGGTCGAGTCCTCGAGGTCCAGCAGGTAGCCGGTGGGCGAGCTGTCGGTGAAGCGGTTCACCACCAGCGCCGAGTCTCCGTTTGCGTCCTGCTTGATCTGAAAGTCCTGCGTCCGGCTGCCGAGCGAGCCCGTCGGCCCCGTGGCCCCGAACAGGAACTTGTCCTGCGGGCTCACATAAGCCACGCATTGGCTCGACACATAGTCAAAAA
>JBOGKJ010000044.1:0-32065 GCA_050745565.1 Terriglobales bacterium | reverse complement strand
CCCGGCCTGGGGCGGCGCGGCCTGGAGCTGCTGGCCGAGGTGGGGGCTGAAGTGGGTATGCCGGTGGTGACCGAGGTGATGGCGCCCGAGGACGTGGAACTGGTGGCGCGGCACGCGGCCATGCTGCAGGTGGGCGCGCGCAACATGCAGAACTTTCCGCTGCTGCGAAAACTGGGCGAACTGGGGCGGCCGGTGCTGCTGAAGCGCGCGCCCAGCGCGCCGCTGGAGGAGTGGCTGGCGGCGGCCGAATATCTGCTGGCCCGCGGCAACGACCAGGTGGTGCTGTGCGAGCGCGGCATCCGCGGCTTCGACCGCCACACCCGCAACCTGCTGGACCTCGGTGGGCTCGCCGCCATGCGCCTGCTCACGCACCTGCCGGTGCTGGCCGACCCCAGCCATGCCACCGGGCGGCGCGCGCTGGTGGCGCCGGGCGCCTGCGCCGCCGTGGCCGCTGGCGCCGACGGCGTCTGCGTCGAGGTGCATGTCCGGCCGGAAGAGTCCGTTTCAGACCGCGAGCAGGCGATTGCGCCGGCGGACTTGGCCGCGCTCATCCCCCGGCTGCACGCCATTGCCGCGGCCGTGGACCCGGGGCGCGCCCGCGTCGCAGCTCCGGCTGCGGCGCAAGACTACTGCACCACGTGCCGCGAGGTGTAGGCGTCGCGGTAGTTGATGGTGTATTTGAGCTTCTTGCCCTTCTGATCCACGATGGAAAGCGGCTTGCCGTCGGGCGCCAGCAGCTCGATGCTGACTTTGCGCGTGGTGCCGTCGAGCTTCCGGTTGGTCGGCGAATAGCTGATCAGGTACTGGCTGCGCACCGTGCCGGCGATGTCGCGGAACACGTCGGTGTAGGCGCCCTCGAAGCGGGGCTGATAGTAGCGCCCGCCGGTGACCTGGGCAAAGTAGCGCATCTCGTTGTCGGCCTGCAGCAGGCTCATCTCGGCCATCTGTCCGCCGTAGCTGTTGGAAGACAGCCACTCCTCGAGCGACCAGCCCATGCTCACGCTGTAGATGGTGATGCCCTGGGTGGCTTGCAGTTTTTTGCGGACCTGATCGAAGCTGATATGGCTGAAGGTGTTGAGCCCGGTCGAGATCAGCACCAGCGTTTTGTGGCCCTTGATGTCGTTGAGCCGGTCAATCGTGTCCGAAAGCGAATCGAACAGGTCGCCCTCGCTGAAGTTGGCGAAGTGCAGCGAATTCAAGCCGGCGTAGATGGCGCGCTTGTTGTGGGTGAAATCCACGACGACGGTGGGCTTGAGGTCGTAGGTCACGAGCGCGATCCAGTCCTGAGGCTGCAGTTGGCCGGTGAAGACGTAGGAGGCTTCGAGCACGTTGTAGAGGAACGGCAGCCAGGTGTTGCGGAACTCGATGAGCATGACCACCGTCATGGGGGCGTCGGTGGTCACGCTCACCTTGTCGATGTGCTGGGGGACGCCGTCTTCGGAAAGCCGGAACTGTTTCTCGGTGAGGTTGGGGACGAACTGGCCGTTTTGAATCTGGACGGTGACGGGGATTTCGACTTCGGGGACGGTGACGTTGTAGTTGAACTGCGGCTTCTGCGCGGGCTCGGGCTTGGTGGCCGGCGGTGGGGCGGTGGGCGTCTGCTGGGTGGGGGCCTTCTTGGGGATGATGACCGGCCCTGTTTGCTGCTGCGCGCCCTGCGCGAGCGCGGAGGCGGCCAGCAGGCTCATGCCCAGGGTGAATGCGCAAATCTGATGGAATCGCATGATGACTGCAGCGCGGTAGAACTTTCCTTCATGGTAGTACAGAACTGCGACGCAGCGCCGGCCGCGGCGGTTTCGGCCAACTGGCGCTGCTGCTGCAGCTCGACTACAGCCGCTTGAGGGCGGCTTCGGCCTCCGTCCACCGTGGGAACAGCCGCTCCTGGCGGCGGAACTCCGCCGAGTGCACGCAGCGCCGGCTGCCGCGCATCTTCACCGGGTGGCGCAGGTGCAGCATCTCGTGGTAAAGCACATATTCCAGGGCAAAGCGCGGGACCTCGGCGCGGTCGAAGATGCGGCTGATGCAGATGGCGTTGTGGGCGGCATCGTAGTGGCCCAGGTTTCTCCGCGCCACCGCCGCCGCCCAGCTCAAATTGGGTTTGGCCATCAGGCCATGAAAAAAGCGCAGGTTCAACTCGTCGAAGATCAGGTCCAGATCGTGGTGCCGGCCCTGCGGCGGAGCGAGTTGTTTGCGGCCGCGGATCTGGCGGATAAGCTGGGCTTTGGCGGCAATATCGTGGGAGCCGACGTAACGGCGATAGCGGGCGTTGTAGGTTTTCGGTATGGGCCGGCGGTAGAGCTTGCGCAGCAGGATCTGCGCCAGCGCCTCCAGCACCGCGTCCGGGGCGGTCTGCAGCAGGTCGCTGATCCGCACCAGCAAACGCCCCTGGCGCAGGCGGATGGTGTTGTTGATGTGGGCGAACGGATAAAAGGCGATCTCAAGCGGGGGCGGCGGCGTGCGCGGCTTGAGCTCGCGGAACACCGCCACAAAGGTTGGTTCCAGGTCACGGGTTATGGCTGGCCTCACTTGCCGTTGCGGGCGTCTTCAGCATTTTGCAGGCTGTCGGTGGTGCGATCAACACAATCCTGCAGCTCGAAGTGGTAGTTGGCAAGGTCGGCGGGTGCGGAGGCGGTCTGGATGTGCTGCAGGGAGGCCAGCAGCGCGTTTTCGCCCTTAATCAGGGCCTCGAGAACCTTGGGGATTTTGTACTGCTTGGGGCCGGCGGCGACCAGGTCATCCACGGCGTCGTCGAGTTCGGGCAGGATGGCATGGTACTGGCGCAACAGGTCATAGAGCTCGTTGTCGCGGTCGGGGGCGGGCGGGGCGGCGGTGCGCACCTGTTCGAAGCGGGTCAGGCGAAGTTGGGCGAAGCTGAGCAGCAGGGGAACGCGCTTATCGAGCTTGTCAGCGGTGTCGCGGACCTGGTTGGCCTCGGCGGCGGTGAGCGGGTCGCGGACCTGCGCCCGGAGGGCGGGGCCGGCCACCGCCAGGGCTATGAGCGCAAAAACAGCGTGGACGTAAAGGGTGGACAGCAACGTGTGGCCTTGCCGCTTGCAAAGCCGCATCTGGACGAGGCAACTTGGAGGCGTCCTGAGCAGAGCGGGCGCGCGTTGCCGCCAAGCGAATTTCGGCCGCAGCCCGACCCACACCGGGGCCCCCGGCGCGCGGGCGCGCTGGGGTGGCAACGGGAGGGCGTCCAGAAAAGGGCGGCCGCGCCGCAACGCTGCCCGGTTGCTCCGCCGGGGCCGCGTTTGCTCTGGCCCGGCGGCGGCCAGGCTCAGGACTTTTTGGGCGAGAACATCCATTGCAGCAGTTGAGAGCGCAGGTTGGCGATGCGGGTCGTCAGCGATTTGACGGCGGGCTGCTGTTCCAGCGGCACGTCATGGACGAGATCCTGGAGCCCGAAGGTGATTTTCTGCAGCGACATTTCGACGTCGCGCATGTGGCTGGTCTTGCCGCGGGCGGCTTCGAGTTGCAGCAGCGCGCCGGCCTGGTCGGCATGCTGGCGCACGTGGTCGAGCTGGGCCAGGGCGGTGGCGGTGTCGCCGGCGTGAAAGCTGACCCGGGCCATGGCGAAGTCGAGCACGGCGAGTTTGGCGAGGGTGTCCGCCTTTTTGGATTCGTGCTGCTTGGCGGCGCTGGCTTCGAGTTTGGCGTAGGCGCGCAGTTGCTTGGGGTTCTGGGCGGGCTGGGTCTGGGCGACGGCGACGAGCGCCAGCCCGAGCACCCATCCTGACGGCCGCCATAGGGGACGCACCATTGACATAGCAGCTTCGCTCCTCTCAAGGATGCCACTCCCCCCCCCGGCGTGACAGGAGCGGGGCGATTTATTCGGCGGCCGGGGCGGGGGCGGCCTGGAGCCGGGCGGCGAGGTAGGCGGCGGTATGGGAGTGGGCGGCGCAGGCGACCAGTTCGGGCGGGCCGGCGGCAACAATGCGCCCACCGCCGGCCCCACCCTCGGGGCCGAGGTCAATGACCCAGTCGGCGGCCTGAATGACGTCGAGATTGTGTTCGATGACCACCACCGAGCCGCCGGCATCGAGGAGCCGCTCGAGAGCGGCAAGCAGCCGGGCGATGTCGTCGAAATGCAACCCGGTGGTGGGCTCGTCGAACAGGAACAGCGTGCGGGCGGCGGTGCGCGGCTGGGCGAGGTGGGCGGCGAGCTTGAGGCGCTGGGCCTCGCCGCCCGACAGCGTGGTGGCGGACTGGCCCAGGCGCAGATAGCCGAGCCCGATCTCCTCCAGCAACTGCAGCGGGCGCGTGATGCGGGGATGCTGGCGGAAGAAGGCGAGGCCTTCGAGTACGCTCATGCGCAGCACCTGATGGATGTTGCGGTCCTGAAAGGTAATGTCGAGCACTTTGGCCTGGAAGCGGCGGCCGCCGCACTCCTCGCAGGGCAGTTCGACATCGGCGAGGAACTGCATTTCCACCGTCACCACGCCGTCGCCCTGGCACGCCTCGCAGCGCCCGCCGGGGAGGTTGAAGGAAAAATGGCTGGGGCGCAACCCACGGCGGCGGGCGTCGGACTGGGCGGCAAACAACAGCCGGATGCCGTCGAAGGCCTTCATATAGGTGACCGGGTTGGAGCGCGGCGAGCGGCCGATGGGCGACTGGTCCACCAGCACCACGTCGCTCAAATGTTCCCAGCCCTCGAGGCGGCGGCAACTGGCGCCGCGCGCGCCGCCGCCGGGTTCGGCCTCGGGGCCGGAGCGCAGCAGCCGGCGCAGGTTGCCGAAGAGCACGTCGTGGATCAGGGTGCTTTTGCCGCTGCCGCTGACGCCGGTGATGGCCACCAGCACGCCCAGCGGGATGGTGGCGTCAAGATCGTGGAGGTTGTGGGCGTTGACGCCTTCCAGGCGCAGCTCGCGCGGGCCGGGCTCGCGGCGGCGCAGCGGGCGCGGCACCTGGCGCTCGCCGCGCAGATAAGCGCCGGTGAGCGAGCGCGGCGCCCGCTCCACCTCGCGCCAAGGGCCGGCGGCCACCACCTCGCCGCCCAGCTCGCCGGCCGCCGGCCCGAGGTCGAGCAGATAATCGCTGGCGCGCATCACCTCGGGGTCGTGCTCGACCACCACGATGGTGTTGCCCAGGTCGCGCAGCTCTCGCAGGATGCCGATCAAGCGTGCGGTATCGCGCGGATGCAGCCCGATCGAGGGTTCATCGAGCACGTAGAGCGAGCCCACCAGTTGGGCGCCGAGGCAGGTGGCGAGCTGAATGCGCTGGGCCTCGCCGCCGGAGAGGGTGGCGGCAAGGCGATCGAGCGTCAGGTACTCCAGCCCGACTTTGAGCAGGAACCCGAGGCGCTGGCGCACCTCGGTCAGCACCGCCGGGGCGATGGCTTGCTGCTGGCGGTCGAGTTGCAGGCGCTCGAACCAGGCCTGGGCGCCGGCAATGGTCATGCCGACCACGTCGGCGATGTTGCGCCGCCCGCCTTCGGTGTCGCTCAGCCGCACCCACAGCGCCTCGGGGCGCAGCCGGGCGCCGCCGCAGGCGGGGCAGAGAGTGAAGCCGCGGTAGCGGCTGATGAGCACACGCACGTGCACCTTGTATTTTTTGCGCTCCAGGCGCTCGAAAAAACCTTCCACGCCGGGAAACTTGCCCCCGCCGCGCCAGATCGCCTCGCGCTGCGCGGGGCTCAACTCGCCCCAGGCGACATCGAGCGGAATGCCGGCGGCGGCGGCGTAGCGCTCCATCGCCCGCGCCCATTTCTGCCACCGCGGGCGCGTCCACAGCTCAATGGCGCCCTCGCCCAGGCTGAGGCTGCCGTTGGGCACGACGAGCGCCTCGCTGATATCGGCCACGTTGCCGAAGCCCTGGCAGCGCGGACAGGCGCCAAAGGGGTTATTGAAGGAAAACAGCGCCGGCTCCGGCGTCTCGAACCCGCGGGCGCAGCGGCGGCACTCGAAGCGCGGACTGAAACGCCACTGGCGCGCGCCGCCGGCCTCCAGCAGCCGCACCTCGCCGCCTTCGCGGTAGGCGATCTCGATGGCATCCACCAGCCGCGCGCGGGCGTCGGGCTCGATCACCAGCCGGTCGAGCAGCACCGCGATCGGTTGGTTCAGATCGAGCTCGAGCAGCGACTCCGGCGTGGAAAACTCCACCGTCGTGCCCGCCTGCCAGAGCCGGTTGAATCCCTTCGCCCGCAGCTCGGCCAGCCGCGTCTTCAGCGCTTCAGCCTCGCCGCTTGCGCCCACCGGAAACAACACCAGCGCGCGCGCGCCCGCGGCCTCGGCCAGCAGTGCCGCAACCGCCGTGTCCACGTCACTGCGCCCGGCGGGCAGGTCGCAGTCCGGGCACATGATGACGCCGACGCGGGCGAACAGCAGCCGCAGGTAGTCGTAGATCTCGGTGACCGTGCCCACCGTCGAGCGCGGGTTGCGGCTGCCCGATTTCTGCCGGATCGCCACCGCCGGCGCGATGCCGTCAATCGAGTCCACGTCCGGCCGCTCCATGCGCTCCAGGAACTGGCGGGCGTAGGCCGACAGCGATTCCACGTAGCGGCGCTGCCCCTCGGCGTAAAGGGTGTCAAACGCCAAGCTGCTTTTGCCCGATCCGGATACGCCGGTGATGACGATCAACTGGTTCAGCGGCAGGCTGGCGTCCAGTTGTTTGAGGTTGTGCACCCGCGCCCCGCGGATCTCAATCGCCGGCGGCAACCCGCACCCCCTGGGCCCAGCGCACCAGCGCTTCCACCCGCTCCACCGGCGTCTCCGGCAGAATGCCGTGGCCGAGGTTGAAGATGTAGCCCCGCCGCCCCGCCGCCTGCCGCAGTTGGCGTTCGACGGCGGCCTGCACCACCGCGGGCGTGGAGAGCAGCACCGCCGGATCCAGATTGCCCTGCAGCGCCGGCACCGGTGCGCCGCGCGCGTCCAGACGCTGCCAGGCCGCCCCCAGCTCGATGCGCCAGTCGAGGCTGAGCACATCGGCGCCGGTGTCGGCTATGGCTTCCAGATAGCCGTTCGTGCCGGTCGAAAAATAGATGACCGGCGCTCCGGTTTCCTTCACTGCCGCCACCAGGCGCTGGTTGTGCGGCAGCACCTGGCGCCGGTAGTCGTGCTCGGAGAGCGCCCCCGCCCAACTGTCGAAAAGCTGCAGCGCGGCGGCGCCGGCCGCGGCCTGTTCCCGGCAGAGTTCGGCCAGCCCGGCACTGAGCTTGCGCATGAGCTCATCCCACGCCGCCGGGTGGTCGAGCATGAGGCGTTTGGTTTCCGTGTAGTGGCGCGAGCTCCCGCCTTCGATCAAATAGCTGGCCAGCGTAAATGGGGCGCCGGCAAAGCCAATCACCGGCGTCGCGTCGCCAAAATGGGCGGCCACCCGCCGCACCGCCTCGCTGACAAACCCCAGCGCTCCCCCCCACTGCTCTGGCAGCCGGGCGATGCGGGCCGGTTCCCGCAGCGGCGGCGAGAGGCGCGGGCCTTCGCCGGCGGTAAACTCGAGCTTGAACCCCAGCACCTCGGCCGGCAGCAGCAAATCGGCGAAGACGATGGCGGCGTCGGTTCCGAGCCGCTCCGCCGCGGTGATGGTGACTTCGGCGGCGAGCGCCGGCGAGCGGCAGATTTCCAGCAATCCATGCCGCGCCCGCAGCGCCCGGTACTCGGACATGTAGCGCCCGGCCTGGCGCATGAGCCATACCGGCGGCCGGTCCACAGCTTCGGATCGGCAAGCGGCGCGCAGGCGTGCAACGGGATTCATGGCGCTGGGGCGGGCAGCGGCCACGGGGCCGTCCAACCCGCATTCAATGATACTGTGGACAGATTTGTGCCCCGTGAATCCGCCATATCGAGGCAACTTGGACGCGCCCTGAGCAGAGTGGGTGCGCGTTGCCGCCAAGTGAATTTCGGCCGCAGCCTGACCATCGCCGGGGCCCCCGGCGCGCTGGCGCGCTGGGGTGGCAGCGGGAGGGCGTCCAGAGAAGTGCGGCCGCGCCGCATTCCCGAACTCGACGGCCTGCGCGCGCTCGCCGTGCTCGCCGTCATAAGTTTTCACTACAGTGTCGCCACCGTCCTCGCCAACCCGGCGACGGGCATGGGGTGGGCGGGAGTGGATCTGTTCTTTGTCCTTTCCGGATACCTGATCACCACCATCCTGCTGAACAGCCGCGGCCGCCCCCGCTACTTCTCGACCTTCTATGCGCGGCGCACACTGCGCATTTTCCCGGTCTATTTCCTGTTGCTGGCCATCTACATTGCCGCCGCGCGGCTGGCCGGCGGCCCGCAGCCTTGGAGCTACTGGCTGATGCACGGGCTCTATCTCTCCAGCATCGCCGAGCATTTCCATTACTGGGCCTTTGCCGCTCCGGCGTTTGTTTATGCCGGGGTGGCGGTGCTGTGGTCGCTGTCCATCGAGGAGCTGTTTTACCTCGGCTGGGCGCCGATCGTGCGCTGGCTGCGGCCGGCGCGCCTGCCGCTGGCGCTGGCGGCGGCAATCGTCGGCGCGCCGCTGTTGCGCTGGTGGGTGCATACGGCCGGCTTCACCGAGTACCGCTTCCTGCCCGCGCGCTGCGACAGCCTGGCGTGGGGAGCCCTGCTGGCCTGGATGCTGCACCGGCACGGCGCCGCCATCGCCGCCCGCTGGCTGAAGCCGCTGGGCTGGTCCGCGGCCGCCGGCTTGGTGGCGCTCATTGCCTCGACCGGCGGCAGCCGCTCCAGCCCGGTGTTTGCCGTGTTCGGCTACACCGCGTTGGCGGCGCTTTTCTGCGCGGTGGTGGGGTGGCTGGTGCTGACGTCGGGTTCGGCAGCGCTGCCCGCGCGGCTGCTGCGGCTGCCTCCGGCGCGTTACCTGGGGCAGATCAGCTATATGCTCTATCTGGTCCACTACCCGGTGCTCACGGCCGTCGCCGGCTGGACCAGCCTGAATTGGGGTGCCGGCGGGTTTGCCGTAGTGCTGAGGGATGCCATTGCAATGATTGCCGCACTCGGAATCGCGGCGGTCTCATGGCACTGGTTGGAGGCGCCGATCCTGCACTTCAAGGACCGCCGCCTGCCTTCGCCTGCCGTGGCTGAACCGGCCGTGGCGCGAATGCGTACTGAAACAGTGGCGGCAATCAGGGAATCGCTTTAGTATGCAAAGGTCGAGGTAGCCATGTTTTGCAACCAATGCGGCAGCCGGCTGGCTGCGGATGTTCGCTACTGCACCCACTGCGGGTGCCAGGTGGCAGGTGCGGGGACCGGAGCGGCGGCTGCGAGCGCGATGCCGCAGGCGTCTGTGGCGGTGCCGAATACGGCCGTGGGGCGGGTGCGGCGTCACCGCAACGTGTTGGGCATTCTGTGGCTGGTGCGCGGCCTCATGCTGCTGCCGGCCTCGGCGGTGCTGCTGGGCATCTCCGGCCGGGGGCCCTGGATGTGGGGCATGAATGACTGGGGCATTGGAGCCGGAATGCCCGGGTTTGTGCACTCGTTGCTGGGCGGGTTCGGACTGGGGTTGCTCGTGGTGGCGATCGTGGCCTTCATCGCGGGCATCGGCCTGCTGACGGTGCAAAGCTGGGCGCGGATGCTGGCGATCATCATTGCCATCGTCGAGCTGATCAGCATTCCATTTGGTACGGCGCTGGGGATCTACACGCTGTGGGTGCTGATGCCGGAGCAGTCGGATGCCGAGTACGCCGTGCTGGCGGCGGGAAGCCGGTGAGAAGTGGGATGTGGGCAGTGAAAAGTGGGAAATGGGAAGTGGGAAGCGCGGGGTGGGAATTCGTCGGGGGTGGGGATGTTCTGTAATCAATGTGGGGCGGAGCTGGCGGGCGGGATCGAACCGTGCTCGGTTTGCGGCAAGGCGCCCGGGGCGCCGGTTGTCGCCGCCCCGGGCGTGGCGGCGCCTGCGGGCGTGGGGCGGGTGGCGAAACACCGCAATTTTCTGGGCTTGTTCTGGCTGATCTGGGGAATCATCAGCCTGCCGGGCGGGTTGGTGCTGATTGGGCTTTCGAGGTTTCATCCCTGGACCATGGGAGGTCCGTGGGGAGAGGGCTGGCCCAACGCCGTCCAGCACATCATGCCGACGCTGGCTTCGACGATGGGCTATCTTTTGCTCACGATTTCGGTGCTGACCATCATGGCTGGTGTTGGGCTGCTGCAGAAACAGAGCTGGGCGCGGGTGCTGGCGATTGTAATGGGCATTCTGCGCCTGCTGGATTTTCCGTTCGGAACCGCGCTTGGCATCTACACGCTCTGGGTGCTGGTGCCAGCGCAATCCGACGCCGAGTACGCCGCCCTGGCGCGCGTGCAGGCGGGTTAGTCCGCGGCCAACTGCGAGGCCAAATCCGTCGAGGCGGCCGGCAGTTGCGTAATCCAGCCCAGGATGCCGTCGGCCACCTGCTCCCAGCCGGGCTCAAGCATGAGCATGTGGCCGCAGTCGTACATTTGAAGCGGGCAGCCATAGAACTGGGCGAGCCGGCGCTGCTCAATGGGCGGAATCAACCGGTCGGCGAGGCCCCCCACCACCAGACAGGGCGAGGTAACGCGCTTGACGTCAATGCTCACCAGGCCGACCACCATCTGCACGCAGGCGCGGCCGGAGTCCGGCACATCCTGACGGGAGACATCGGCCCGGATCTCGGGCGGCAAGCGGTTGTTCACCAGCTCGGCTTGCATGCCCGAGTCCATGAGCATGGTGCGGCCGGTGAGCGGGGCAATGATTTCCTGCCAGGGATGGCGCAGGATATAGCTCCACATGCGTTTGTACGCGCCCCGGAACATGTGCCAGGGGGGCGCGCTGGCCAGGAAGATGAAGCCTTCCTGGATTTGCGACTCGGCCAATTTCTGCGCCACCAGCCCGCCCATGCTGTGCCCGATCACGACGGCGCGGCCGAGCTCGGCGAGCGCCGATGCCACCCAGAGCGCGTAGGACTCGACACTGTAGGTGCCCATGCGCCTGGAGGTATGCGGGTCAACCTGGGCGCCGTGGCCGGGCAATTCGAGCGCGTAGGTGGTGACGCCGTGTTGCGCGAAGTACTGCTGAAAATATTCCCAGCCCCAATTGCCTCCGCCGAGCCCATGCACCAGTACGACGGGTGGCGGGGGTGCGGCCACGCCGATCAGGGCATCATCCCGGAGCGGGAGGTCGAGGCGATCCGGATAGGCGGCCAAACAGATCAGTTGCCCCAACCGCACTTGTTCGGTGCGCATCTAGCGGAAACTCCTGAATGCTAACTTGATCATAGCAACAGCCCGGGCCTGCAGCGCGGTAAAATGGCAAAGATGCCAACGCGGTCCCAGGTTACCGTTTTCGCCGTGCTTCTGAGTGCGGCGGTAATGCTCGGCTGCCGCGGCCAATCTTCCGTTCCAGGACCCAAGCCCGCGCCGCCGGGCAACTACTCCGCCGACATCCAGACCGACTTGGGAACGATCACGGTGCAGCTATATCCGCAGCAGGCGCCGCTGGCGGTGGGCAACTTTATCGGGCTGGCCCAAGGTACCCAGCCCTGGGTCAATCCGCGCACTCACCTGCTCGAACATGGCCAGCCTTTTTACCCGGGCTTGATCTTTCATCGCGTGATCCCGGACTTCATGATCCAGGGCGGCGATCCGCTGGGCGACGGCCGCGGCGACGGCGGCTACATTTTCCCCAACGAAACCACGCCCGATCTGACCTTTGATCGCCCCGGCCGGCTGGCCATGGCGAATGCCGGCCCCAACACCAATGGGACGCAGTTTTTCATTACCGTGGCGCCCTACCCGTCGCTGAACGGCAACTACACCATTTTTGGCCAAGTCACGGCCGGGCAGAACGTCGCGAACGCGATCAGCAAAGTGCCGCGGGACAGCAACGATAAACCCTTGACGGCCGTCCATATCGTCAAGGTCACAATCCACCGCAGCTAGGATTTGGCTGCGGCCAGGCCGGCCATGCCGCTTTCACCCCGAGCCACCGCGACGCGCACGCCGGGCTGGGGCTCACGGGGCCCCCAGCCCGGCGCGCGCGTAAGCGGGACGCGCGGCGAAGCCGCGCTGGGGCCCGCGCCAACTATATTGCTGGCCGTGCTGATGCTGACCATCGGCGTGAGCGCGCAGCGCGGGAGCGCAGCGCGCTATGATCCCCGCCCGGCATCCACTGTCAGCCGGGACATGATCCAAGGCCTTTATCAGCAGGCCAAGGTTGCCAGCACGGGCGTGCCCGATCTGGTCGCGCCCAGGTTATACGCGCAAGTGGCGGGCGACGAGATGCGGCTCTTTCCGCAGCAGGCAGGCGCCGATTATCAGAGGGCATTTGCGATGGCGCGCGCGCTGAGCGGCTCCGCCAGCGACACCGGCAGCGCCCTGCAGGCGCGCGAGGACGCCAAGCAGGCGATCGAGCTGGAAGCGGTCAGTGGGCTGGCCCGGGCGGGCGACAGCACCCAGGCGCTGGCGCTCACGCGCAGCGCTGACGTACCCAAGGGCCCGCTCTATGACGAACTCGTGCTCATGGCCGGCGCCGGCGGGCGCGGCCGCTTCTGGCGCCCGGCGGGCGGCGCCATCGGCGGCAGCGATGGCGGACGCGCCGGCGACGGGTCCGAAAAAGGCTCGCCCATGGATGAGGTGTTCGCGCTGGTGTCGGAGTGCGAACATGCCGGCGGGGGATTTCCGTTTCGCGGCGTGGCCGCGGTGCTGCGGCGCCGCGATGCCGATGTGCTGGGGCGGATGGCGCTGGTGGGGGAAGGCTATCGCGCGGCGCTCGATACGGCCGCGGACCAGGGCGCGGAGGTCGCGATGTTCCTTCAGGCCGGGCATCGCGCCGAGCCCGCCCTCGATGGCGAGTTGGAAGCGACACTGGTGTCGCTGCTGGGGCGCGCCGCGAGCCAGTCTGGCGCGACCGGCGCCGGAACGGCGACCAGCGCCAGCCGGCGCTGGTTAACGCTGCTGCGCCAGATTGATCCGCCGCAGGCCGAAGCCCTGGCGCAACGTGATCCAGCACTGTCGCTGCCGCCCTCGAGTCCAGCCGCGCAACTCTCCACGGCGTACGGCATGGCAAGTCTGAACGGTGGCGGGAATTTCCCGGGCCAGCCCTATGCCCTGCTCTTTGGCGTGCGCGGCGGCAAGGGCCGCGGTTTCGGCGTGACGCTCAATGGCGCCGCCAGCACCGCGTTTCAATTCTCCGCGAACGTCGCCGCGCCCGCGCCGGAAACGAACGGCGCGGGCGACGAATCCGGCGGGGCGCAATTCCGGCCGCTGCTGGTGCAGGCGGAACGCCTGGTGCGGCGCCAGCCCGCCGAGGCGCTGGGACTGGCGAACCAGGCCGCCGACCTGCTCGACGACGCCACCCTGGCGTCCAACCTTGAGGGCGCCGCCCGCCTGGCGCAACTCTACAGCGAGCTCGGTGACTCCACCGATGCCGGCCTGCTGCTCGGACGCTGTCTGGACCAAGCCGATCGCGAGGCCCGCGCCTTTGACGCCAACTATCAGAGCGCCACCCCGGCCCAGCAGGCGCTGCTCGCCATCCACCTTGACTCCGCCGAGGCGCCGGTGCTGGCGGTTTACAGCCTCGCCGCGCGGCTCGATTTCACCACCGCCGCCGAGCGCGCCGAGGCGGCGCAGTTCACCCTCTTGAAGCCGGCAGTGCTGGCGCGCGTGGCTGTGGTGGGCGAAGTCGGCCAGCGACCGCCGCTCCCCCGCCGATAGCGGCATGGCTGGCATCGGGCCAGAAGTCCGGCCGGAGCATCACGCCTGATTGACATAGTGATGACAGGTGGGTACGTTTAGGCATATGGAGCGGCGCACCACAGTCCGGATGGACGAACAGCTACTGGCAGATGCAAAGCGCTTGGCGCTGGCCAGCGGGCGGACGCTGACTGCGGTTATTGCGGATGCGGTGCGCGAGGCGATCGCACGGGCGCGGGTCGGGGTGGAAAAGGCGGTTGCCGGTGTCCAGTCGCGAGGGCGGGACTTGGCTGAGCGTGAACCTCGACAGCGGCGCGGAGTTGCTCGATCGGATGGAGGCGCAGGCGGATAGCGCCAGACGTTAGCGTTCTGATATACGCCTACCGCCCGGACTCGGGCGGGCATGCTGACTACCGCGGCTGGCTCGAACGGCAGTGCGTTGGCGCCGAACCGGTGGGCATGTCGGAGCTGGTGCTGGCGGCGTTTGTGCGCATCGTGACCAACCCGAGAATTTTCCGCGAGCCAAACGAGCTGGAGGAAGCGCTGGCGTATGCGCAGGCGCTGCGGCAGGCGCCGGCGGCCGTGCGGCTGGCGCCGGGCGAGCGGCACTGGAGCATTTTCGCCGGGCTGTGCCGGGCAGGCCAGGCGCGGGGTAATCTGGTCGCCGACGCGTACCTGGCGGCGATGGCGATCGAAACCGGCAGCGCTTGGGTCACCACGGACCGCGATTTCGCGCGCTTTCCTGGACTGCGCTGGCGTCACCCGTTGAACTGAGGCGTGGGCAGATCGGGGGCGGTGACGGCGGGGTGGTGCTGGAGGTAGAGGGCCAGCATCTGGTCGCGTACGGTTTCGGCGAGCGCGGCGGCATGGTGACGCGTCATGCCGCGGGTGGAGACCGGCGGGCAAATGCGCAGCTCGACCGTGCCGGGGCGCAGGTGGGCGCTGCCGGGGGGCAGCAGCTCGAAGGTGCCGGCCAGGATCATGGGGACCACCGGCGCCTGCGCCTGGATGGCGATATAGAACGCGCCCGGTACAAACGGCTGCATCGCGCCGCTGAAACTGCGGCCGGCCTCGGGGAAGATGAACAGGGGCATGCCGGCGGTGAGGGCGGCGGTGGCCTGATGCAGGCTGCGGACCGAGGCGCGGGCACTGGACTGGTCCACCCCGAGGTGGCGGGCGCGCTTCAAATGGCCGCCCAGGAAGGGGATGCGGAACAGACCCTGCTTGGCGAGGATGCGGAACTGCGTCGGCAGCGACGCGAACAGGACCGGCACATCCATGTAGCTGAGGTGGTTGCAGACCATCACCGCCGGGCCCGGCTGGACCAGATGTTCGGCGCCGTGGACGCGCACGCGGATGCCCGCCAGGCGCAACAGTTGGCGGGCCCAGGCCTGAGCGATGCGGTGCTGGCGGCGTCCGTCGGGGTCCCAGGGGGAGCACAGCATGGACGCCAGCCCGTAACCGATGGTGGCCAGCCCGTAGAGGGGCGCGTAACCCAGCCCCGAACGCAGGCGGGAGAGCTGCCAACGCAGGCCGGCCGGGCTAGCGGACATCGGGCGCCTCCGTCGAGTGCGTGGCCGCAGCGCGCTGACGATGCCAGGTGCGGGCCTCGCCCACCAGGTAGAGCGAGCCGGTGACGAAGATGGCGCGGCCGCCCGCGGCCAGTGCCGCCGCGGCCGCCGCCGCTTCCGGGTAGGCGGGGGCAGTGCTCAGCGCGCGCGCCCAGGGGGCGCAGACCGAGGCCAGGACCTGGGGCGAGAGGGCGCGCGGGTGCCGAGGCGCGGTGACGACGACCGCGGAGGCGCGCGGCAACAGCAGCTCGCAGATTTCCTCGACCGCCTTGTCGCGCATGCTGCCGTAGATCAGCACTGGCGCGGGATGGGTTTGCGCGAACTCATCGAGATAGGCGGCGAGCGCCCGGGCGGCGAGCGGGTTGTGCGCGCCGTCAAGATAAATGTCCGGATCGGTGGCGATGCGCTCCAGCCGTCCGGGCCAGGAGAGAGTGGCGAAGCCGGCGGTGATGGCGTCGGGCGGCAGATCCAGGTACTGGCAGGCGCGCGCGGCGAGGGCCGCGTTTTCGCGCTGATGCCGCCCGGGCAATGGGGTGGGCGGGGCGGCGGCGATGTCGGATTCGGCGACCATCTCCAACGGCACCCCCGCCTGCTGCGCGTGCGCGCGCAGCACCGCGGCGGCGTCGGGGGTCTGCGCCGCGCTCAGCACCCGCTCCAGGCCGGGCTTGATGATGCCGGCCTTTTCGGCCGCGATCGCCGCCAGCGTCGAGCCCAGGTACTGTTCATGGTCCATGCCGATGGGGGTGATCACGGCCAGCCGCGGCTGCAGCACGTTGGTGGCGTCGAGCCGGCCGCCGAGGCCGACTTCGATCACGCCCAGCTCGACCTCGGCTCGGCGGAAGGTCCAAAAGCCGGCCGCCGTCATGAACTCGAAAAACGCCGGCGGCCGCTGCAGCTCGCCGCGCGCCAGCAGCGCTTCGGCGGCGCCGGCGACGGCGGTGGCGGCCTCGGCCAGGCGGTCGTCGGCGATGGCGATGCCCGAGATCTGGATGCGCTCGTTCAGCCGTTCCAGGTGGGGCGAGGTGTACAGACCGGTGCGGCGGCCGGCGGCGGCGCTGGCGGAGGCGATCAGCGCGGCCACGCTGCCTTTGCCGTTGGTGCCGGCAATGTGAACGCTGGTGAAGCTGTCCTGAGGGGCGTCCAGCGCCTGCAGCAGCCGACGCATGGAGTCAAGTTCAAACTTGCGGCCGGGGCGCAACTCGGCCCCCAGCGCACGCAAATAATCCAGCGTGGCGGCGGCGTTCACAGCCGCGAGCGCAAGTCGGCGGGGGCGGCGGCGGCGTGGCTGGCGCTCGGGACCGGGGCCGTGCTGGCGGCCTCGGCCGCGGCCGGCTGCAGAAAGGCCAGGGCGCGTGCCAGGTAGGCGCGCAGGTCCTTGCGCTGCACGATGGCATCCAGCATGCCGTGGGCGAGCAGAAACTCGCTGCGCTGGAAGTCGGCGGGCAGCTTTTGCCGGATGGTCTGCTCGATCACGCGCGGGCCGGCAAACCCGATCAGGGCGCCGGGCTCGGCGATGTTCAGGTCGCCCAGCATGGCAAAGCTCGCGGTCACGCCGCCGGTGGTGGGGTCGGTGAGCAGGCTGATGAAGGGCACGCCGGCGTCGTCCAGCGCGGCCAGCGCGGCCGCAATCTTGCCCATCTGCATCAGGCTCACCGCACCTTCCATCATGCGCGCGCCGCCGCTTGCCGCCACGATGATGACCGGAACGTGGCGCTGCCGCGCCTCTTCGATGGCGCGGGTGATTTTCTCTCCCACCACGGCGCCCATGCTGCCGCCGATGAAGCCGTACTCCATGGCGCAAATGATCACCGGCCTGCCCTCGAGCCGCCCTTCGGCCCAGATCAGCGCATCGCGCAGTCCGGTGGCCTTTTGCGCCGCAGCCAGGCGGTCGCGATATGGTTTCAGATCGGCGAACTCGAGCGGGTCGCTGGAGGCGAGCTCCGGGTCGCGCTCCTCAAACGCGCCGCCGTCGAACAGCATGGCCAGCCGCGCCCGCGCGCCGATGCGGAAATGCCGCTCGCAACGCGGGCACACATCGAGGTTGGCCGCCAAATCCTTCTTCCAGATGACGTTGCGGCAGCCCTCGCACTTCAGCCACAACCCCTCGGTGCGCACGTGCTTTTCCGCCACCGCGGTCAACGGCTTGTCTTCGCGTCGAAACCAGCTCATGACTAGTACTCGATTCCGCGCTGCGCCTGAATGCCCTTCTGGTAGGCGTGCTTGATGTCGCGCATCTCCGTCACCGTGTCGGCCATCTCCACCAGCTGCGGATGCGCGTTGCGGCCGGTCAGGATCACGTGGAGCTGCTCCGGGCGCTGCCGCAGGGCCTCGGCCACCGGCTCCGGCGCCAGCATGTGATAGGAAATGGCGTAGTTGATCTCATCCAGAATCAGCAGGTCCCAGTTCCCGCTGTGCATCTCCCGCACCGCGGCCGCCCAGGCCTCCTCCACCAGCCGCACGTCCTCCGGGTCCGGCTTTTCCGCCCCCACCTTCACGAAGCCGCGCCCCATCTGCCGGATCACGAATTTATCGCCCAGCGCCTGCACCGCGTCCAATTCGCCGTAATGCCAGGAGCCTTTGATGAACTGCAGCATCAGTACCCGCAGCCCAGCCCCCACCGCCCGCAGCCCGGTCCCCATCGCGGCCGTGGTTTTGCCCTTGCCCGGCCCGGTGTTGATGATGATCAACCCCTGCAAGGCTATAGAATACGGCATTACCCGGCGCGGAGCCTGTCGCGGCTGTGCCCCGCCACCCGCCGGCGGCTGCCCGCAGCGCGCATCGGCGCTCCGCAACTGACGGTACACTCGGAAGTGATGGCTGCGGCCGCACCCAAGCTCGACGACCTGCTGCGGGAGTGCGCTCCACTGCTGGTGGCCTACTCCGGCGGCGTGGACTCGGCCTACCTGGCCTGGGCGGCGCAGCAGGCGGCGCCGGGCCAGGTGCTGGCCGTTATTGCCGATTCGCCCAGCCTGCCGCGGCGCGCGCTCGCCGACGCCGTTGCCTTCGCCGAACGCCACGGTATACCGTGCGCCACCATCGCCACCGCCGAGCTCGCCAGCCCGGAATACCGCCGCAACGACCCCGACCGCTGCTTTCACTGCAAGGACGAGCTGTTTCGCCGCCTGGACCAGGAGCGTGAGCGCCGCCCCGGGTTTCGCACCCTGGCCTACGGCCTCAACGCCGATGACTCAGTCGAGTTCCGGCCGGGCCACCGCGCCGCCGACGCCCATGGCGTGCGCGCGCCGCTGCGTGAAGCCGGCTTGGGCAAGGCCGCCATTCGCGCCCGCGCCCGCGCCGCCGGCCTGGACGTCTGGGATCGTCCGGCGGCCGCCTGCCTGGCCTCCCGCGTCGCTTACGGTATCGAGGTCAGCGCCGACCTGCTGGCGCGCATTGAGCGCGCCGAAGCCGACATTGCCGCCCTGGGGTTCCGTCAGTTCCGCGTCCGCTGCCACGGGCCCGAGGCGGCCCGCATCGCGCGCGTCGAAATTGCCCGCGATGAACTGGCCCGCGCTCTCGACCTCGCCATGGCCGAGCGGCTGGCCACCATCCTCAAGCGCCAAGGCTTCCACTACGTAACGCTGGACCTGCAAGGTTACCGCAGCGGCGCCTTGAATGAGATTCTGACCACTTCCTGACGGGTTTTGGACCTGTACTTGCTCTACAATGCTTTCGCATGGCTTGGCGCACGGAGCACACCACCGGCATAGTGCTGTTGTTCGCACTGATTCTGCCAGTGGCCATCTATTTCGCGGCCTATCGCGCCGCCCGCAGCGTCGCCAGCAGCCTGGGATGGGCCAACCACAGCCAGCAGGTGATGCTGCAACTGGACCACGTCCAGATCCTGATGGCCGCGGCCGAAGACAGCCAAAGCCGCTATCTTCTTGATTTGCAACCTCGTTTTCGTGCCCGCTACCTCGCCGACATTGCCCAGGTCCATAAGGCGCTCACCCAGCTCGATGCCTCCACCGGCGACAATCAGCAGCAGCGGCGGTTGCTGGCCGCCCTCACGACCGCCGTCCAGGACAAACAGGCCCAACTTGATCGGGAGATGACGATGGCCGCCCACGGCCAGGCGGGAGCCGCCTTCCGCGACGACAGCACCGGGTTCGCGCTTGACCAATCGCTCGCGGTGCAGGACCGGGCCCAAGCCTCGGCCGCGGCCGAGCAAAAACTATTGAGCGAGCGCCGCGGCGCGGCGCGGGCGTTCCAGCGCCGCTGGTCGCGCCTGTTCCTGGGGGGCGTGCTTGTCAGCGCCCTGCTGCTGCTGGGGGTGTTCGCCATGCTGGTGCTGCAGATCCGCCGGCGCCGGGACGCGCAGGAGGCGCTGGCCGCCAGTCACCGTGCCCTGAAGCTCAGCGCCCGCCGCCATGAAAGTCTGATCTCCAATGTGCCGGCCGCGGTCTGGACCCTGCGCCGCGACGGCAGCTTTGAGTTCATCTCCGGCCACATCGAGCAGTTGTGCGGCGCGCGGCCGGACGTCGTGCTCGGCGCCGGCAGCGGATTTTTGCGCGGCAGAATGGCGCCCGAGGACGCCACGGCCATGGTGGCAGCCTGCGCGCGCAGCTTCACCACCGCCGTGCCGCTGCATCTCGAATTCCGGCTCCGGCATAACGACGGGCGCTGGGTGTGGCTGCAGGCGCTGGGCCAGCCGGATGCCGCGGGCGCGGCGACACTCGACGGCGTGTTTTATGACATCAGCGAGGGCAAGCGCCGCGTGGCGCTGGAACAGCGCCAGCGCGAAATCGAAATCCGCGCCGAGGAGGCGCAGCGCGCGGTGCAGATGAAAAGCGATGTGCTCGCCAGCGTCAGCCACGAGTTGCGCACGCCGCTCAGCGCCATTCTGGGATTCTCCGACTTGTTGTTGCAAGGCATCGCCGGCCCGCTGAACCCGTCGCAGTTGGGCTTTGCCGGCCACATCCAATCCGGCGGCGAGCATCTGCTGGCCTTGATCAACGACATTCTCGACCTCAGCCGCATGGAGGCCGGCCGCCTGCCCTTCCACCCCGCCGCCGTGCCGCTCGAAACCGCCGTGAACGAGACCATGGAAATGATGGATTCGCTGGCGGCGGAAAAAAGCATTCGCCTTGAGCATCACCCCGCTGACGGTGTCACGGCCTGGGCCGACCCGCTGCGCCTGCGCCAGATCATCACTAACCTGCTCAGCAACGCCATCAAGTTCACCCCGCCCGACGGGCGCGTCAGCGTGCGCACCGAGGTCAGCGGCGAGGGCGTCAGCATCGAGGTCAGCGATACCGGCATCGGCATGGCCCCGGAACACCTGGAGGCAATCTTCGAACGCTTCCAACAGGTATCGAGTGATGGCGCCAAACCCGGTTCCGGTTTGGGCCTGGCCATCACCAAGCAACTGGTGGAACGCCAGGGCGGCTCCATTTCTGTCACTAGCACACTGGGCCAGGGGACGGTGTTTCGCGTTTGCCTGCCGGCGGCGACGTCTGGAGATGCGATTGCAGTTGCAGGTTAGAGCGCTACGGAAATGACTAAGATATTTGTAGTGGATGACAATGATTTGATGTGCAAGTTGCTGGCGGCCAGCCTGCAGACTGGAGGCTACGAAGTCGTCGTTGCCGCCAGTGCGGGCGAAGCGCTCCGCAAAATGGAGGAAGAGCCGCCCGGAATGGCGTTCATTGACCTGCAGATGCCGGGCATGGATGGGCGCACGATGTTGAGCAAAATGCGCGCAAATCCAGTCCTGCGTGAGGTGCCGGCGGTGGCGGTGACCGCGTTTTTCCTGCCCGGCGGCAAGGACGAGGCGATAGCCATGGGCTTTGACAGCTATCTCACCAAGCCGATTCCCCGGCCGCGGCTGCTGCAGGAAGCCCATCGCTGGCTGGACTAACCAGGACTAACGAAGTCGGCTGTGCCACATTGGTCCTGCCTTTAAAGCGCGCATAGGCGTTGGATCTACGGGTAAAAACTGCTCACGGGCGGTAAAATCTTCGCTTGGCGGAGCTGGGGAAGCCCGGCGGTCGAATGCGAATTTTATTGCTGAGCGATGATCGGGCCGACCCCAGCATGGGCGGCGCCAAGGTCGCCTACAAACTGCAAGCGGCGCTCGGGCGGCTGGGGCACGACTGCGAGGTGGCGCTGCGCCCGAATCTGGGCTCGCGGCCGCATGCGGAGCGGCTGCGGCTGGCGCTGGCGCCCTGGTTGGCCGGGCGTGCGGCACGGCAGCTGGGGCGGAACAGGCCATTTGACGTCATTGATGCGGCCGGCGCCGAGGGTTGGCGGCTGCACCGGGCGGGCGGACCGCCGGTGGTGGTGCGCTCGCACGGCCTCGAGCACCGCTATTATCAGCAACTGCTGGCGGACGCGCGGGCCGGTCTGGCGCGCAAGCCCTGGAGTCGGCGGCTGTGGTACCCGGCCACCCGCCTGCCGCAAGTGGCGGCGTCGCTGCGCCGGGCGCAGCGCGTCATCGTACTCAGCCAAGCCGACCGGCGCTTCGTGGTCGCGCGCGGCTGGCAGCCGGCCGCCAACATTGAGGTGATTCCCCATGGGGTCGAAGCGTCGCTGTGCCGCGTCGCGCCGGCGCCGGGCGCTCGCCGCGGCGGCGGAATGCTGTTTTGCGGCTGGTGGACCACCAGCAAGGGCGTGCATTACCTCGCCCGGGCGCACGCCCTGCTGCTGCAGAATGGATGGGCGATACCGCTGACGCTGGCCGGTGTGGCCGCGCCCGGTGCGGCCTGGCCACGGCAGCAGGACCAGATCCGCCGGGCGTTTGCTCCGGCCTCGCAGCCGCTGCTGCGGCTGGTGCCGCGGGTGGCCGACGAGGCCGCGGTGTTTGCCCACTACGCCAGCCATGATCTGCTCGTGTGCCCTTCGACGTCGGAAGGCTTCGGCATGGTCGTGATTGAGGCCCTCAGCCAGCGCCTGCCGGTCGTCTGCTCGCGCGCGGCTGGGGCGGCCGAGTTGCTCCGCGATGGCGGCGAGGCGCTGCTCGTCGAACCGCGCGATCCGGCGGCGCTGGCGGTGGCCATTGCCCAACTCTGGCAAAACCCTGAACTCCGCGCCCGCCTCGGTCAGGCCGGCCATGAGCTCGCCCGCCAGTTGAGCTGGGACCAGATTGCCGCCCGCACCGTCTCCTGCTATGCTGCCGCAGTTGGCGGAGCCGCCAGCGCCGCCGCCGGGCGGGCGCACCAAGCCTCCTGATGATTGTTGCCACGCCACAATTTCACGCTCGCGTCTGGGGCAGCCGCGACCTGCGCGCTTGGTACCCGGATCGTGCGCCCGAACCCGAACCCATCGGAGAAAGCTGGCTCACCCCGACAGGCTGCCCGGTGCTGGTGAAAATGTTGTTCCCCACCGAGCGCCTGTCGGTGCAGGTGCATCCTGATGACACCTATGCCGCCGCCCATGGGCTCGGCGTCGGCAAGTCCGAGGCCTGGTACGTAACCGAAGCGCGCGCGGGCGCGCAGGTGGCGGTCGGACTCGGCGACGGCGTAAGCTGGGAGGCGTTCGCCGATGCCTGCCGCCAGGGGCGCGCCTCCGAGCTGCTGCGCTGGGTTGCGGTCGCGCCCGGCGACACGGTGAACGTTCCGGCCGGCACCATCCATGCCATCGGGTCCGGTCTCGTGCTGTGCGAAGTGCAACAGCCCTCCGATAACACCTTCCGCCTCGACGACTATGGCCGCGGACGCACGCTGCACCTCGAGCATGGCCTCGCCGCCGCGTGCGCGAACCGCGCCGGGAGCGCCGCCGGGGTGGTCCGGCCGGGGTTGGCCAGCGGCCTATCCGGGAAGCTTGTGACCACGCCTTATTTCAAGGTCTGGCGCCATTGCCTCGCGGCCGGCGCGACCTTGCCGCCGGCCACCGTGCCGCGCTGGATCGTAAACTTGGGCTCGCCCGGGCCGATTCCACGCGGACACCTCGCCAGCCTGGCGCCGGGCGAGACGCTTGCAGTGGCCGCGGCCACCACCTGGCTGGAGATTCAAGAAGTTCGATAGCGATGCGCAGGACGAGCGGGGGCTTGCGGGGTCCCAGCCCGGCCTGCGCGTAAGCGGGGCGCGCGGCGGTGCGAGTGTCTCAGCCGCGCCCGCGCTTGAGCCCGCGCCAACAAATAAGTAACGGCGTGATCGTAGCGTCATGCTGCCGCTTGTCGGTACTCAGTTTGGGGGTTGACCGCACGGTCGGGAGTCGCGACAATGGAGTCACCGGGAATTTTTGCTACCCTCGCGCCCTTTGAATACTTTATCGATGAGTTCGCACCCACAACCCAAATTGTCGAGCCCTGCGCCCCAGGCGCCCAGCCCCAAAGGCGGCAGTGGCCAAAAGCCGCCGGTTGAACGCGACCGCACGGCTGCGGCCGCCACTGCCAGGACCCCGGACAAACCAGCGCCGGCCAACGGCGCTACCCGCCTCGCCACCGCCGCCCGGCGCTTTCCGCTGGACTCGGACACGCTGAAGCGGTACCTGCGCCAAATGGTCACGTTGCGGGAGTTCGAGCGCCTGGGCGAGCGGGAATTCAAAAACGGGCTAATTCGCGGCTACTACCATTCCTACGCCGGGCAGGAGGCGGTGGGAGTGGGCTTATTCAGCGCCCTGGACCTGAAGACCGACTACATCGTGGACGGCTACCGCGACCACGGCCACATGCTGCTGTGCGGCATGGATCCGGTTCGCATCTATGCCGAACTGTTCGGCCGCGCCACCGGCGTTTCCAAGGGCAAGGGCGGCAGCATGCACATGTATAGCCCGGAAGACCATTTTCTGGGCGGCGACGGCATTGTGGGCGGCGGGTTCTCGGTCGCGACCGGCGTGGGGCTGGCGCTGAAACAGCAAAAGCAGCCCGGCATCTGCGTCTGCTTCTTTGGGGACGGCGCGCTCGACACCGGCACCTTCCACGAATCGCTGAACATGGCCAGCCTGTGGAAGGTACCGACCGTGTTTGCGTGCATCAACAACATGTACAGCATGGGCACCAGCCTGGAGCGCCACTCCAGCCTGCCCCGGCTCGTGGACCGCGCTTCCGGTTACGGCATCCCCACCGAGCAGGTGGACGGGCAGGACGTGTGGGCCACCACCGCCGCTGCGCAGCGCATCTTCAGCCAGGTGCGGCGGCAGCGGCGCCCCTACTTCGTCGAGATATTGACCTACCGTTACCAGGGGCACGGCATCCACGACAAGCCGCTAAACTACCGCACGCTTGAGGAAGAAACCGCCTGGCACGCGCGCGATCCGCTGAAGCTCATCACCGATTTCCTGCTGGAAGAGAAGCTTCTGACGCTGGCGCAAATCGAGCAGTTGCGGCAGGCGGTGGTGGGCGAGCTCGAAGCCAAGGTGGCCGAGGCCAAGACCGGGCCCGAGCCCGCGCCGGAAGAGCTATTCCACGACGTGCTGGCCTGACCGGGGCTCAGCCGGAGGGAACGAGGAACAGAGTGTTGGTGAAAAAATCGATGCACGAGGCGCTCAATATGGCGCTTCGCGAAGAGATGACGCGCGACCCGCGGGTGGTGGTGCTGGGCGAGGAAGTCGGCCAGTACAACGGCGTGCACTATGTCACGCGCGGGCTCTATGACGAGTTTGGCGGCGACCGCGTGATTGACACGCCGATCTCGGAGGAAAGCTTTGTCGGCGTGGGCGTGGGGCTCGCGATCATGGGCCAGCGCCCGGTGGTCGAGATGATGCGCATGGATTTCAGCCTGCGCGCCATGGACCAGATTTACAATCACATGGCCAAGATCCGCTACATGTCCGGCGGCCGTCTGGGGGTGCCCATGGTGTTGCGCGGCCCCGAGGGCCCGGGCCCCAATCCCGGCCTCACCGCCCAGCATGGGCAGCAGCTCACCGTCTTGTTCGCTCACTGCCCGGGCCTGCGCGTGGTCAGCCCCTCCAATCAGTACGATGCCAAGGGCATGCTCAAGTCCGCCATCCGCTCCGAAGACCCGGTGGTGTTTCTCGAACCCGGACCGCTGAACAACAAGCAGGGCGAAGTCGGCGACGACGAATATCTGGTGCCGCTCGACCAGGCCGATATCAAGCAGGCCGGCAACGACGTCACCCTGATCGGCTACGGGGCCAGCGTGGCGCTGTGCCTGCAGGCCGCGCACGAGCTGGAACGCGACGGCGTGTCGGCCGAGGTGGTGGACATGCGCGCGCTGCGGCCGCTCGACATGAGCGCCGCCCTGGCTTCGGTCCACAAGACCAACCGCGCCGTGGTGGCCGACTACGCCTGGCAGAGCTACGGTCCGTCGGCTGAGATCGTCAGCCGCCTGATGGCCGAGGCCTTCTGGGACCTCGACGCGCCGGTGCTGCGCGTGACCGGAAAAGAGACCCCGCTGCCCTACGCCGCCAACCTGGAAGAGCTCAGCAAGCCCAGCGTGGAAGAGGTCGTCGCCGCCGCCAGGCAGACGCTGGGTTAGAGCAAAATCACAGATGCGGTAGCCGCGGCGCTGATGTGGGGCGGGTCGCCGACCCGCGCGCCGGCCGGCGGCCCCATGCCACTTGGTTAGGGTGGAGGCGCACGGATTATGCCTCCATGGCGGTTGCCCTGCGGACTGGGTAGCCCTGCGGCTGGCGCCAGACTTCGCGGGGATAAGTGGGGCGAGGTTTTGTGCGACGAGGAAGCTTGCGTTGGCTCCCGCCAATTCAGCCCCATCCTCGTTTTCAGCCCGTCAAAACATGTTGGGGACCCATTGCTCCCCAAAAGCTCCAAGGCTTCGTTTGTAGCAGCAGGAATGCGCATATCGCCACTTCGACAGCCCCTTCCGCCCCTTCCAAATGCCCTGCTTGATGCGCACCTATTTCGCCACTCCCTACCTTGACCAAGTGGCATTGGGCCGCCGGCCGGCGCCACGCGGCAGTTCGGGTAACTACAGCAACTGTGATCCTGCCGTAGTCAACTGCGGTTTTTGGTCTACAGCAGGCGGGTGAGGCCTTCGGCCTCGAGCTTCGCCACCAGTTGGCCGACTTTTTGCGATTTGCTCCGCGGGACGATCAGCAGCGCGTCGGGCGTTTCCACCACCACCAGATCGCCGACCCCGACCAGCGCCACCGTTTTGCCCTCGACCTGCACGAAGTTGTTGGCCGAATCAAGCTCCACCACGGTGCTGCCGCGCGCCACCGTGCCCCCCTGCGGCGCCAGATACTCGTACACCGCGTCCCAGCTTCCGAGGTCGCTCCAGCCCAAATCCGCCACCGGGATGCAGACGATGCTGCGGCTGCGCTCCATCACCGCGTAGTCAATCGAGATGTTCTCGCACTCCGGATACCAACGCTCCAGCACCGCCGTCAGCTTCGAGCGCGAGGCTTCGGCGATCCGGCGCAGGATCTCCGACGTCGCCGGCAAAAATTCCGCCATCGCCTCCAGGATGCTGGATGCCCGCCAGAGGAAAATGCCGGCGTTCCAGTAGTAATGGCCGGATTCGTAAAACTCCTGGGCCCGCGCCGCCGTTGGCTTTTCGGTGAAGCGCCGCACCCGCAGCGCCGCCGCCTTCGAGCGCGGATCATGCACCACCTCGATGTAGCCGTAACCGATCTCGGGCCGCGTCGGCACAATGCCCAGCACCACCAGCTTGCCCGGCCGCTGCGATTCCTTGACGCCCAGCCGCACCGACTGCACGAACGCTTCCTCATTGGCGATGATGGCGTCGGAGGGAAACACGCCCATTTGCACGTCCCCCCGCGAGCGCAGAATCAGCTCCGCCCCCAGGCCAATCGCCGGCGCCGTATTCCGTCCCACCGGTTCGGCAATAATCTGTGAGCTGGGAACGTCCGGTGCCTGGCGCAGGATTTGCGGCCGCAGCTCGCGATTCGTGATGATCCAGACATCCTCGGGCGAGTTCAACAACGGCCGCAGCCGCTCCAGCGTCAACTCCAGCATGCTGCGCGCGCCCAGTATCGGCAGCACCTGCTTGGCCGCATTCTTGCGGCTTCGCGGCCAGAAACGCGTTCCCCGCCCCCCGGCCAGGATCAGGGCGCAAAAACCGCTCGGCTTTCCCGTAGGGGACACGATTGGCAGAATAGCAGTATTTACCGCATTTCCCTGATAAATTCGAGTAGCGACGGGCTTCCGCCGCCCTCCCCATGTCATCCCCCGCCGCCGCTCCCGCCGCTCCCGCCGACCCCCGCCGCTATGCCCGCCAGCGCTTCTGGCTGAACCTCAGCGCCGGCCTCGCCGACCTTGCCCTGCTCGCCCTGCTGCTGGTCACCCCCGCCAGCCGCGCCATCGCCGCATGGACCCATGCCCTCAGCCCGGCCCCGGCGCTGTCGGTGCTGCTCTACGTCGTGGCGCTGGGGGCCGGTTTCCGCGTCCTCGCCCTGCCCTTCGACCTCGCCGGGCGCAGCATCGAAATTCGCTTCGGCATGAACCGCCAAACGCTCCCCGGCTGGTGCCTGGATGAGCTCAAGTCCACCCTCGTTGCCGGCGTCGTCTCTCTCCTTGCCGCCGAGGTCGTCTACTGGCTGCTGCGCGCCGCCCCGGCGGCATGGTGGGCTTGGGCGGCGGCGGCGTTCGTCGTCTTCCTGGCGTTCATGGCCATCGCCGGCCCGGTGCTGCTGCTGCCCATCTTTTTCAAACTGCGGCCGCTCTCGGCCGAGATCGAAACCGAACGCATTCTGCTCGAGCGTCTCCACGCCACCACCGACCGCCTCCGGCGCGACCAGCCCCGCCTGCCTCGCCTGCACGGAATCTTCGAGTGGAAACTGGGGGAGAAGACCGCCAAGGCCAATGCCGCCCTCACCGGCCTCGGCCGCACCCGCCGCGTCATCATCAGCGACACCCTGCTCGCCGACTCGCCGCCGGAGGAAATCGAGGCGGTCTTCGTGCATGAACTCGGCCACCACGCCCATGGCGACATCTGGCGCGGGCTGGCCTTCCAGAGCGCCTTGATCTTCCTCGGCTTCTGGGTGTCCCAATGGGCCCTGGCCGCGCTCAGCCGCCCCCTGCACCTCGCCGGTATCGCCGACGTCGCCGGACTGCCGCTGCTCGTGCTGGTGTTCTCGCTATTGGGCCTGGCGCTGCTGCCCGTCAGCAACGCTTTCGTGCGCGCCATGGAGCGGCGCGCCGATGACTACGCGTTTGCGAACCTGGGCGGCCCCGAGCCGTTGATCGCCGCCCTTGAGCGCCTCGCTGCCCGCAACCTCGCCGAGGTCTCGCCTCCGCGCTGGAAGGAATGGCTGCTGTACTCACATCCCTCCATCTCAACCCGCATCCGCCGGGGCCGGGTCTGGCAGGGCAGAGCGGCATCAGCCCCGCTGTAGCCCGGCAGGCCAAGCCTCATGACGAGGCAACCCGGACGGGTGAAGGCGCCGGTGGCGCGCTCACCGAGCAGAGCCGGTGCGCGTTGCCGCCAAGCGAATTACGGCCGCAGCCCGGCCCCCGGGGCCCCCAAGGCGCTTGCGCTTGGGGGGGAGCAACGGGAGGGCCTCCAGAAAAAGGGCGGCCGCGCCGCCGGATTTTCCACCAGGACAAGCCGCACGCTGCCGCCCGAAGCGGGCTGCGCTTACGCTGATTCCGCTCCAGCCAGGCGGCAACGCTCGGCAGCCGGTAAAAAACTGCCCTTCCACGCCCCCCGCACCACCCGCTCAAGCGCCTCGGCGCCAAATCCGCCCTCGCTTCGGAGGTACTCGTATTCATCCTCAAGCCGGCAGCCGAAAATGCCTGGGTCATCGGTGCTGATGGCGATGTTGACGCCACTGTTGCAGTAATTGAGCGCCGGGTGACGCTCCCCCTGCCGCCAAACGCCGGTTCTCAGGTTCGAGGTCGGGCACACGTCCAGCCAAGTGCCGGCTTCCGCCAGCATCGCCACCACGCGTGGATCTTCAAACGCCCGCAACCCATGGCCGATGCGCTCCGGCCGCAGCCAGTGCAGCACCTCGGCGACCGAATCCGCGCCCCGGGTTTCACCGGCGTGGATGGTCGTATGCAGCCCGGCGTCGCGAGCATGGTTGAAGCCGCGGGCAAAGTTCGCGGTCGGCTGCTGGCGCTCGTCGCCGCCAATGCCAACGCCGATCAGCGATTCTGACGATTGTAGGTCAACTGCCCACTGCACAACTCGCTCCCAGGCCTCGGGACCAAACTGCCGCACCGCATCCAGCAGCCAGCGTATGCGGACGCCGGTGGCTGCCTCCGCCGCCTGCCGCGCCTGCTCGATGGCCTCCCAGTAGGGTTCGATCGCTTCCTGGCGCCATTGCAAAATCCCCACTGACCAAAAGACCTCAGCGTAGCGAACGCCATCGGCCTGCAATTGCCGCGCAAGGCCTTCAACCGCCAGCGCGTAGTCGGAGGGATCGCGCAGCAGCAGGCTGGCGGTCTTGATGGCCTGAATGAAGCCGTCAAAGCCGGAGAAGCGATACAACGCTTGGCACTCTTCCAGGCTGGCCAGCCCCAGTCGAGGCAACTTGGAGGCGCCCTGAGCAGAGCGGGCGCGCGTTGCCGCCAAGCGAGTTTCGGCCACGGCCCGGCCCCCGGGGTCCCCAAGGGGCTCGCGCCTTGGGGTGGGAGCCCCGGGAGGGCGTCCAGAAAAGGGCGGCCGCACCGCCGGCCGGCCCTGACGCTCGGCCAACTGCCATAGCGATTCGGGCGAAAGGCTGCCTTCCAGGTGCAAGTGCAGGTGGGCCTTGGGCAGCGCCCGCAGCCGGTCCCGCTCGGCGGGGTCGAGGGCGCTCATGGCAGGGCCGCGAGGAGGCGCTCAATGTCGTCACTGCTGTTGTAGAGGTGGTGGGCGCAGCGCACCCAGCCACCGCGCTCGGCGCAGATGACGCCGCGCTGCCGGAAGCGCTCGACCAACTCTGCGGCCCCCAGCCGAGGGTGCTGGAACGACGTGATCCCGCTGCGGTCCACCAGCACGTCCGACTTTTGAAGTATTGTGCACCCGGTGCCGCACAAGCCCCGGCGCAATAAATCCGACGTTTGTAATATATGCGCGCTGATCGCGGCGCTGTCAAACGACCGTAGTAGTTCTATGGCCGCGCCCAGGCCCACGTAACCGAGCAAATTGCAGGAGCCCGCTTCCAGCCGTGCGGCGCCGGCGCGCCAATTTAATGAAGCGGGCGAGACGGCGGCGCGCTGCGCGGCGCCATAGTCTTCAAACTCGGCCACCGAGACCCACCCGGCGGCCTGGGGCTCGATCGCTTCCAGTAACGCCGGCGCGACATAGAGGAATCCGGCCCCGAGCGGCCCGGTGAGCCACTTGTAGCCGCCGTTGGCGAGGGCGTGAATATTGCCGGCGCGCACGTCGAGCGGAAACGCGCCCAGGCCCTGGATGCCGTCTACCACGAACCAGGCTCCAGCCTCGCGGCAGACCTCGCCAATCGCCGCCAGGTCGGCGCGGAAGCCGCTGAGGTACTGCACGAAGCTGAGGCTCAACAGACGGGCGCCGCGGCAGGCGCTGCGCAGGCGTTCCAGGTCGCCCAGGCAGGACTCTGGCAGCAGCTCGACCCGGACGCCGCGGCGGCGCAAATGGAGCCAAGGGTAAATATTGGCCGGGAACTCGCAATCGAAGGTGACGATGCGGTCGCCGTCGCGCCAAGGCAGGCCTTCGGCCACTGCGCCCAGGCCAGCCGAGGTGCTGGGCATGAGCGCAATATCTTCCGGCGTGGCGCCGACGAGCGCCGCCAGCGTGCCCCGCACGCCTTCCATTTCCTCGAACCAGCCGGCCAGTTCCATCGCGCCTTGCTGGTGGCGCTCGGTCAGCCGCGCCAGCATGGCGGTCCGAACCGGCGTGGCGATGGGCGACACCGCGGCATTGTTGCAGTAAGCGTATTGCGAGGTGACGGGGAAAAGCGCGCGGGCGCGTGCAACATCCATCCCCTCAGGGTAACGCGCCAAGGGGAATAGGCGTCCATAAGAAGGAGACGGACGTATACTTGGGACAAGGTAGTAGCCATGAAGTCACCCCTTCGCCGCATTGGCTGGCTGGCGCTTGCACTCTGCCTGGCGATGCCGCTGGCCGCGCAGAATAAAAACGAGAAGAACCTGAACGACATTGGCCACCGCGGCGTGGGCGATGGCCTGGATTTCTACTCGGTCGAGAAGGAAATCGCGATTGGCAAGACGCTGGCGCAGCAGGTCGAGGCTACGGCGCGGATCGAGAAAGATCCCGCCATCAACGAGTACATCAACCGGCTGGCGCAGAATCTTGTGCGCCACTCCGACGCCAAGGTCCCCTTTACGGTGCGCGTGGTCGAGTCGCCCGACGTGAACGCGGCGGCGCTGCCGGGCGGCTACTTCTTTGTGAACACGGGGCTGATCCTCGCCGCCGATAATGAAGCCGAACTGGCCGGCGTGATGTCGCACGAGATCGCGCATGTTGCCGCGCGCCACGGCACCCGTGCCATGACCAAGAGCCAACTGTTCAACTACGCCACCCTGCCGCTGATCTTTGTGGGCGGCGGCATCGGCCTGGCCGGGCGCAGCCTGGCCAGCATCGCGGTGCCGATGAGCTTTTTGAAATTCACCCGCGGCGATGAAAAAGAGGCCGACTACCTCGGCGTACAGTACATGTACGAAGCCGGCTACGATCCGCAGGCATTCGTCCAGATGTTCGAGAAGCTGCTGTCACAGGAGAAAAAGCAGCCCGGGACCGTTGCCAAGGCGTTCGAGACGCACCCGGCCACGCCCGACCGCATCCGCGCGTCGGAAAAGGAAATCACCAACCTGCTGCCGTCGCGCCAGCAGTACGTCGAAAACACTTCGGAGTTCGACCAGATCAAGGCCCGGCTGGCGATGCTCGAACACGTGGACAACACCAATCTGCGCCTGCATGGCAGCGGGCGGCCCAGCCTGATCCATCCCGACGGCTCCGCCGTCAAGCCTGAAGGCAAGGCCGATAAACCCACGCTCAAGCGCCGCCCCGGGGGCAGTGGCAGCGGCAGTGGCGACAACGGCAGCGGCTGTTGCGGCAACCCGCTTTAACCGGCTGCTGACAATCGGCGCGTCAGGGTTCTCATCCCGCTCGCTGGCGTTTTCGGCGCCAA
>JBOGKJ010000043.1:0-36171 GCA_050745565.1 Terriglobales bacterium | reverse complement strand
CCAGCGCGCACTTGCGGCAGCAACTGTGGGTTGGGCGGATTGCTGCTGGGCCTGTGCTCGTGCCATCGGAATCGCACCGGCCAGCAGCGCCATGGCCAGCAGAGCGAAACAGCGCACCGGGCGCCAGCCGCCGCCTGAATTAGGTGTGGCTACCAGCGACATATCAGACCGTTGGCCTTTCTGTCCTCGCCCCTCCTGCGCGGCGCGGGCGGACGCCGCCCAGGTTAGCGCAGCAAGCACCGACCCCGCAACGGCGCCGGGCCCGCCCCAGCTCACGCTCCAAACTGCAGCAGCGCGCTCGCCAGGGACGCGGGCCGGAACTCCAGCCCCGCCGCCGCGCACACATCCTCCGGCAGCGGCAGCCGCTCCAGCGCCCGCGGTTCCACCTTGATCGACCCGTCCCCATACGACTTGCCCACACGCGCCAGATTCCCGACGGTTCGCGCGTCCTGCAATACGGCCCAAAGCCGTTCCGCAGCAACCCCCACCTGCGGATAGACGCACAGAAAACCCGTCAGCGGCACCACCCCGGCGCGGTTACGGATGAAGCGCGCGCTCCGCCGCCCCAGGTAGGCGAACAGAAATGGCGGTGGCTCCCGCCGCTCCATCTTGTACCAGGGCGAGCGCGTGGCCAGCAGCGCCCGCTGCGGCAGCCCCTCCGCCTTGCCGGCCGTCAAATAACGATCCACTCCCGCCGGCAGCCGCGTCCCGCCCAGAGAGAGCAGGTACGTGGGCCGCCCGGCCGCCTCCAGCCGTTCCAGCCGCGCTGCCGTCACCTCGTCGCCTTCCAAGTCCCGCGTCCGCCCCAACGCGCGCACGAAGCAGCTCGGCGGCAGCTTCCGCTCCTTCATTTGCGCCGCCGTCATAAAGAAGAAGGCGTTCGCGCCGGTCGCGATTCCTCGAATAACGCACGCGTAGTCGCCCAGAACTGGCCCCGACGACTCCCCCTCGGCGCGCGGCCGCGACAGACCTGTCGCCAATAACTCTTCCAGTTCGCGCTCGACCCTCTCCGAGCGCCCCTCCGCCCCCAACTCCCAGCGCCGCTCCCAAGTCACCAGAGGGCACGGCGCACATCGGCTCAACATCACAATGAGAGCGTTGGTGTCCACACGGGGAAACGGGGCTGCCGCCGGCGCGAACGTCACCACGCCGTCCAGGCGAAAACGCGCCGCAATCGCCCGCCACAGCGCTGGCGCGAACACGCCCTCGGCTATATCGGCGGGAACAATGAACGCGCATCGCCCTCCGGGTGCCAAGCGCTCCAATGCGCGGATCAGAAAATACACGTGCAGACCCGCGCGCCCGTCGATATGCACCCCCAAAGTCGCGCTCCCAATCGCCCGCAGTCGCTGCTTGACCCCGAGCGCGAGCCGGTGGTGGCGGATATAGGGTGGGTTGGCCACGATCGCCGCGAACTGCTCCTGCGGCGGATCCAGCGCGAAGTCACGAACCTCGACCCCCTCGCCCTCGCGGATTAAACTCGGGTCTAACTCGCACCCCCGCAGCCGAACCCCGGGCGCCGCCCTCCGTGCCGCGCGGAAAAACGCTCCCGCCCCGGCCGCTGGGTCGAATACGGTTTCCGCACCGCCGC
The DNA here is from genome assembly GCA_050745565.1 of Terriglobales bacterium. Lineage (GTDB taxonomy): Bacteria > Acidobacteriota > Terriglobia > Terriglobales > SCQP01 > SCQP01. The sequence continues at coordinate 34,580 of JBOGKJ010000043.1, read as the reverse complement.
CCAGGGCGTATTTCACCATCAGGTCTGCGACCCAATCCGGCGTCCAGAACTGCCCCGTCTCCCGCAGCCGCTCCCGCGCCTGCCCGACCGGCAGCTTCTGCTCCGCACCTTGCGCTCGCCTCACCGCCCCTCCGCCAGACCAGCCAGTGTCGCGACCGCCTCGCTGCTCAGCTCCAGCATCCCGCCTTCGAACCGCACGTATGGCAGAATGTGGCCGTTCTTGTCCTCAATATACGCCGCGCGCAACTGTGGCTCGCTCCGTGCCCGCCCAACCTCATATGCGAGCTGGTAGAAAATCTTGTAAATGACCTTGGTCGTGGTCGCGCCGCCAGGCGCTTGAAACACCTGCTTGGTGGGCGGCACTTGGCCCGTGACAATCGCACTCTCGGCCCCGGTGAGCGCTATGCCGTAGGCGCGGTCATAGAACACCTGCCAGATGTGAATCGGGATTCCGTGTGCCTCCTGCCACGTCCGCAGCGGCGCCCGGTCTTCTTCCTTTAAAAATATAGACGGCTGCGCCGAAGTCTTGGGCACGCGCTGCATGCCCGACTTCTTGTCCAACCTCAGCGCCTGGCCGAAGCCCGGCATCCGCTCAGCCTTCCACAGGCTGTTTTCACACTCCACCGCCCCCAGCGCGAGCCCAAGCAGCCCGCCGAGCTTTTCCTCTGGCACAAACGGCAACGCCGCCAGCCCGCCACTCTCGTCGATGCAGCGCTCAATCGTTGCCCGGCTCTCCTCGCGGAACAGCAACAGATCCGGGCGCTTAACCCGACCCAGCCCCGCCGCCTCCAGGCGTTCAAAATACAGCTCGTACGCGCGCGGATCACCTTCCGGCGCCACGCCGCTTGGGCCGTACGGAATCGCCAAAAAGCGCCCGGACTGATTGATCGCTTCCTCGATCCGCAGCTCGCTCCATTCACCTTGAGCCCAGCGCATCAGGAAATCGCTGCCGCGCAACCGGCGAGGATTGAGCGCGAAATCCGCCCACGGCAACTCGCCTAAGCCAAAATCAAGGGCCCCGACCTCAGCGCTCTCAACCCGCCATTGCCGCTCAAAGGCGCAATCACTGTGCATGGGCTAGCCAGCAGTGTACCTTAATCCTGCGTTGGCCACCCGAGCCGAATCGGCGCCTTCTCGGCGCATTGGGCCCGGTACGCGGGCGCGCCCGAGGTGGCAGCGGGAGGCGCCCAGAAACGAGTGGCGTGCCGCCGGTACCAACGCCCACAGCGGCCGCCGGGGTGCGCGGGGGTCGTCGGCGGCATCGCGCCCCAGCAGCCACCGGAGGCGCCCGATCTGTCCATGCGCGGTGGGAATGCGATCAAGCCGCCGCGCCTCCTGCTGCTAGTGAAGCAGCTTGCCCGGTAGCGCACCAGCACGTCGGGCGGGATGCAAGGTGTGTTGCCCCCAAGGCGCCCGGTCTGCCCGGCCGAGCGCACCTACGCCAATCGGACGCGGGGACTGCGAATCCACGCTGGCGCCCCCGCCAGCATTAGGCGACACCGCAGCTCAAAATACCCCCGTGGGCGTCATCCACGGCGCGCAGTGGAATCAACCCTGCTGCGCCGCGCCTGCTTTTTGGAAAGCTCCAGAAGTAGCCGCAAGGCCCGGTTCACCGACGGCGAATCAGGAAACGCCTGCACCAGATCGGAATCCAGGAATACGACATTCGTGCCCTTGCTGTATTCCGCGTGATGGCGGCCACGCGCGCCGCCCGAAAAGTCGTACGCGGAGCGCAGCGCATCAGTCACCTTTTTTGGTCCCTGTCGCATAGGCTTTCCGCTCCTTGGAAGCGGCTTTGCGGGCGTGGATAATCCGAGTCCTGCTCCCACGCTCAGTGTACGCCACAATCAGCAGCCGACGACGTTCGCTACAGCCGAGGCTCAGGAAGCGCATCTCCGCCCCTGAGTGGTCGGGGTCGGAAATCGTAATCTCCAGCGGATCGGCAAAAACCGTCAACGCCTCAGTAAAACTCACCCCATGCTTCTTCAGGTTCGCTTCGGCCTTGCGCCGGTCCCATTCGAATTCCACGTCTCAAGTCTACCGGCGCTCCCCGCCGCTACCGCTGGTCGAAGCAGGGCTGGCGGGCTCATTGGGTTCGACCAGGGGCGGTAGCGTTCCGCTGGCGCCGTAGGCACTGGCGATGCGGTCAAACCGCCGCGCCTCGTGCTGCCAGTACATCGCCTCGTCCTGATACCGCAGCAGGATGTTGGGCAGGAAGTACTGCGTGTTGCCTTCGAGCCACAGCGCCTGATACTGCCGTTCGAGGCTGGAGGCCCCGTCGCGCATGTCTTGCAGCAGGCCGTTCATGGCGTTGACCCGCCCCAGCATGCGCCGCACGTCGCCGCGCTTGGCGCCCGGCGCCGCAGCCTGCGCGTAGAGGTCGGTGATGTAGGCGGTATAGATCGCCTTCTCACCCACAAAATCGAAGCGCCGCGCGGCGAACTCCACCGCGTCCAGCGACCAGGCGTTGCGCCGGGCCTCGTCGCGATGATCGGCCAGCGAGGCGATCACATCTTCGGCCAGCACACGCATCTGGTGCGACGCCGGCGCCATCGCCAGGTAAAGTTTTTGCCCCGCCGGACTGAACGCCTGGTGCCACATCAGCCGGTCCGCCCCGTCGGCGTGAATGGCGCTCTCCAGCAGCTTGTGGATCGCGTCCATTGTCTGGATCTGCTGGTCGAAGGCATGCCCGTCGGCCCGGTACACCGCCCAGTCGTAGTCCTCGTCAAACCGCGCCAGGTCGGGCGCGTCCTCCCAACCCGCCGCGCCGCCGTAGGCCAGCCCGTACCAGCAGTAATCGAGGAAGCTTTCCCCGTCGTCGTCCCAGTTGGTGTTGATCAGCCCGGTGGCGCCCAGCCGCCGCCCGTCCCGCACGAAGTTGGTGATGTTGGGAATCGCCTGGTTGTAGTCGGGAAAAATGCGGCTCCAGTTGCTCACCCCGGGCGCCACCCAGGTCTCGAGTCCGGCGTCGGTAAACGGCCGGATCAGCTTCACGAACGACGCCCGCGGGCTGTAGTCCCACGGCACCGCGATCATGTCGTGCGGCAGCTCCTGCAGCAGTTCGGGATGCGCCTGCGCGATGTCGCCCCAGAACAACACTCGGCGGTTGTACGGCTTCAGTCGCTCGTCAATCGCCTTGACGTAGTTGAGGTACAGCGGCCCCGCCCCCTCCGATTGCAACATCGCCTGGCTGCGCCCCGAACCCAGCCCGGCCGTCTCGTCGGCGCCAATATGGAAGAACGGCCCCGGAAACACCGCCGCCAGTTGCGCGAACATCTTGCCGATGAAGTCCAGCGATGCCGGCGCCGCCGGCGACAAAATCGCTCCGTAAGGCGTTTCCAGCAGGTCCTGGTAGCGCTCCTCGCGCAGCCCCAGGTGGAGATGGCCAAACGCCTCCTGCTCCGGGATCACGGTGATGTGGTAACGCGCCGCGTCGGCCACGATCTTCTTGGCCTCCTCAGGCGTGATCGCCCCGCCCGGCATCGCCCACACCGGCATGTCCGGATAGGCGAAGGTGTTTTCGAAGTACAGCACCAGGCCGTTGACCTTGAACTCCGCCAGCAGCGGCAAGTCGCGCTCGAAGGCCGCAAGCGACGGCACTGGCCCCCGGCTCAGGTCGATCTGGATGGTCCGCCACCGCAGCGCCGGCCAATCCACAATCGTCACCGCCGGCACGCTCGCCTCGCCGCCTCCGGCCGGGTGAATAAGCTGCCGCAGCGTTTCCACTCCGTACAACACCCCCGCCGCCGTCGCCCCCACCACCGCCGCCTGGCGCGGCGTCACGATCAGCGCATAGCCTTCGGCCTCGGCCTCGCGCGGCAGCGTCACGTGATGCTGGCGCAGCAGCCGACGCCCCACCGCTGAATCCGCGCGCGCCAGCACGATTTTCCCGCCGCTTGAAGTGCGAATCCGTGACCCCAGGTGGTCAATCTGCCGCAGCTCCCCCGCCAGCTCGCCCGCCGCAAAACGGTCCGCCGCGCCCGCGGCCGCAACTCCGATCGATACCCGCCCCCGCAGCAGCAAGGCGCCCGGCGCTGCCGTCACCTGCCGCGGGTACGGCATCAACATCAGGTGCTGCTCCGGCGCCGTCTGCGCCGCCAGCCCCGCTCGCGGGGGGCGCGACTTTTGCACCGAGGGCAAAGTAGGCGCGAAAGAAAGCGAGATTGGAAGGGGCCAAACGCATGCGTTCGTCACCCCGGGAGACGAAGCAGGCGCGGCCCCGATTTGACGTGGCAATGCCTGACGTGGCAATGCCACGTCAAACGCAGGCTGGGCTGGGGTTGATCGGGTTCGAGCCTCAGCGGGGCTCGAACGGCCCGGCACGCTTGAAAGCGGGTGCGGGGAAGGCGAAGCCGCGCTGGGGCCCGCGCCCACAAATGCCACCGCGGCCACCGCCGCCGCCCACCGCCCCGCCTTCAACGTCTCCGCCTCGGCAAACCCATCTTCAGCTTTCTGCGGTTTGTCCCCGCCCGAATCGCAGAAACGCCGGAACGTCAAACTCATCCGCATCGGCGTTGGCTTCGGCCGCCGGCGCCGCCGCCGGCGCGGCAGCCGCCTGATGGGAAGTCGCCGGCGCCGCGGCCGCCCGCGGCGCCACGATCGGAACGGTCCCGGTGGACACGGTAGCCGCCGCCGCCGCGCCCCGCTGCTGGATGTACTCGGCCCGGAAACCGGTGGCGATCACGGTGATCTTCACCTGGTCCTGCATCGCCTCGTTCAGCACCGCGCCGAAAATAATGTTGGCGTCCTCGTGCGCCGCCGCCTGAATCACGCTCGACGCCTCGTTCACCTCGCTCAGCATCAGGTTGCTTGACCCGCTGATGTTGATCAAAATCCCGCGCGCCCCCTCAATCGAGGTGTTCTCCAGCAGCGGGCTCGATATCGCCGCGCGCGCCGCCTCCACCGCCCGGTGCGGCCCGCTCCCCACCGCCGTGCCCATGATGGCGTACCCCATCCCCTGCATGATGGTGCGAATGTCGGCAAAATCGCGGTTGATGATGCCCGGAATCGTGATGATGTCGCTGATCCCCTGCACCGCCTGCCGCAGGATGTCGTCGGCGATCCGGAACGATTCCACGAAGGCCGCCGACTGCGCCACCAGCAGCAGCCGGTCGTTCGGAATCGTGATCACCGTGTCCACCGCCTCGGCCAGCTCCCGCAGCCCCTGCTCCGCCTGCGCCATCCGCCGCTTGCCCTCGAACTGAAACGGCTTGGTCACCACCGCCACCGTCAGCGCCCCCAGCTCGTTCGCCAGCGACGCGATCACCGGCGCCGCGCCCGTGCCCGTCCCGCCCCCCAGGCCGGTGGTGACGAACACCATGTCGGCGCCGTCGAGCACTTCCAGGATCTTTTCGGTGTCCTCGAGCGCCGCCTGCCGCCCCACCCGCGGGTCGCTGCCCGCCCCGCGCCCGGCCGTGAGCTTCTCGCCCAGTTGGATCTTGACCGGCGCCAGCGACAGCTTCAGCGCCTGAATGTCGGTGTTGGCGGCGATGAAGTCCACCCCGTCCAGCCCCGCGTCAATCATCCGGTTTACGGCGTTGCCGCCGCCGCCGCCCACCCCTATCACCTTGATGCGTGCCGCAGAGGTCTCTTCAGCTTCCATGGAAAGGCGAATGGGGGTTTCCGGAGCCACGTCTGTGTGAATAGTATACTGGCCGCATGGCCTCTCCGCAGCTCGCAAAGAGCGATAAAATCTGGCACAACGGACGCATGGTCGCCTGGGACGACGCCACCATCCACGTCCTCTCCCACGTGGTCAGCTACGGCACCGCGCTGTTCGAAGGCCTGCGCTGTTACACCACCCCCCAGGGCCCCGCCCTGTTCCGCCTCGCCGACCACATGCAGCGCCTGCACAACTCGGCCAAGGTCTACCGCATCGCCCTCGGCTACACCCGCGAACAGCTCGAGCAGGCCGTCATTGACCTGATCCGCGTCAACCGCCTGCAGCAGGCCTATGTCCGCCCCATCGTCCTGCGCGGCTACGGCAGCATGGGCATCGCCACCAAGGGGTTCGAGAACCCGGTCGAGGTCTTCATCGCGGCTTGGGACTGGGGCCGCCAGTACATGGGTTCCGGCGCCCAGACCGAGGGCGTGGACGTGTGCATCTCCTCCTGGCGCCGCATCGCGCCCGATACCCTGCCCGCCATGGCCAAAGCCGCTGCCAACTACATGAACTCCCAGCTCATGAAGCTCCAGGCCATCGCCGATGGCTACTCCGAGGCCATCGCCCTCGACTACGCCGGCTTTATCAGCGAAGGCAGCGGCGAAAACGTCTTCATCGTCCGCGACGGCTGCCTGTTTACCCCGCCCGTCTCCAGCAGCGCCCTGCCCGGCCTCACCCGCGACTGCGTCCTCAAAATCGCCGCCGAACTCGGCCTCCCCGTCGCCCAGGAAACCCTCCCCCGCGAAGCCCTCTACCTCGCTGATGAAGCCTTCTTTACCGGCACCGCCGTCGAGGTCACCCCCATCCGCTCCGTGGACCGCATCCCGGTCGGCTCCGGCCTCCGCGGCCCCATCACCGAGCAAATCCAAAACCGCTTCTTCGCCCTCGCCACCGGTGAAGCCCCCGACGCCCATGGCTGGCGCACCCTGGTCGAGGCTGCCGTCGAAGTCGCCCCGTGAGCACCGCCAAGTCCCACATCTCCGAGGCCGACTTCGACGCCCTGACCCCACGCGAAGGCTTTCGCGTCGAGTTGGTAGAAGGAGAGCTTTTTAGGTCCCCGCCCGCCTCCGCCACAACCGCATCCGCGACCGCCTAGGAATGCGGATGCAACTATTCGCCGAGACGCATGGCCTCGGCGAGGTGACCTGGGAAATTGAGTTCCGTCTCGCGCCCGGTCTGATTCGCATCCCGGACCTGGCGTTTCTCAGCACCGCCGGCTTCGCTCAAGTGGATCCTGATGCACGCCAGGAAGGCGCGCCCGATTTGGCGATCGAGATCGCATCGCCGACCAACAAGCCCGACGACCTGGTGCGTAAGGCGCGGCACTTCCTGCGCGCCGGCGCCAAGGTGGTCTGGATCGTCTACCCCGAGGCCCGCCTCGTCTACATCCACCGCCCTGGAGAGCGCGTCGAGATCCGGGATGATACCCAGGTGCTGGATGCTCCCGGCCTGCTGCCCGGCTGGAGCCTGCCGTTGGCCGACCTCCTCGGCCCGCCCCAGCACCAACCACCAATAACCTAGTTCGCGCAGACGCACCGCGCCCGCGCCGCGTCGCCCCCGCCCAGCAACAACCCCGCCGTCAGCGTCGAGAGCGCGCCCGTGCCCTGGTCGTAGATCACCACCCGCATCCGGTACAGTCCCGGTGCGACCTTCAGCGTCGCCCCAAACCCAAGCTCCTGCCCAGAGCCGCTGAGCCGCTTCCAACTGCCATCCTTGAGCCGCAATCTCACCTCTTCGCGCAGGCCGGTCACGAACTGTCCGCCGCAGGTCAGCAATGCGTAAATGAGCGTGAGGTGGTCGCTTTCCCGCCCCTTCACCCGCTGGAACGTCAACCCCTTCGGCGCCACGCGTACGCCCAGGTGGACGCCACCTGCCGTGGTCGTGGTGTGCACTTCGGATTTGATCGCGCCCTGGCGTTCGCAGCCCAACGCCTCGCGCCGCAGCCGCGTCTTCACCGCCGCGCTCACCCACGCCTGCGGCGGCTCGGGGGCGAAGTATCCGTAACGCGCCGCCACCCGGTGGCTGCCCGGCGCCGTCACCCGGACCCGCAGCCGATGAAACGCAGCGTCGGCCTTGAGATCCGGCCGCGCGAAGCCCAGCACATAGTATTCGGACGGCCCCTCCACGTCGCGCGCATACGCGCTCCGCAGGTCGTTGTTGTCATGCAAAAACGTGCCGCCGGTGGATTCCGCTATCTCCCACATCCCGCTGTCCTGCAGGCTGAAACCGCCCGCCTCATTCTGCAGCCGCCAAAACCCCAGCCGCGGATCGGTGATCCAGGGGTCGTTCCAGGCTCCGAAGGCGTTCGGCGCCTCCAGCCCTTTCGCGTCCAGTGCGTCAATCACCACGCCGGCTCGCAGCGCGGCGTCGACCAACTCCTGCTGCCGCCGCTGCAGCGTCATTGCTTGCGTCATTAACCCGGATGAGGCCAGCACCGCGCCCGCCGCCCCGGCGCCTGCGCCAGCCGATCCCCGGCGCCCCGCAGCGAGCTGAGCACCAGCGCGGCCTCGTTTTCCGCATCCCCCCACACCTGCTCCGCGCGCGTATGCAGCTCCAGAGCGCAGTCCTGCGCGCTGTTGCAGGCATGGCACTGGTTCGCCTACGCCATTGCAAACTGCATGGCCTCCGACCCTTCGCCCATATGTATGATGTCGAAGCCCTCTTCCGGCGTGATCAGCGGGCAGAACATCCCGGTCTCGGAGTAGGGGTGCGGAATGATCGCCGCCACCGCCCGCCGCAACCGCCCCACGTCACTGGTCGCCGCCAACTCCCCCCGCCCCGAGGACGTCACCACCCCGATCCGCTCCCCCGCCGGCAGCGTCCCGCCCAGAAACCCCAACGCGGCGTTTCGCGCGTACGCAAGCTGCGAAGACGGCGTCTCCAGATCGTCAAAGTAGAGCAGCACCGTCCGCGCCTGCGACCTCGCCGCGCTCGCCCCGGCGCCGCCTGCCGCCCCAGCCGCCTTCGCCGCCCTCACCGCCTCAAATCCGGAGATCTGCTGCGCCTGCCCGTCATCCTCGATCTGGAAATCCTTCCGGCCCAGCCCCGCCGCCGCGCGCCCGTTCCCGTCCAGCACGGTCACATCCACCTGCACCAGGTTCGCGGTCGCGATCAACCCCGCCCCTGGATCAAACGGCGCCGTCGCAATCGCAATCTCCCACCAGCGGCCGCTGCCCGCCACCCCCCGCCGCCACTCCCACAAGCAATAGGCAACCGGCCAGCACGCACCCGCGCCTGCTACCGACAACCGACAACCGACGACTGATGACCATCTAACAAGCCTTACGGACAACCGACGACCTATGACCGACGACCATCTCTAATCCGCAGTGGGCTTCTCCACCCGCAGTATAGTCACAAACGTGAGCGGCACCTGCTTGTCCGGCACCAGCTTCAAGCCGAATTTCTCCCTCAGCAGTTCCGTCAACCGCTCTGGCACGACCCCGGCCGGATGGTACGAGTCCGGCGGATTCGCGGGCAAAAAACGTAATGGCCCAGCGGCGTGAAAAAATCGTAGGTGCCGGTCAGCCCCGTCTTGTCAACCACCGGCTCCGCGCCGGGTACCCTCATGGACAGCAAGAAGCCGTTACTGTCCGCCCCGAGCCAGGTGGAGGCGAATTGCGCCACCGTGATCCTCTTGCCGATGGGGTGCAGATTGGCGTCGTATCGCTTCGGCGGCGCCGATGCCAGGTTCCTCGGCCCCCCTTTCGCAATGACAAGGTCATACCCACGCACCGTCTTGGTTGCGACCACGACACGAAGCCGAAAGCGTTGTGCGAGCAGCGTGCGCAGCATGGCCTGAAGCTGCTCCTTGGTTGCCTGCCCCTGCGGTTTGCCTTCGATTCGGTACCAACTCTGCAACACGCTACCCCAACGTGGATCCACCACCAGTTGGTTGTCCATGATGTTGTACGCCGCACAGATCGTCTCAGCCAGCGTACCGGAGATATCAGCCTTGTTGTTGAGCAGCGCCATTCGCACCGACCGATGGTTGGTCGTCGGCTTGACCGAAGCCACGTCAAACCGCCGGGCAGCCGCGCTCCCCTGCCCCGCGAGCAGCGGCGCCATAAGCAACAACCCCGCAAACGCGAGACGGCCGCGCCATCTACCGACACCCGACAACCGATGACAAATGCCCATCCGCCGCACCTTGCCGATAACCGATAACCGATGACTGACGACCATCGACTACCGATGACCATCTACTACCGACGACCGATGACCGACGACCCTCTAGTGACGACCGACGACTGACGACCTTCCGTCGGATACCTCTCCACCACATACGCTTCGAGCATTGTAATGAATTCCTGCGCCAACCCCTCGCCGTGCAGCGTCTTCACCAGCTTGCCGTCCACGTACACCGGCGCCTTGGGCTCCTCGAACGTCCCCGGCAGCGAAATGCCCAGGTTGGCCTGCCGGCTCTCCCCCGGCCCATTCACCACGCAGCCCATCACCGCCACCGTCATCGCCTCGACTCCGGGGTGCTCGGCGCGCCACGCCGGCATCCGCTCGCGGATATGTCCCTGAATCTGCTCCGCCATCGCCTGAAAAAACGTGCTGGTGGTCCGCCCGCAGCCGGGGCACGCGGTCACCTGCGGCGTGAACTGCCGCAGCTCGAGCGACTGCAGAATCTGTTGTGCCACCCGCACCTCTTCGCAGCGGTCGCCCGCCGGCCGCGGCGTCAACGACACCCGGATGGTGTCGCCGATCCCCTCCTGCAGCAGCACCGCCATCGCCGCCGTCGAGCTCACGATCCCCTTGGCGCCCATGCCGGCTTCGGTCAGCCCGAGGTGCAGCGGGTAGTCGCAGCGCCGCGCCAGCTCCCGGTAAACGGCAATCAGATCCTGCACCCCCGAGAGTTTCGCGCTCAGAACGATCCGGTCATGCCCCAGCCCGTACCCCTCGGCCGCCTCCGCCGAGCGCAGCCCCGAAGCCACCACCGCGGCCAGCATCACCTGCTTCGCAGTTCGCGGCTGCGGCACGCGCGCGTTTTCGTCCATCATCTGCGTCAGCAGCGCCTGATCGAGCGAGCCCCAGTTCACCCCGATCCGGACCGGCTTGCCGTGCTCCAGCGCCAGCTCGATCAGGGTCCGAAAGTTGCCGTAGTCCTTGCGCCCGATATCGGCGTTGCCGGGGTTGATGCGGTACTTCGCCAACGTCCGCGCGCACTCCGGAAACTGCCGCAGCAGCAGGTGTCCGTTGTAGTGAAAATCGCCGATCAGGGGCACCGTGCAATCCCGATCCCCAAGCCGCGCCGCGATTTCGGGAACTGCGGCCGCCGCCGCCGCCGTGTTCACCGTCACCCGCACCAGTTCCGACCCCGCCTGTGCCAGCGCAAACGCCTGCGCGGCGGTTGCAGCCGCGTCCGCTGTATCGGTGTTGGTCATGGACTGGACGGCAATCGGATGCCCACCGCCCACCCACACCTCGCCCACCCGCACGGCCACGCAGGGCCGCCGCAACTGCTCCCCCTTGCCCTCCGCCCTCAACCCTCCACCCTCCACTAGTTCCTCACCACCACCGCCCGCACAATATCGTTGTACACCACCACCGTCATCAGGACCAGCAGAAACGCAAAACCCGCCTGGTAGATCCGCTCCTTCACCCGCAGGCTGATGTCGTGCCGCAGCAGCGACTCGATCAGCAGGAACAGGATCATGCCCCCGTCCAGCATCGGGATCGGCAGCAGGTTCAGAATGCCGAGGTTCAGGCTGATCAGCGACGTCAGCGAGAACAGCGGCAGCAGCGTCGCCGCCCGCGCCGCCTGCCCCGTCATCGAGGCGATGCCCACCGGGCTCTGCAGCGTCTTGATCGAGGCCTGGCGCGACACCAGCTTGCCCACCAGTGACAAAATCACCTCGCTGTACACTTTGTTGTCTTCAAGCGACTGGTGCAGCGCTTGCGAGAAGGGCAGGCGCACCGAGGTCGTGTTGTTCTCAAACGAGGCGCCGATCATCCATTGCCGCTGGCCCTGGTTCTCCTCCAGCTTCGGCGTCACCGCCACCATCCGCCTCTGCTGCCCGCGTTCCACCTCGATTTGCACTGGGTGTCCGGTGCTGCCCAGCGCGGTTCCGGTCAGCGAGGGCTCGGCCTTTTGGACGTCGTCTATCAGCGTGCCGGGGTCCAGCACCTTGGTGCCGTTCACCGCCAGAATACGGTCGCCCGGGAGCATGCCGGCCCGTTGGGCAGGCGAGCCCGCCTCAATCGTGTCGAACCGCGTCGCCTCGACCGGCGCAATGCCCAGGTCGGGCGGCACATTCGGGTCCGACGATACCGGTGTGATCTCGGTGTGGATGACCTTGCCCCCGCGGTCCAACGTCATCGGCAGCGCATGGCCGATCGAGATGGCGCTCTGCAGAAACACCGTCTCCCAGTCCGGGTTCTGCTTGCCCGCAATGGCCGCAATGCGGTCCTCCGGCTTGATGCCGGCTATGGCTGCCGCCGACTTCGGCTGCACCTCAGCCACCACCGCCGGCGCATCCAACACCGGGTTGTGCGGAAACTCCCGCATGTAAATCGGCACCAGCAGCAACACCGCCAGCACGCCATTCATCAACGGCCCGGCTAAGGCGATGATGAACCGCTGCCAGCGCGGCTTCGACAACAACTCGTCGGGATGGCCGCTGGGCTGGTCCATGGGGTTCTCCCCCGCCATCCGCACGTAGCCGCCGAGCGGCAACAGGCTGATGCGATAGTCGGTGCCGCCGTGCCGCACGCCCAGCAGCCGCGTCCCGAAGCCCAGCGAGAACGTCTCCACCCGGACGCCGAAGATCTTTGCCGCCACAAAATGGCCGGCCTCGTGGACGAAAACCACCACCCCCAGCACCACGGCGACCGCGATTATATTGACCAGTATGTGGTTCACAAAACTGCCTCAGCCTCCCGCCGCGCCACCTCGCCCAACGCCAGCGCCGACTCCATGTCTGGTATCGGCGGCGCGCCCACCCGCTCCAACGTCTCGGCAATCACCGCCGTGATCCGGTCAAAGCTGATCCTCCCGCTGGCAAATGCCGACACTGCAACCTCGTCGGCCGCGTTCAGCACGCAGCCCGCTCCGCCTCCAGCCCGCCATGCCTGGCGCGCCAGATCGAGGCAGGGAAAGCGTACCGGATCTGGCGGTTCGAACTCCAGCGTCTTGACCTCTTCCAATTTTAAACGCGTCCGCGACGTTGGCAGTCGCTGCGGGTAGGTCAGCGCGTACTGGATCGGCGTCCGCATATCCGTCGTGCCCAGTTGCGCCACTACGGAGCCGTCCACGAACTCCACCAGCGAATGAACGATGGATTGCGGATGCACCAGGACCGAGACTCGCGCCTCGTCGAGCCCGAACAGGTGACACGCCTCGATGATCTCAAACCCTTTGTTCATCAGCGTGGCCGAATCCAGGCTGATCCGCTTTCCCATATTCCAGGTCGGGTGCCGCAGCGCCTCCTCGGGTGTAATGGCCGCCATGGCCTCGCGGCTATGGTTGCGAAGCGGCCCGCCGGAGGCGGTCAGAATCAGCCGCTCGATCTCCGGATGCGAGCCCGCCCGCAGACACTGATGAATGGCGCTGTGCTCGCTGTCGATCGGCACAATGTCGGCGCCGGAGCGCCGCGCCAGCTCCAGCAGCAGCGCCCCTGCCGCCACCATCGCTTCCTTGTTGGCCAGCGCCAGATCGCAGCCGACGCGCAGCGAGGCGGCGATGGCTTCCAGCGCCGCCGTGCCCACCGCCGCCGCCACCATCAGCTCGGCGCCGGTTTCGGCGACGGCCCGCAACCCCTCGCCCCCGTGCTGCACCTCCGGCGCCGCCTGCCCCAGCCGCGCCCGGGTTGCCGTCGCGACCGCCGCCGCCGCTTCCGCCGTCCGCATCGCCACCAGCCGCGGCCGAAACTCCACCGCCTGCTCGATCATGCGCTCGGCGTTGTCGCCCGCCGCCAGCGCCACCACCTCGAACTGCCCCTCGAGCGACCGCACCACGTCCAGCACGTTGCAGCCAATGGAGCCGGTCGAGCCCACCAGCACCATCCGTCGCGTTTTGTCGCCCTTTATTGCCATCCCTCTCCGCGAAACGGTTTACCGATATCCGATGACCGATGACCTACAACTGATGACCGACAACTAATGACCAATAACCAGGAACCACCAAAGCACCCGCCAACGCGCTCACCTAGAACTGCCCATCGAGCGACCGCACCACGTCCAACACATTGCAGCCAATGGAGCCGATCGTGCCCACCAGCACCATCCGTCGGGTTTTGTCGCCCTTTATTGCCATCCCACTCCGCGAAACGGTTTACCGATAACCGATGACCTACAACTGATGACCGACAACTGATGACCAACAACTAATGACCAATAACCAGGAACCACCAAAGCACCGGCGCGGCCAGCAGCATCGCATCCACCCGGTCGAGCACGCCGCCATGCCCCGGCAGCAACCCTCCCGAATCTTTCGCGCCCGCGCTCCGCTTGAGCGCCGACTCCACCAGGTCGCCCGCCTGTCCGGCGATGTTGAGCGCCACCGCCAGCACGATCAACTTCAGGTCGCCCTGCCACGCGCCCACGCCCGCGCCCACCACCACCGCCGCCCCCAGCGACGCCGCCGCCCCCTCCCAACTCTTGCCCGGACTGATGCTCGGCGCCATTTTGTGCCGTCCCCAGGCCCGGCCGGCATATAGCGCCGCAGTGTCCCCCAGCCAAATCACCACCAGCATGAAGATCAGCCACGCTCCGCCAAAGCGCCCTCGACGTATCAGCGCGAACAGGCCCAGCATCAATCCCGGATACGCGACCGCCAGCAGCGTCGCGCCGGCCCCACCCAAATTCCCGACCGGACCCGGCCGCGCGTGCGCCAGCGCCGCCAGCAGCACTGCCACCACGATTCCCACCAGCAGCGCCAACCCGTACCGTTCCATCCACGTCGGGTCCAGCCCCAGCACCAGCACCGTCGCCCCGATCGCCGCCATCGCCACCCAGCGGTACGGCCTCAGCCCCGTCGCCTCCGCCAGCCCCATCACTTCCCTGCCCGCCAGCAGCGCCACCACCGCCGTCAGCCCGGCAAACAACCACGCCGGCGCCCACACGATGACCGCCAGCACCACCGGGATCAGCACCAGGGCGGTCGCGACCCTTTTCATGCCCCGCTGGCCCGCTTCAGCCGTGGCGACAGGCCGCCAAAGCGGCGTTCGCGCTGCTGGAAGTCCCGAATTGCGGTTAACAGTTCCTCGGCGCCGAAGTCTGGCCACAACACCGGCGTCACCCAGAGTTCCGCATACGCAATCTGCCAGAGCAGAAAATTGCTCACCCGCTGCTCCCCGCTGGTGCGGATCAGCAGGTCGGGTTCGGGCAGGTGCGCGGTATAGAGCTGCTCCTGCAGCGCCGCCTCGGTCACCTCGAACCGACCCTCGGTGGCGGCGCGGTTCACCAGCGCCTGGCAGGCGTCCACGATCTCGGCCCGCCCCCCATAATTCAGCGCCAGCGTCAGCCGCATCCCGTCGCAGCCGGCCGTCGCCGCCCGCGACCGCTCCAGGTCTTCGCGCACCGTCGCCGGCAGCGCCTGCAGTCGCCCGATCGCCTCCAGCCGGATGTTCTGCCGCTTCAGCTCCGCCACCTCGCTGCGCAGATACCGCCGCAGCAGCCGCATCAGAAAATTCACCTCCGCCAACGGCCGCCGCCAGTTCTCCGCCGAAAACGCGTACAGCGTCAGCGCCGGTATCCCCAGCCCCGCGCACGTCTCCACCGCCGCCCGCACCGCCCGCGTCCCAGCCATGTGGCCGCTCACCCGCGGTTGATGGTGCCGCTCCGCCCACCGCCCGCTCCCATCCATGATGATGGCGATATGCCGCGGCAGCCGCGCTGGGTCCAGTCCCCGCATCAGTTCGGCGCCGGTACGCGCCGCCGGCTTGGCAGCCAAAGACATCGCTTCATTATAGGGAAAAGGCGCGAGACCGTTGACGGGCGCGGGCCCCTGCCCCTGCTCGGCTGAGACGCTCGCCGCGCCGCGCCCGCACGCGAAGGGCTCTGGAGCGCCGGTCCGGGGCCCGGTGAGCCCAAGCCGGCGCGAGCCTCGTTTACCGGGAGCGGTGAAAGCGCCACTGGCGCTTTTACCCCTCCGGACTTCCGCGGCCCTTCGCGCCAATTTTGCCCGCAGTGCAAACGGCGCGACTCCCGCGAGCCGCCAACAGCCCCAGCGCCTCCCTGCACTTCCCTACGAGGCAACTTGGCCGGGTGAAGGCGCTGGTGGCGCGTTCACCGAGCAGAGCGAGAGCGCTTTGCCTCCCAGCGAATTTCGGCATCGGCCCGACCCCCGGGGGCCCCCGGCGCGCTTGCGCCCTGGGGTGGCAACGGGAGGGCGTCCAGAAAAGTGGGGGCCGCGCCGCGTCGCTCTACTTGCTCCTCAACCAGCTGATCACGTCGTCCACCGTGATCACGCCCAGCATCCGCTGCTGCTCATCCACCACCGGCAGCGCCAGCAGATTGTACTTGTTGAACAGCTCCGCCACTTCGTTCTCGCCCCGGCTCCGCCCTACCGTGATCGGATCTTCCGCCATCGTCCGCAGCCGGCTCGTCGGCGTCGCCAGCAGTATCCGCGCCAGCGGCACCATACCCACCAGTTGCCGCTCGACGTTCACCAGAAACACCATGGTCACGTTCTCCACCTGCCCGGCGTAGGCCCGCACCGCCGCCACCGCCGCCACCGCCGTCGCGTTTTCGTGCAGCGCGATGAACTCGGTGGTCATGCGCCCGCCGGCGGTGTTGTCGGCATACTCCAGCAGGTCGGAGACTTCCGCCCGCTCGGGCGCCTCCATGTCGTGCAGAATCCGCTGCGATTGCTCCTCGCCCAGTTCGGCCAGCACGTCGGCGGCTTCGTCCGGCTCCATTTCCTCGATGATGTCAGCCGCCCGCTCCGATTCAAGCCCCTCGATCAGCGAGCGCTGCATGCGCGGCGTCACCTCGCCCAGAATGTCGGCCGCCACCTCGCTGTCCAGCGACCCGAACACCGCCTCCCGCTCCGCCGGCGCCAGTTCCTCGACGATGTCGGCCGCATCGGCCGGATGCAGCCGCCCCAGCGCCTGGTAGGTGATCTGCAGCCGCATCCGCCGCGCCGGATCGGTCTCCACCAAATCGAACGTGCGCCATGGAATCGTGCGCGGCCGCGCCCAGGTTGACAGCGGCCCCAGCCACCGCCGCGGCACCGCCCCCTGCAGCAGCCGCCGCACCCCGCCCGCTACCCCCACCTCGACCTGCTGTGCCCGCAGTTCGACCCCGGCCTCGCGCTGCACCGTCTCCAGCCCGACGTCGTTCACCCGCACCACCTTGTGCCCGTTCACGTCAATGATTTGCTGGTCCAGCACGTCCCGCCGCAACAACAAATGCCCGGAATTGGTCTCCATCGGTACCGGCGCCTGCGTCGGCTCCGCCGTCATGCCCTCCAGATCGAGGCCCAGGATCCGCATCGGCACCTGCCAGTTCACCCCGTGTTGGTCGTAGATCACCAGCCGCACCAGGTTGGCGTCGTGTTCGGGCTCGATCACCAACTCGCGCAGCGTCCCCAGCCGGTGTCCGTTCCCGGTCCGCAGCGGCAGGTTGATCAATTCGGTCAGATGCAACACCTCTTCATCTTACCCGCGCCGCTGCCGCTTCCGCTATTGACGGGCGCGGGTCCCTGCCCGGCTGAGATGCTCGCAGCGCCGCGCCGCACTCGAAGGGCGGCGCCGGCCCCGGCCCGGCGAGCCTAAGCCGGCGCGAGCGGCCTCCACACCTACGTTGATTCGGCCCTGGAAGGGGGCCGCGCCGCTTCGTTTGCCGGGAAATTCCGCGGCCCTTCGCGCCAATTTTGCCCGCAGTGCAAACGGCGCGCCTCCTGCGACTGGACGTAGCCACGCCCGCCCCCTCGCCGTATAATTGCCACGAGGCCCCTCCCGCGATGACTACCGCCCCTCCTGATCCCAATATCCTGGTCTGGTTTCAAGGCCAATATGTCCGCCTCGGCGATGCCAACGTCAACATCCTCACCCACGGGCTGAACTATGGCACCGGCGTCTTCGAGGGCATCCGCGGCTACTGGGACCAGGACCAGCAGGAGCTCTTCCTCACCCGCGTCGAGGACCATTACGAACGCTGGCGCCAGAACTGCGGCATCCTCCGCCTCAAAGTTCCCGGCACCAACGCCCAACTCTGCGAAATCACCGCCGAGCTCTGCCGCCGCAACAAGTTCCACACCAATATCTACGTCCGCCCCATCGCCTACAAGGCCTCGGCCCGCATCGGCGTCCACGCCGATGACAATGACGCCAGCGCCATCGTCGCGGTCCCCTTCGGCAGCTATTTCAAGGGCGAGGGCGGCCTCAAGGCCGGCGTGGTCAGTTGGCGCCGTGTCGATGACAACGCCATCCCCGGCCGCGGCAAAATCTGCGGCGCCTACGTCAACAGCGTGCTCGCCGGCGGCGAAGCCAGCGACAACGGCCACGACGAGGCCATCTTCCTCAACCAGGACGGCCACGTCGCCGAAGGCGCCGCCAGCAACATCTTCATGGTGCGCCACGGCAAACTCATCACCCCCCCGGTGACCGACAACATTCTCGAGGGCATCACGCGTGACAGCCTAATCCAGTTGGCCCGCAGCGAAATGCACCTCGACGTGGTCGAGCGCTCCATTGACCGCAGCGAGCTCTATATCTGCGACGAAATCATGTTTGTCGGCACCGCCGTCGAGGTCGCCCCCGTCATCGCCATTGACCATCGCCCCGTCGGAAATGGCAAGCCCGGCGCCATCACCACGCGCCTCAGCGCCCTGTATGGCGATGCCGTGCGCGGCCGCATCCCCGCCTACCGCCATTGGCTCTGGCCCGCCTTCGAGGCTGTCCGTGCCTGAGCAGGACGCTCCCCCCAGCAACCTAGCGGCCCTTGCCCCCGAGCCCGCGCCCGAACCGGCGCCGCCGCGGCCGGAGCCGGGCCCAACGGCGGGTGGGTCCGCGCCCTCGGGTGGTGTGCCGGCGAACCCGACTCCACCGGAAAGCCCCGCGGCCGCCGCCGAAGGCAACGACTCGGCCGGCGAGGTCTCGCCGCAGTCCACGGCCGAATCCGCGCCCGGGTCTGGAAATCACGCCTCATCCACCGGCGAGCCCCGTCCACCCCACCGCAAACGCCGCCGCCGCCGCCGCCGCCCGCCGGCCCCCGACGGCCAGCCCGCGGCCCCGGGAGCAAGACCTCCCGGCGAGCCAGCTTCGAGGGGTGAAAACGCCGATGGCGCGCTCACCGGGCAGAGCGGGTCCGCATTGCCGCCAAGCGAACCTCGGTCGCAGCCCGGCCAACGGCAGGGCGACCAGAGAAGGGCGCCGCACCCGCCCCGCGCGCGCCTTGCCGGCCCTCGCACCTTCAGCGCCCCAGTCCGCGCCACACCCCGCCCCGCTCCCGCCCCACCCGCCGGGCCCGCCCCCGGCTACGACTGGCGCCGCGTGGCCCGCACCATGCTGCTGTCGCGCGGGCTCGACCTGATCGAAGAAACCCAGCTCTATCCCGCCAAAAAAATCCTTTACCAGTTCTCTGCCCGCGGCCACGAGCTCCCCCAGATCCTGCTCGGCACCCTGCTCGTCGGCCCCCACGACGCCGCCAGCGGCTACTACCGCTCCCGCCCACTGCTGCTGACCCTCGGCCTTTCGCCCGCCGATGCCATCGCCGGTGGCATGGCCAAGCTCGGCAGCGTCAGCCAGGGACGCGACATCGGCGCCGTCTATAACCTTCCGCCCCCGCCTGGACGCTCTGGACCCACGCTCCTGCCCATGGCCGGCGGCGTCGGCACCCAGTACACCACCACCGCCGGCTGGGCCCGCGCCATCACCTACTACCGCGACGTATTGGGCGATACCCGCTACCATGGCGCCATGGCCGTCGCCTTCGGCGGCGAAGCCTCCGTCGCCACCAACGGCTTCTGGTCGGCGCTCACGCTCACCACCACGCTCCGGCTCCCCATGCTGTTCGTCATCGAGGACAACGGCTTTGGCATTTCCGTTCCCGGCGCGCTGCAAACCCCTGGCGGCAACATCGCCGCCAACCTCGCCTCCTTCCGTGGCCTCCGCGTCTGGGATGGCGACGGCACCGACCCAGCCGACACCGTCCGCTGCCTCTCCGCCGCCGTGGCCGCTGTCCGCGGCGGCCTCTCGCCGGCGCTCGTACGGCTCCGGGTTCCGCGCCTGAGCGGCCATTCCGGCCAGGACTCGCAAAGCTACAAGAGCGCCGAGTTGCTGGCCGACGAGCGCACCCGCGATCCCCTGCCGAAGCTCCACGATTACCTCGTCCCTGCGCTGCTGTCGCCCGCCGAATGGCGGCAGCTTGAAACCGAAACAGCCGCCCAACTCGCCGACGCCCTCACCGAAGCCGCGGCCCGCCCCGAGCCCGATCCCGCCACCGTCCACCTCCACCTCCTCGCCCCCCAACCCCAACCCGCCTCCCCGCCCCTGCTCACCGACGGCCCCCGCCTCAACCTCGTCGCCGCCGTCCGCCGCACCCTCGCCGCCGAACTTGCTGCCAACCCCAGGCTGCTGGTCTTTGGCGAAGATGTCGGCGCCAAGGGCGGCGTCCATACCGCCACCCTCGACCTCCAGGCCAACTTCGGCGACCGCCGCGTCTTCGACACCAGCCTCTCGGAGGAAGGCATCATCGGCAGCGCCGTCGGCCTCGCCCTCGCCGGCCTCCGCCCCATCGCCGAGCTCCAGTTCCGCAAGTACGCCGACCCCGCCACCGAACAGCTTAACGACTGCGGCCTGCTGCGCTGGCGCACCGCCAACCGCTTCGCCGCCCCCATCGTCGTCCGCATCCCCGGCGGCTTTTTCAAATGCGGCGATCCCTGGCACAGCCTCTCCAGCGAGGTCACCTGGGCCCGCGCCTTCGGCTGGCAACTGCTGTTCCCCTCCAATGCCGCCGACGCCGTCGGCCTGCTCCGCAGCGCCATGCGCAGTCCCAACCCCAGCATTTTCTTCGAGCATCGCCACCTGCTCGATGCCGCCTGGGCCCGCCGCCCCTGGCCCGGCGACGACTACTTCGTCCCCATCGGCCGCGCCCTCTGCCTCCAGCCCGGCACTGCCCTCACCCTCGTGAGCTGGGGCGCCATGCTCGAGCGTTGCCTCGAGGCCGCCGAAACCTTCCCCGGTAAAGTCGAAATTCTCGACCTCCGCACTCTCGCCCCTTGGGACCGCGACGCCGTGCTCGCCTCCGTCCGCAAAACCGCCCGCTGCCTCATCGTCCACGAAGACACCCTCACCGCCGGCTTCGGCGCCGAAATCGCCGCCACCCTCGCCCAGGAAGCCTTCCTCTCTCTCGACGCCCCCATCGAGCGCCTCGCCGTCCCCGACGTTCCCATGCCCTACAACGTCGCCCTAATGGAATCGCTGCTCCCCTCAGTCGAACGCATCCGCGCCGCCATCGCCCGCCTGCTTCAGTTCTAACCCCCACTCCGCCCCGTCCCCCCGCGCGCTTCCCACTCCCCACTCCCCACTTCCCCCCCATGCGCCTCTCCCTGCGGTTATGGGCAAAATCCCCGGGCTCGGCCCTGCTGGTGGTTCTGACCCTCGCGCTCGGCATCGGCGCCGCCACGGCGCTGTTTTCGGTGGTGAGCGGGGTGCTGCTCGACCCGCTTCCCTACCCGGACTCCTCTCAACTGGTGGCGGTCTACGCGGGTACGCCACGCGCCCCGCGCGGCTACGTCACCTATCCCAACTTCCTCGACTGGCAGCGCGCCGGCTCGCTCTTTTCCGGCATGGCCATCTATCGCCACGCCGACCGCCTGATGACCGGCGCGGCGAAAAGCCAGTTGCTGACCGGCGAGATGGTCTCGGCCGATTTCTTCGGGACGCTGGGCGTGAACCCGGTCCTCGGGCGCGACCTGCGCCCCGGCGACGACCAGCTCGGCGCCGCCCCGGTGGCGGTGCTCGGCGGACGCTTCTGGCGGCAGCAGTTCGGCGGCTCTCCGGCGGTGCTGGGCCACGTACTCGATCTCGACGGCATCGCCACCACGGTTGTCGGCGTCATCCCGCCCTCGTTCACGTTTCAGGGCGCGCAGCGCGACGTCTACACCGCGCTCGGCAACTGGAGCGACACCAACCTCCGCCAGCGTGGCGTAGACGTCAGCACCCTGGCGCTGGGGCGGCTTCGGCCCGGCGTCACCCTGCCGCGGGCGCAATCGCAGATGGACGCCATCGCCCGCGCGCTGGCGCAACGCTACCCGAAGGCCGACAGCGACGTCACCGTGGCGCTGGTCTCGATGAAGCAGGACGTCGTGGGCGACGCGCAGTCTTACCTGCTGGTGCTGCTCGCAGCCGTGGGCTTCCTGCTGCTGATCGCCTGCGGCAACGCCGCCAACGTTCTGCTGGCGCGCTCCAGCGGGCGCCAGATGGAGTTCGCCATCCGCACCGCGTTGGGCGCCGGGCGCGGTCGCCTGGCGCGCCAGTTGCTCGCTGAAAGCGCCGGCCTCGCGCTCGCCGGCGGCGCCGTGGGTCTGGCCTTGGCCGCCGCCAGCCTGCGCGCTATGGTGGCCCTCCTGCCCGCCTCACTGCCGCGCGCCAACAACATCCGGCTTGACGCCCACGTGCTCTGGTTCGCCGTCGGCGCCGCCCTCTTCGCCGGCCTCGCCGCTGGCGGCGCGCCCGCGCTCGGCGCATCCCGCGCCGGCCTGCAGCGCCTGCTCCGTGCCGGCCCCGGCGGCGGCCGCCGCCAGCGCGGCCAGGCCGCCTTTGCCGCCCTCGCTATCGCCCTCGCCGCCGTCCTGCTGACCGGCACCGGCCTCATGCTGCGCACGCTGGAATCGCTCGCTCGCGTCAACCCCGGCTACGATCCCGCCCACACCCTGACCTTCGATGTCGCCTTCCCGGTCACCCACAACACCAACGCCGCCCAAACCCGCGCCCGCATGCGTGCCCTCGACCACGCCATCGCCCGCCTCCCCGGCGTGGTCGCCGAGTCGCTCACCACCGGCACCCGGCCCATGGTCCACGAGTCCACCCTGCCGTTCTGGATACTGGGCCGCCCCAAGCCTCCAACCGAGAACGCCATGCCCCAGGGCCTGCTCTTCCTCGCCGAAGCCGGCTACGTCCGCGCCATGGGGATGACGGTTGAGCACGGCCGCTTCCTCGCCGAAAGCGACAACGAAAATGCGCCCCCGGTCGTCGTTATTGACGACGTGTTTGCGCGTCAGAATTTCCCCGACCAAAACCCCCTCGGGCAGCGCGTCAACTTTGTCGCCTTTGACGGCATCACCGCCACCATCGTCGGCGTCGTGGCCCACGTCAACCCCGCCGGCCTCGCCAGCGACCCCAGTCATGGCCCCCAAGCCGAGTTCTTCATCCCCTACCTGCAGCTCCCGCCCACCCTCATGCCGCTCGTCGCCAGCGGCGGGTCGGTCATCGTGCGCTCGGCCGGCGACCCCGAATCGCTGGTGGCCCCGGTGCGTGCCGCCATCGCCAGCGTGGACCCGCGCGAAACCGTCTACCAGAGCCAGACTTTCGATGACCTCATCGCCGCCTCCCTCGCCCCCCGGCGCGCCACCCTGGCGCTGCTCGCCCTCTTTGGCGCCCTGGCGCTGCTGCTGGCCGCCGCCGGCACCTACGGCGTCGTCGCCTGCTTGATGGCCCAGCGCACGCGCGAAATCGGCATCCGCATGGCGCTCGGCGGCAGCCGCCGCGACGTGCTGCGCCTTGTCCTCGCCGACGGCGTGCGCATCGGACTCTGGGGCGTCATCCCCGGCCTCCTCATCGCCCTGGCCCTCACCCGCCTCATGCGCTCCCTCCTCTACCAGGTTTCCCCCGCCGACCCCGTCAGCTACGCCGCCGCCGGCGCCATCCTCTTCGCCGCCGCCCTCCTCGCCGCCTATCTCCCCGCCCGCCGCGCCACCTCCATTGATCCCCTCATAGCCCTGCGCTCCGAGTAGACGCCCGCCTGCGGGCGCCCGGCCTTGCCTGAAGCTTCCATGCGATGATGGGGCCATGGCCGCGCGCTTGCTCGGTCAACTGCTCCACCTGCCCGCCAGCGAGCGTGCGGAGTTGGCCCTGACACTCTGGGAAAGCCTGGACGATGCTGACCGTGTGGCGCACTTTCATCTCTCGCCCGAGCTCCAAGCCGAGCTCGACCGGCGATGGGGCAGCCACACCGCGGCGCCCAACACCGCCATCCCCTGGAACGAAGTGCAGCGTCGCTTGCGGCGCGATAAGTAAAATTGCAGCTCACGCTGTGCCCCGAAGCGGCCGCGGAAATCATCGGGATACATTCCTGGTACGGGGCCATCGTGTTGGGCTTGGAGGGGCGTTCAAGTGTGAGCTTGAAAAAATGCTGGAATCAGCTGGAATCAGTCTGCCGGAACCCGCGAGCCTTCCCAACCGTCCATAAGAACATCCGCCGAGCCATCATGCACCGCTTCCCGTACGCCGTGTTTTACGGCCTCGATGACGCCACGGTGATCGTCCTGGCGGTGGTGCATGGTCGCCGGCGGCCGCCCCATCCCTGATCGGGTTCGACGTTTTCCCCGCGCTCCCTGCCGCTGCCTACCCTTCCCTGCAGTATCCTGCAGTTCATGCACCCGCTCACCCTCGCCGACTTCACCGCCGCCCGCCGCCACGTCGCCGCCCACGCCCATCACACCCCGCTGCTCGCCAGCCGCCTGCTCAGCGAGCGCACCGGCTTCGACGTTCGCCTCAAGGCCGAAATCTTTCAGCGCACCGGCTCCTACAAAATCCGCGGCCCGCTCAACAAGTTCCAGCATCTGACGCCCGAACAGAAGTCGCACGGCGTCATCTGCTCTTCCGCCGGCAACCACGCCCAGGGCGTCGCCCTCGCCGCCGCCATCCATGGCATCAAGGCCGTCGTTTGCATGGCCGAAAACGCCACCCCGTCGAAGATCGAGGCCACTAAAGGCTATGGCGCCGAGGTCGTCCTCCAGGGCAAAATCTGGGACGAGGCCGATGCCTGCGCCCGCGCCCTCGTCGCCGAGCGCGGCTACACCTACATCCATCCCTTCGACGATCCCCAGCTCATCGCCGGTCAGGGCACGCTCGGCCTGGAAATTCATGAAGACTGGCCCGAGGTGGATGTCGCCGTCGTTCCCATCGGCGGCGGCGGCCTCATCAGCGGCGTCTCCATGGCGCTCAAGGCCCGCAATCCCAAAATCCGTGTTTACGGCGTCGAAAGCTCCGGTGCCCCGGGCATGCAGAAAAGCGTCGCTGCCGGCCACGTCGTCACCCTCGATCAGGTGGACTGCATCATTGACGGCCTCCGCGTCAAAACCGTCGGCACGAATACCCACTGGGTCGCCAGCCGCTTTGTTGACGACATCGTCACCCTCCCCGACTCCGCCATGTTCGAGGCCATTCTGTGGATCATGCATCACTGCAAGCTGGTGGTCGAGGGCGCCGCCGCCGCGCCCGTCGCCGCCCTGCTGGCGGGCTTGATCCCGGCGCCCGCCGGCGCTAAAGTGGTTTGCATACTGAGCGGCGGCAACGTCAACCTCGATCAGTTGCGTCCGCTGCGCTGGAATTGATTGCGGAGGTCTCTGCCATGCTCAAGCGGCTCCTGCCCGTTCTCGCGCTCGTCGCCCTCGCCACGCTCGCCCAAACGGCGTTGCCGGTGATTGTGATTCATCCTTTCACCGCCAAGAAAGGCATTGACTGGCCTTACGACTTCGGCAAGCTGCAGAAGGCAACTGTCACCAAGGTCCAGGACAAGGTCAAGCAGCGCGCCCAAGTCGTCGCCGCAGCGCCCGCCTCAGGCGCCGCCCCGGTCTACACCCTCGACGGTCAGATCGTGCGCATGTTCCAGCGCAACAACCTCGACAACACCTCCGGCGGCGTCGCCAGCAACGACGAGATCATCAGCGTCCATTACTGGCTCACCGATGCCCAGGGCCACAAGCTCTTCGACAAAACCACCACCTACACCTCGCCCAGCACCGGCAGTTACTCCGACGCCCTGTTCGGCACCCCCGGCCCCATGGCCGGCGACCTCGAATCCGACATCGCCAACCACATCAAGGACGCCAAGGCGATTTTCTCCGGACGATAGCCTCGACCAGACGTTTTGGACGTGCCTGGTCTTGACGCGGCGTCGCGCCATGGCATATGGCGAACGAACACGGCGGCTGACCTCCTTCGTGGAGGAGGTTTGGTCGCAGGGGCGGATAGAGGCGTGCGATAGCTTTATCGGCGCGACCTGCACCGTGCGCCACGATCCGGGCGACCCGTGGGACGGCCAGACGCTGAGTCTTTCAGCCTTCAAGGAGCGTGTGCGGCTTTGTCGCGCCCCTGTTCCCGATCAGCGCTTTACGCTCGAAACGATTCTCGAGGATCGAAATGCCGTTGCGATTGCTTGGACTTGGGCTGCGACCCACCAGGGCGACTGCGATGGATTTTCCGCCAGCGGAGCCCGAATCACCATGTCCGGCTGACCATCATTGACGGGCGCGGGCCCCGGCCCGGCGAGCCCAAGCCGGCGCGAGCGGCCTCTCGCTGGGGCAGAACCACGGTTGCTGAGGTCACCCGAAATGGCGCGTGGCGCCGGCCGGCGTACGGGTCGGCGACCCGCCCCACGGGAGGTGGCGCCGGTCGGAAGGCTGCTAGTTTTGCCAGTGGCGCTTTCACCGCGTTGGAATTCCGCGGCCCGTCGCGCCGATTTTGCCCGCAGTGCAAACGGCGCGACTCCCGCGACTTGCCTGGCGCCGCTGCTCCTACTCGGGTCTGTAGTCCCGCTTGCCCGTTTCCGGGTCTTCGTACACCCGCGTCACCTGGCCTGTCGCCGGATCCCGAAACACCTCGCCCGTCGCCCGCTGCCCCGGTTCCGTCCGCCCGCGATACCGCCGCCGATCGAACCGCCAGTAGAGCCACGCCAGCCCGACCACCACGAGAATGACAATCGCCACCGTCATCTCACTCCCCATACCTCACTGCCCGCTTCCCACTCCCCACTTCTCACTCCCCACTTCTCCCCACTCCCCACTTCTTCCCGCATCCCCTCACTCCGCCGGCGCTGGGTCCAGCACCACCGCCGTCCCGTACGCCACCACCTCCGACATCGTCTGCCCCATCTCGCTCGAGTCGAATCGCATCATCACCACCGCATTCGCGCCCATCAGTTTGGCGTTCTCGACCATGCGGTCAATCGCGTGCCGCCGCGTGTCCTCCACCAGGTGGGTGTACTCGGTGATCTCGCCCCCGGCCAGCGAGCGCAGCCCCGCCGCCACATTCCCCACCAAACTCCGGCTTCGCACCACCACCCCAAACACCTGCCCCATCACTCGGAGCGTTTTGTGCCCGCTCACGTTTTCCACTGTGGTCACCAGCATTGTCCCTCCTCCGGCACATCTTGCCGCAAGGCCTCCAGTCTACACAATATTGACGGGCGCGGGCCCCTGCCCCTGCTTGGCTGAGACGCTCGCCGCGCCCGCGCTCGAAGGGCTGTGGAGCGCCGGCCCGGGGCCCGGTGAGCCCAAGGGGGCGCGAGCGGCCTTTTGCGAGAGGTCGGGCCGCGCCGCATCGTTTGCCGGGAGGGGTGAAAGCGCCAGTGGCACTTTCACCCCTCCGGACTTTCGCAGCCCTTCGCGCCGACTTTGGCCGCCGTGCAAACGGCGCGACTCCCGCGATAGGCCCTGCAGCTCGGCTGCACCCGCTTGCGGCCGCGCCGCGCCGGCGCGCTGATCGGCGCGACAGACGCCCGCATGCCGGATTTCGTGCCGCGCTAATGCGAGGCCGGCCGGGTGATGTGGTCCACCACCAGCACCGGGACCGGCAGCTTCCTGGGCTGGGAATAATCAACGTCCAAGCCGAGTTGCTTTATTAATCCCGCATCTCCATTTTGACGCCTGAATCTGTAACCTTCGACCGCCAGAATCGTCAACGTTTTTGCGGGTGCGGCAGCGATTTCGGCGCCGCAGAGGGCAAAAGCCAATGGGTGAGAGCGAAAAACGGGCAATCCAGCTCAGTTTCAACCCTTCGATCCGGATCGATTTCCAGGGTTCGCGCGTCACCTCGGATGGCGGCTTGGTGCTGGTGCGCGAACTGGGCGAGCGGCTGGGCCTCGGCGAACTTGCCGCCGATTGCCTGAGGGACATACGTGCGAAGAACACACAGCTGCCGATTATCGATCTGCTGAGGCAGTCGATTTACAGCAGGCTGGCGGGCTACGAAGACATGAACGACGCCGAGCGGCTGGCCCAAGACCCCGCGTTCCGGCTGATCGGTTCCGAGAAGATATGGGAGAGAGGCGCGGCGCTGCCGTCGCGGCTGCAATCCTTCGAGACGCAGATGCTTGCCGAGGATGGCAACTGCGCCGGGCTGGCGCGGCTCAACCGGGCGCTGATCGCCAGAGCAGAGAAGCTGGACGCACGCTGCCGGGTAGTGCTGGATATGGATTCGACGGAGATTCCGGGGTACGGCGAGCAGGAGGCGAGCGCTTACAACGGGCATTTCGAGTCCACCTGTTACCACCCGCTGCTGCTGTTCAACCGTGACGGCGATTGCCTGGGCAGCAACTTGCGCCCCGGCAACGTGCACAGCGTCGACGGCTGGGAAGAGTTGTTGTTGCCGGAGATTGACCGCCAGAAGGCAACGGGGAAAGAGGTTGTGTTTCGGGCCGACGCGGCGTTTGCCAAGCCGGATATTTACGATGCCCTGGAGGAGCGGGGCGTAAAGTATGTGATTCGCATCCCGGCCAACGACAACTTCGAGCGCGACATCGTCGAACTGCTGACGCGGCCCGTGGGGCGGCCTAGCCGCAAGCCTTTGGTCGAATACAAGAGTTTCCTTGAGCGCGCCGCGAGTTGGAAGGTGCCACGGCGCATCGTGGCGAAGGTTGAACATCACGTCGGTGAGTTGTTCCCCCGCGTCGGCTTCATCGTGACCAACATGACCCTGCCGAGCCGGGCGATCGTGCGGTTCTACAACAAGCGGGGCACAGCCGAACAATGGATAAAGGAAGGCAAGCAGGCCGTGAAGATGACCCGCCTGAGCTGCCACCGCTTCCGCGCCAACGAAGTGAGGCTGTCGTTGAGCCTGATTGCCTACAACCTGGGAAACCTGTGGCGGCGGCTGGCGCTGCCCGCGAAGATTGCCAACTGGTCGTTGACGAGCTTGCAGCAGCGGCTGGTGAAAACCGGCGGTCGGTTGGTCAAGCACGCCCGCTACCGTTGGCTCCTGCTCGCCGAGAGCCACCTCACGCGGCGTTTGTTTGAGAGCATGGCCCGGAAGATCGCGGCCCTGCCGCTGCCGGCCGGGTAGCCGACCGGCGTTGCGGCGACGAAAAACTCAGCCAAGAAGGGAGGAGGATGGGGAGGTGTTCACAAAAATGCGGGAAACGCTGCGGAATTTGCCGCGCAAATCCACACCAGAGGGGGGCGTCGGCCTGCCCGGCACCCGCACCGGCTGGTCTTGCCTACCGAGAGGCTATGTGGGTGTAAACTGGCCGCGTATGGAATCGTCAAAACGGGGATTCCGATTGAGGTATCTGCCATGCGTTGTGGGCTGACCGTTGTGCAGGTTTTGCTGGCGGTGCTGCTGCTGACAGGAAGTCCGGCAAAGGCGCAAACTGTAATGTCGGCGCCGCCGCCCACGGCCCTGATCGAGGCCACGGCGCTGCGCAGCGTGGCGCTGGCCGAGCGCCAGGCACGCGACTACGCCGCCTCCATTGCCGACCTCAACAACGCGCTGGCGCTGGAACCAGGCTATGTGAACGCGTATCTGGATCGGGCGGCAAGCAAGGCTGGGCAGTTGGATTATCCTGGCGCCATCGCGGATGCGGTGGAGGCGCTGCAGCGCGCGGCAAACCCAGCGCAGAAACTGGCGGCGTGGGAGGCCCGCAGCCGCTACATGGCGGCCAGCGGCGATTACGCCGGCGCGGCCGCGGATTTGCGGCAGGCCTTGCCGCTGAATCCCCGACCCGCGGCCGGGTGGTATGAGCTTGCTTCGCTGGAGGCCCGCCGAGGCAATCGCCAGCTGGCAGTGCAGGATTTGGACCAGGCGCTCGCGATTCAGCCCACCTATGGAGCGGCCTTGCGGCTGCGCGGCGAATTGCGCCGGGGTTTGGGGGACAATGCGGGTTCGGCCGCCGATTTTGCGTTCGCGGGCGCCGTCGCGCGAGCCGTGCAGCCCAATTCGGAACTGGCCGCCGCTCCCGACCCGGCATTGCCGGCGCAACAGCAGGACGTGGCGCGCGCGCTGGCGCTGTTCTCCCGAGCCGGGGGTGAAATGCGCAGCCGCGATTTCAAGGGCGCCATCGCCGATTTGAACGAGGCGGTGAAGCTGCGCCCGGGCTTCGGCGACGCCTTTCAGACCCGCGCGGCCGCCAAGAGCAGCCTGGGCGATTATGCCGGAGCCCTGGACGACGCCACCCAGGCCCTGAAGCTGGCCAATGCACCCTCGCGCCGCGTGGGTGCACTGGCGGCGCGCAGCGCCGCCGAAGCATCCAGCGCTGCCGACGATGCCGCGCTGGCCGATCTGAAACAGGTTCTGCCGCTGACCCCCACGCCCGAGACGGCCTGGGCGCGGATGGCCCAAATCGAGCGCGGCCGGCAGAACTACGCCCAGGGGTTGGCGGACTGCAACCAGGCTCTGGCGATCGCCCCCAGCTACACCGTCGCTTACAGCCTGCGGTCCCAATTGCGCCGCGACCTGGGCGACCTCATGGGCGCAATAGCCGATACTCAGGAAGCGGCAGGTTTGACGGCGGCGGTGCCGCGTGCCGGCTCGCCGGTGGCGAATCCGGCATACGTGTTGCGGTCCAGCGGCACGAGGCTGTCCAATGCGGATGCGTTTGGGCCGGCGGTGATGCTGCTGCGGAGACTCGTGAAGCTGACCCCGGACGACGGGTTCGCTTGGGGCGCATTGGGCTGGGCCTTGACGCTGGAAATCAACGATCCGGAAGCGCCGCTGCCGGCGCCGACCGCGGCCGAAGCCCAGGCGGCACTGGAGCGTGCCCGGGTTCTGGGTCAGACCGTGCTCGTCAACAATGTCAACGTTGCTGATGCCGGCGGGCTGGCTGCGCCACCCGAGACGTCGCCGGCCAATGCGGATCTGGTCGCAGGCAAAACCGATTTCCAGCGCGGTAATTTCAAGGCCGCCCTGGAGCAGTTCGAGCACGCTGCCGGGCTCGATCCCACCAGCTATCAGGCGGCGCTGTACGCCGGCGACGCCTGTTTCCGGCTCCGGCAGAACGTCGCGGCGGAGGCGTGGTTTGCCAAGGCGGTTGCCATTGCACCCGGTGCCGAAACCGCTTATCGCAGTTGGGGCGATTCCTTGTTGGCCGCGAAACAATGGGATGCGGCCAAAGAGAAGTACGTGCAGGCGATTTTGGCCGATCCGCTGGCGTTACCGCCGTGGACGGGCGGGCTGGTCAAATGGGCGGTGGCGACCCGCCACGTGTATACCGTCAACGGGCTGCCGCCCGCCGTGCGCCAGGCCATCACGGCGGCGGTGCCGCGGCTGCCGGCCGGAGAAGTTGACGCTAACGGAGGCACGGCTTGGGTGGCGTATTTCAATGCGCGCCTTCAATGGAAGGGGAATCTGTTTCGCCAAGCCTTTCCGGCCGCCACCGCCTACCGCCATTCCCTGCCCGAGGAACACGCGGCGCTGCAGGCGGTCCTGGCGCAGGTCAAGCAAAATCAAGCCCAGATCACCAAGCTGGAAAAGCCACTGGGATTGCTGCAGAGCCTGGATGCCGACGGCCTGCTCGATGCCTTCATCGTCTTGAACGACAGTGATACAGGCATTGAGCAGGATTATCCCGCCTATCGCCGGCAGCACGAAGCCGACTTGCGACGGTATATCAATATGTACGTCGTCCACTAGCGATGCGCGGGCACGGCAACGCGGTAGATTTCGTGCCAGCCGGAAGCCGGCAACAGTGCCCCCACGCCCGCACCAACGATCGCTCCCAGACCACCAAGAACGGAAGCACAGACGAGCGAGCCAGGATTGAGGCCGCCGTCGAAGATGCAAGCGAAGCCAGTGCCCGAACAGGGCGGCGGCGTGGTTTTGCGGCAGGCGATGGCGCCGGTGGCGGCACCGCCGCCGCCGCCGATGGCGGCGCGCTGATCGGCGCGACAGACGCCCGCATGCCGGATTTCGTGCCGCGCTAATGCGAGGCCGGCCGGGTGATGTGGTCCACCACCAGCACCGGGACCGGCAGTTTCCTGGGCTGGGAATAATCAACGTCCAAGCCGAGTTGCTTTATTAATGTGCGCTCCGACTCGCGATTCATCTCTTCCCTGCGCTCGCGCTCCTGCTCGGGCGTCAGGCCGCGGAGGTTGGCCGGGAGCACGGTGATTGTGAAATCGTAGGCCCCGGGAAGGTGGGTCTGGTCGAGCACGGGCAGGTTGCGACGCGTGGAGAGGCGCGCGAATTGCTGCATGGTGACGCCGTGGAAAATACTGACGAAATCGCCGTTTTTGGCGACGGACCTCTGCCAGGTCCCGCAGCCCGGGCTGCTCTCGAGCGGCGCCCCCGTCGCGCGTCGGGTGAAAGGGTAGGCATAGGCGAGCGGCCGGTCGGGGCTCTCGCAAGCGGGGTCGCGGTGCAGCTTCGGCCCGCCGGGGGCAACGCTCATCACGACGGCCGGCATGAGGCGCGTTTCCCAGTGCGCTTTCAGCGCGAACTTATCCGCCAGCATGGCCCGCAGCATGGCCGGGATTTGAGCGGCGTGGGCATGCGGCGGAACGCGCGCCTTGATATCGAACAGGACCCGGTGGGCCCACTTCGGCAGGCCCACGACCCTGAATTGTCCCTCGGGGCCGATGTCGTAGGCGGCCATAACGGTGTATAGCAGCGGCTGATAATGGGCCTGCCACTCGGAGGGGTCCAGAAGCCCGACCATGACCGGGCTGATGGTGGTGTTCGAGACGGCGGCCGGCGAAAGTTCGCGGACCGAGACGGCATCGAATTGCGGCGGCGGCGGCGCCGCGCGCTGGGCTCGCGGGCTTGGCAACCCCGCGCAGGCCAGCAGGGCCAGGAAGCAGATTCGCGGCATGCAATGAAGATGAGCGCCTGGGCCGCGGGGGCGTTCCGGAAAATGCTCAGCGGTTGGCGAGGGGCAGCGTCAACAGCGCGCGCTCGTTTTGCTGTTCGGCGGGCAGCACCAGCGGGGCGTTGAGGCGCTGATCCACGCCGAGCCAAAACGCGCGGAAGGCGCCGTATTGATCTGGGGGGATGGAAAGCGCGGTTTGGACGACCTGGGAGCGGACCTGGAGCCAGCCCTGGGCGCAACGGCTGATGATGGAATACGAGCCGAAGCGACCGCGTTGCGCGAGCGGCGTGGGCGGCTGGTAGGCGGTGCAAGCGGGCGTATCGCCGACGCGCAGCGACCAGGTTTCATCGAGTGACCAGCGAAGCGGAACTTCGAGCGGCTGGCTGCGGGCGGTTTGAGCGGCCAGCAGCGCGGTGTAATGGGGCTGGAGCCAGGCGGCGCTGAACTGGCTTTCGCGAACCCGGGCGTTGAACTTGACCTCGACCGCATCTGACGGCGGAGTGACGCCTGAAACCTCGACCCAATTCACTTCCGCCTCGGGGAAATAGGTGCGCAGCCAGCGGGCGAGCGCCTGGCGGCGGCCGGAGGTGGACGCATAGCGCTGGCGGGCCAGCGGAGCGTCGGCGCCGGTGACGATCATGCTGCCGGTGGCGTCGAACCATCCCGCCGCGCCCGGAACCAGTTCGATGCTGCGGCGGGTGGAGTTGGCCGCGGCGGTGGCGACCGGCACATGCACGAGCGCGTGCTGGCCGGCGCGGACGATGAGCGCGAGGCTGTTCTGGTCCGAAGAGGGCAGTTCGGAGCCGAGGTAGTTGGGGGCGGTGGTGTCAATCCACTGGCCGGTGGCGGGGATGAAGACCAAGGCGTGGTCGAAGGCGGCCATGGTGGCGGGGACCTCGCCATTGGACTGGGGCGGGGCGAGGCGGCCCATTTCCGGGGTGCGCACCAGGGCAAGGTCAGCTTCGATGCCCACGGCGCGCAGCCAGGTGGTGAGCAGCAGGGCGCCGTCCTTGCAATCGCCGCGTCCGGACTGGAAGACCTCGCCGACCGGAGCGGGCACGTAGGCGTGGATGCCGCTTTCGTCGCCCTCATAGCTGAGGTGGGCGGCGAGGTAACTCCAGACGCTGTCCACGGTGGTGCGGATGGCGGCGGGATCGGAACTGGCGGCGGCGGGCAGGCTGGCGGCGAGCGGCGCCGGGCGCGCAACCAGCGCCAGCAGATGCCGTTCGAAGCCGGGCTGCAACCGGGCGCGGCGTGCGAGCAGGTCGCTGTACCAGTTGGCCATGCCCGCCCAGGTGCGGAAGCCGGAGACTTGGACGAAGGGGGAGCGGTCGGTGATGGAGGGGCCGTCGGGGGAGCTGAAAAACGCCGGCTGGTTCTCCGCCGCCCAACTCCAGGTTGACTCGCCCGTGGCGGAGTGGCCACGCACGGCCGGCCCGACGCCCACCGCGCTGACGGCGATGCGGCGGGCGTGCGCGGCGGGCGCGGCCAGCACGTAGCGCGCGCGCAGCGTGGCGTAGCTGTCGCGGAAGGCGAAAAGATTGCCGAGGAAATGGCCGTCGAGCAACGACCAGTCGTGACCCTCATCGGGAGCGAGCTCGTAGAGCAGGCTGATGCGATCACCGGCTTCGAGCGGCGGCAACTCGATATGCCGCGGCTGGTTGCCGCTGCCGCCCGGCCGCAAATCGCCCAGGTCGCGGCCCGCAAGCACGCGGCCGTGGCGGAGGACGTCGGCATCGACCAGATCAAACTGGCTGCGCGAGCTGTCGTACCAGAGGTCGTCCAGCACGAACATTTCCGCCGCGGCCTCGGTGCGGACTTGAAATACGCGCTGCACCACCAGGCCGGACAAGCCGCTGGGCATCACCTGCTCATAGCGCAGGTGATACAACTCGACGGCGCCTTCATTGGGAAATTCGGAAGGCGCTCCGGCGAGCGTGGCGGC
>JBOGKJ010000042.1:0-3456 GCA_050745565.1 Terriglobales bacterium | reverse complement strand
CAGGCGCTTGCGCCTTGGGGTGGGAGCATCGGGAGGGCGTCCTGAGACGGGCGGCTGTGCTGCAGGCCGTCCGCACTCGCCTGGGCGGCCCGGGCGCAACCTACGGTGCCTGCGCTCCTCCCACATCCCGGGCGCCATGGGCGTTCGGTGCCGCTGCACTTCACCATCGCCTGCGGACGCCGCCCCAAGCTTATTGCTTATCCCTTATTGCCAATCGCTGCCGGCATGCCGGCTATCGCGCGCTCTCGCGCAGCAGTTGCTCCAGGTACCCGCGCCATACTGCGGCGTAGGTATGAGTGCCATGGCCGTGCGTTGTCGGCCCGTCCGGGATCAGAATGTATTGCCCGTGCCGCACCTCTTTGATGAGCGGCTCCATCACGCCGATGTCGGGCGGGTTGACCTGGTCGTCGGCCGAGTTCACCGCCATCAGGTAGCACTGGATCTTGCCCAGCTCCGGCGCCGGATCGTAATCGTTCGAGGCCGCGAACTGGTAGAGCATGTTGTTGGCGTCCTCGGTCTTGCGATCGCGGGCGATGGCGCGGTCGAAGCCCTCGTCGGCCAGCTTCTGTGTCGGCATGCGGTGGCGCTGGTCCTTAGGGCTTGAGACCATGATCATGAGCGCGTAGTAGGCGCCGTCAATGCGCGGCTCGACGGTGTAGTTGCCGTTGTCGTATCCGGGCGCGTCCTTGATGGTGTCGGTCACCATGCGCCGGTACCAGCGGTTGCGGCCGGCGATCTGCGCCGGCTCGCTCGCCAGCGGCATCGCGGCCTGCACGAAGGTGGGGTACATTTCCGGCCACATCCAGCTCTGCATCCCACCCATCGAGGTCCCCATCACCAACCGCAGGTGGTTCACGCCCAAGTGCTGGGTGAGCAGGTCGTACTCGGCCGTCACCATGTCGTGGTAGCCATAATGGGGGAACTTGCCGCGCAGTCCGTCGCTGGGCTTGCTGGATTGGCCGTGGCCGATCTCGTCGGGCAGGATAATGTAGAAATGGCGGATATCGAGCGGCTCGCCCGGCCCGTAAAGCGGATCGGCGAAAATCGGGCTCAAAAACTGATGCCCGCTGCCGCCGGTGCCGTGGATGATCAGCACCGCGTTGGTCGCCTCGCCGGCGGCGTTCTTCTCCAGGCGCCCCAGCGTGGTGTAATGCAGCTTCAGTTGCGGCAGCACTTCGCCGTCGCTGAAATGGAAGTTGGCGACGGTGTAGTCGCCCTCGGTGGTGGGCCACACCTTGCGCGGGCGGCGCTGCGGTTGCTGCGCCAGCGCCAGCGCTCCCAGCGCCGCCATCGCCAGCGCCAAAATTGCGGAACGGGTCAGGCGCATGGGCGCAGTGTAGCATTACTGGGCGCGGGCCCCGGCGCGGCTGCGCCGCGCCACCCGCTTATCGCTGCTCACGCCGGCATGGGGCCATGCCAGCGCTCGCGTGTCAGGGTTGAACGGACTCTTCCCGGCGCCGGCTCCGCCGGCTTGGGCGCAGGACAGCGTCCGGGCGCGGGCCCCGGCGCGGCTACGCCGCGCCACCCGCTTATCGCTGCTCACGTCGGCATGGGGCCATGCCAGCGCTCGCGTGTCATGGTTGAACGGACTCTTCCCGGCGCCGGCTTCGCCGGCTTAGGCGCGGGGATGCCGAGGACTCCAATCATCCCCGCACATGCAAAACTGCAGGCGAGACCATGAGTCTTTTTGGACAGCTTCCGCCCGCCGCGGCCGCGGCCGGCGCCGCCCCCGATGCGCCGCTGGCCGAGCGCATGCGCCCCCGCACCCTGGAGGAATTCCTCGGCCAGCCTCAACTCCTGGGTCCGGGTCAGCCGCTGCGCGTGCTGATCGAGCGCGATCAGGTCGGCTCCATGATCCTGTGGGGCCCGCCGGGCGCCGGCAAGACTACCCTCGCCCGCATCATCGCCGCCCGCACCCGCAGCCGCTTTGTGCCCTTCAGTGCCGTCACCAGCGGCATCAAGGAAATCCGCGAGGTTATGACCGGGGCCGAGCGCGCGCGCGCTTCCGGCCAGCGCACCGTCCTGTTCATTGATGAAATCCACCGCTTCAACCGCGCCCAGCAGGACGCCTTTCTGCCCTACGTCGAGTCCGGCGCCATCACCCTGATCGGCGCCACCACCGAAAACCCCAGCTTCGAGCTCAACGCCGCGCTGCTGTCGCGTGCCCGCCTCTACCTGCTGCAGGCGCTCGCCGACGCTGAGCTCGTGCAGTTGCTGCACCGTGCCATCGCCGACCGCGACCGCGGCGTGCTGGTCGGCCGCCCCGCCGCAACCGAGCTCGTCGTCGCCCCCGGTGAACTCGAACGCATCGCCGTATTCGCCAACGGCGACGCCCGCGTTGCCCTCAGCGTCCTCGAAGCCGCCGTCGCCGCCCTGCCCGGCCCCGCGCTGGCGCTCACCGCCCGCCACCTCGAGGCGACGCTGCAGCATCGGGCGCTGCTTTACGACCGCGCCGGCGAGGAGCACTTCAATCAAATCTCGGCGCTGCACAAATCACTCCGCAACAGCGACCCCGATGCCGGGCTCTACTGGCTGGCCCGCATGCTCGAAGCGGGCGAGGACCCGCTCTACGTCGCCCGCCGCCTGGTGCGCTTCGCCAGCGAGGATATCGGCCTCGCCGACCCGCGCGCCCTGGAGCAGGCTCTCGCCGCCCGAGCCGCCGTAGCGGCGATCGGCATGCCCGAGGCCGCCCTGGCGCTGGCCCAGGCCGCCGTCTACCTTGCGGTGGCGCCCAAGTCCAATGCCCTCTACACCGCCTACGGTCGCGTGCTTGACGATGTCCGCGCCACCCGCGCCGACCCCGTACCGCTCCACCTGCGCAATGCCCCAACCCGCCTCATGCAGGGCCTCGGCTACGGTGCTGGCTATCAGTATGCTCACGACCTGGAAGCCAACGTCGCCGCCATGGACTGCCTGCCCGACAACCTCCGCGGCCGCCGCTACTACCAGCCCGGCGCCGCCGGCCTGGAAAAACGCATCGCCGAACGCCTCGCCGAGCTCGAACGCCTCCGCCACGACGGCTGAGCCTCCGCCCGCGGCCCTCTCGCCGGCACCGCCGGCGACCACATCGCTCGGGGCTGGCCAACTGCACACCCCGTCACAGCCTCCAACTCACCCACCCAAAGTCCGCGCTGCGGCGTCGCCGGCGCAGCCAGCAGCGACATGACGCCTCCAATCGCTTTTCCATGGTTTTCAATCACTTACGCGGGAAAGCTGGACAACCAATTGACGGGCGCGGGCCCCTGCCCGGCTGTGCCGTGCCCGCACTCGAAGGGCTGTGGAGCACCGGCCCGGGGCCCGGTGAGCCCCAGCCGGCGCGAGCGGCCTTTTGCTAGTCCGCATTTCTCACAGTCAGGTCACGAAGCTCGCATCCAGGCGCGGCGCGCCCTAAAAAATGGGCGGCGATATCGAACGGCGAGCAGGACGCGCTGTCTGGAGGACGATGGCACCAGGGCA
>JBOGKJ010000041.1:0-12197 GCA_050745565.1 Terriglobales bacterium | reverse complement strand
CTTGCCGATTTTGCCGCCGGCCAGCCGCTCCTGGTGATGTTTTTGAGCCGCCACTGCCCTTATGTCCAGCACGTGCAGCAGGAACTCGCGGCGCTCGGACGCGATTACAAGGCCCGCGCCGCGATGGTCGCCATCTCGTCGAATGATGCCGCGGCCTATCCCGAGGACGCGCCGGCACGGCTGCGGGCGATGGCCCGCGAACAGGGCTTCACCTTCCCCTTCTGCCACGACGAATCGCAGACGGCGGCGCGGGCCTACGGCGCCGCCTGCACGCCAGATTTTTTCCTGTTTGACAGCGCGCGCAAGCTCGCCTACCGCGGCCAACTCGATGACAGCCGCCCCGGCAATGGCCGCCCGGTGACCGGCCGCGACCTGCGCGCCGCCCTCGATGCGCTGCTCGCCGGCCGGCCGGTCGCGGCCGAGCAGCGCCCCAGCCTGGGCTGCAACATCAAGTGGCGTTGAGTCGGCGCGGCCGCCCTTTTTCTGGACGCCCTCCCGCTGCTCCCACCCCAAGGGGCCAGCGCCTTGGGGGCCCCGGGGGGCGGGCTGCAGCCGGAATTCGCTTGGCAGCAACGCGCGCGCTCTCTGCTCGGTGAACGCGCCACTGGAGCCTTCACCCGTCCACGGTGCCTCGTTGTGAAAAGCGTTTCCTCGGCGCTTAAGCGCGCCAACTC
Source organism: Terriglobales bacterium (assembly GCA_050745565.1). Lineage (GTDB taxonomy): Bacteria > Acidobacteriota > Terriglobia > Terriglobales > SCQP01 > SCQP01. The sequence continues at coordinate 11,523 of JBOGKJ010000041.1, read as the reverse complement.
CCCTGCCGGGATGCCCTGAGGCAGTCTCCTCAACTCCGCAATCTGTTCTCCGCGGCTGGTGATGATGTAGGGCTTGCCTTGGCGCAGTCCGCGCAGCAACTCGGAAACCCGGCGATTAGGGCAGGATCACAGTTGCTGTAGTTACCCGAACCGCCGCGTGGCGCCGGCCGGCGGCCTGGCCGGTGGCCGGCGCGCGGGTCGGCGACCCGCCCCACATCAGCGCCTGTGAATTTACTCGAGAGTCGCTTCCGGTCGCTACCGCACTTGGGCGGCGATTTCCATAGCGAGGCCGGTGCCGGCGTCGACGGTTTCCTCGCGGGGGCGGTCCTGCCAGGCGGGGACGTCGAGGGGGTAGCGGTGCTCGGCCATGGTGAGGCGGTTGCGCACGGCCCAGTCGTGCTGGTCTATTTGGAGCAGCACGCTGGCGATGGGGATGCTGCCGGAGAAGATGTGCGGACGCAGTTCCTCGAGGAAACTGATGCCGTCGCGGTCGCCGCGGCGGGCGAGGGTGAAGTGGAGCTTGTAGTACATCGCCTTTTCGAGCGTGAGCGGGAGGCGGAGCTTGACCTCGCGCTGGGGGTAGTTCACATAGATGGCGCGCATGCGCTTGGCGATGTTGGTGTAGTCGAGGGTGCGGGAGACCAGATCAATGAAGCCCTGCTGCAATTGGCGCGGGGTCATCTTCATGGGCACGAAGACGGTGTGGTGGGCGTCGTAGAGCTTGGCCTTGACGGTGAGGATGCGGCCCTCGGCCAGGAAGCGCTTCCACTGGTTGGCGGTGGGGGTGAGGATGTTGAAGTAGGGGTAGAGGACGTTGCAGCGGTCGAAGAAGTCGTAGGCGGCGTCGAAGCAGGCGGGGGTGTCGCCATCGGTGCCGAAAATGAAACTGGCGATGACCTCCATGCCGTATTCGCGCATGGTGCCGATGACATCCTCGTACTTAAAGGCGATGTTGTGGAGCTTGTTGTAGCTCTTGAGCGTTTCGTGGTCCAGGCTCTCGAGGCCCATAAAGATGTTGTAGAAGCCGGCTTCGCGCATCAGTTCGAGCGCTTCCTTATCCTTATGGGCGTTGATGGTCATCTGCGAGCCAAACACGGGCCGGAACTTGGGATATTTGGCGCGCAGCTTGATGATGGCGCGCAGCAGTTCCTTGACGGTGCGGGGGTGGCCGAAGATATTGTCGTCAACGAAGAAGATGGGGCGGAAGAAGATGCGCCCCATGATGTCGTTCTTAAAGATGACTTCGAGCTCGCGGCAGAGGTTCTCGGGCGTTTTGTAGCGCATGTCGTGCCCGAGCATCTGGACGATGGAGCAGAAGTCGCAACTGAAGGGGCAGCCGCGGCTGGCCTGGAGGGTGAGCGAAACCTGGTGCAGCCACTCCCAGCGGCGGATCCGGGGCAGGTGCAGCGCCTGGGTCATATCCGTCTTCTGGGTTTGCTCGTAGACCTGCTTGAGCTGGCCGCCGCGGGCGTCCTCAAGCATCTGCACCCAAACGCCTTCAGCCTCGGTGGTGCAGATGGCGTCGGCATGGGCCAGCGAGTTGTGCGGGATCATGAAGGGGTGATAGCCGCCCATCACCACCTTGACCTTGCGTTTGCGGAAGCGGTCGGCGATCTGGTAGGCGCGGGTGGCGTTGGTCACCATGACGGTGATACCGACCAGGTCCACGTCGGCGTCGAAGTCAATGTCGCGGAGGTTTTCGTTGACGACGGTGAGTTCCACCCAGTCCGGGGTGAGCGCCGCCAGCGCTTCCAGGCCGTTGAACTGGAGGCCGTAGCTTTTGCCCTTGAGCGGCCAGAAGGTCAGCTCGTGCACGCGCTCCATACTGAACTGCGTCCGGACCGGAGAGTCTGGATCGCGTTTCGGGTATACGAGCATTACACGCATGGGCACGGGCCCCCCCGGGGCCGGATACTGCAATACTAGGCTACGGCGAAACCTCCAGGGGCGGCGAAACTTTCTTTTGATGCAGTTCCCGCAGGGCCTGAACGGTCCGCAGGGCAGCTAAAACGTCGCTGGGCGAGGCCAGGCGGTAGGCGGCGGCGGTGGGGGCGGCGAGCTGCGGCACGGCCGCCCTTCTCTGGACGCCCTCCGGAGGCTCCCCCCCCAAGGCGCCAGCGCCTTGGGGGCCCCGGGGGCCGGGCTGGGGCCGGAATTCGCTTGGCGGCAACGCGCGCCCGCTCTGCTCGGTGAACGCGCCACTGGCGCCTTCACCCGTCCAAGTTGCCTCGTCGCGATGTTCCACTTTGACGCCGACGATGTCGGGGTCGGGGAAGCGGAACACGTCCTCATCGGTGGTGTCATCGCCGAAATAGAAGGCGAGGTCGCAGTGCAGCTGGCGCCGGAGGCGGTGCACGGCCTGTCCCTTGGTGAGGGCGCCATCGGGCAAAAGCTCAACCAGTTGGCGACCGGCGAGGAGGCGGAACCCGCCGCGGGCGGCGACAGCTTCGGCGGCAGCGTGGATGGCGGGGCCGCAGGCGGGGGCGAGGCGGAAGTGCAAGGCGAGCGAGTAGGGCTTGGCTTCGAGGCGGGCGCCGGGCCAGGCTGGCATCTGGCGCTGCAGCTCGCGGGCGGCGGCGGCGACGGCGGCGCGCAGGAGGGCGCCGTGGGAGGGTGCGGGCGGGGTGGCGCGCAGCTCTGGAGGCGGTGCCGGAGAAGCGGCCGGGGGTGGGTCGGGCGGGCCATAGGCGCTTTCGTTCCCGTGGCCGCCGATGAACCAGCAGTGGGCGAGGGGCAGGTGGCGCTGGAGGTCGCTAAGGGCGCGGCCGCTGACGATGGCGACGCGGCAGTCGCGGCGGGCGGCGAGCGCCGTCAGCGCCTCGACCACGCCGGGGAGGGGGCGGGCGGCGTCGGGGCTGGCGACGATGGGCGCGAGGGTGCCATCAAAGTCACAGGCGATGAGCACGCGCCCGGCGGCTTCCAGACGGCTGCGCCACGGCGTCGGCGTCGGCGCCGGCGGGCTGGCGCCGGGCGCCGGCGCGCTCGGGCGCGGGGGCAGAAAATCGAGGGTCCTGGGCATCGAATTCGCGTTGCCGGATGGCGCGCAGAATTTCGCGCGCCCACACACCAATATCATAGTGGGCCACGCGCCAGCGCAGGCGGCGCATGCGCTCGCACCGTTCGGCTTCCGGCATGGCGAGGGCGCGGGCGATGGCGTCGGCAAAGCTGTCGGTGGCGTAGGGATTGATGGGCACCGCCTCGCGCAGGGAGCGCGCGGCGCCGGTGAACTCGCTCAGCAGCAGGATGGCATCCTCGCGGCCGGCGGCGACGAACTCCTTGCTCACGAGGTTCATGCCGTCGTGCAGCGAGCTGACGATGACGGCATCGGCGGCCTGGTACCAGTTCCAGACTTTTTCGGGCTCGACGTAGATGTGCAGCGCCCGCACCGGCACCCACTCCGGCGTGCCCAGAAGCGTGTTCACGCGCGCCACGGTGCGATCGACGGCGGCGGCATAGTCGCGGTAGGCGCGGACGGTGGTGCGGCTGGGGGTGGCGATGTGGACAAAGTCCACCTTTTGCTTCCACTCCGGGTGGCGCTCAAACAGGCGCTGGATGGCCTCGAGGCGTTCGAGAATGCCCTTGGAGTAGTCGAGGCGTTCGACGCTGATCACCAGCTTGCGCTCACCCTGGCTGTAGAGCCGCCGCAATTGGGCGGACTCGGCCACGGCTGCGGGGCGGCGGGCGGATTGCTGAATGTGGTGGTAGTCCACGCTCATCGGGAACGCGGCTACGCTGGTGCGGCCGGTGGGGCCGATGACGGCGTTGGACTCGCGATCGACACGGACGGAGAGCTCGCGATCCACGGTTTCGAGGAAGTTGTTGCAGTGATAGGGGAGGTGGAAGCCAAGCAGATCATTGCCCAGCAGGCCGCGCAGCAGTTCCTTGCGCCAGGGGCAGATGCGAAAGGCCTCGGGGTTGGGCCAGGGAATATGCCAGAACTGCGCGATGACGGCCTGCGGGCAGCGCTCGCGCAGCAACACGGGCAGCATGGCGAGATGAAAGTCCTGGATAAAGATGACCGCCGGTTCGCCATCCACCTCGTCGGCGACCATGTCGGCAAAGATCCTGTTGGCCTGCAGGTAAGCCTTCCACCAGCGTTCCTCGAAGCGGGGCTGGTGGTAGGCGATATGGCACAAGGGCCACAGCGTGGAGTTGGCAAAGCCGGTGTAGAAATCCTGCTGCAGCCGGGGCGGGAGAAAAACGCGGCGCAGGTTGTATTCCACCCCGGGAGGGGGCGCCACGCGTCCGGAGGCGTCGGTGTGTTCGGCGTCAGCATTGCCGCTGGAGGCGGCAATCCAGGTGCCGTGGGTGGCTTGTACAATAGGTTCAAGGGCCAGCGTGAGGCCGCTGGGCGGCTTTTCCACCCGGGTGGCGTCGCCATGATGCACGTGCGAGAACGGCTGGCGGTTGGAGACCACGATAAATCGCCGCCCCTCGAGCGAGGTGACTTCCCGCAGGATTTGATCCACTCCAACCATTACTCAGCCGCACCCCTCATGCCCACCAACAACGCTAGTTCCATGATACGACGCCGCAGCCGCAGCCCCCAAAGCGAGGGCGGTGGCAAGCGTAGTACGGCCGACTTCAGTGCCGAGACAATTGCGATCGAGTGTGTGTCACCCAAAGTGGGGGACGGCACCTTCCCGGTGAAGCGCACGGTGGGCGACGCCGTCGCGGTGTCAGCGGACATTTACCGGCATGGGCATGAGGTGCTCGGGGCCGCGCTGCTGCACCGGCGCGCGGGGGAAGCGGCATGGAAGGAGACCGCCATGCAGCCGCTGCCCAACGACCGCTGGCAGGCGAGTTTTGAGGTAACGGAACTGGGGCTTTATGAGTTCGCGGTGGCGGCCTGGGTCGAGGTATTCGCCAGTTGGCGGCGCGACACCGAGCGCAAGCAGGCTGCCGGGCAGGATATATCGAGCGATCTGATCGAGGGGGCCGCGCTCGCCCGCCGGGGCGGCCTGAAGGCAGAAGCGGCACGGCCGCCCTTCTCAGGACGCCCTCCCGATGGTCGGGCTGCGGCCGAGATGCGCATGGCGGCAACGCAAGCCCGCTCTGCTCAGGGCGCGTCCAAGTTGCCTCGTCTTGGCCCGGAGCTGCTGACGGAGGGCACCAGCGAGGCGCTGGCGGGAGCGGGGCTGGGGGCAGGGCGGCAGCAATCGCAGAGCTGGACGGTGCTGGTGGAACGCGAGCGGGCGCGCTACGGCGCTTGGTACGAAATGTTTCCACGCTCTCAGGGGACCGAGCCGGGGCGGAGCGCGACGTTGGCCGAATGCGAGCGGCGGCTGCCGGAAATACGGGAGATGGGGTTCGACGTGGTTTATCTGCCGCCCATTCATCCCATCGGCCACTCGCACCGTAAGGGAAAAAACAATTCGCTGACGGCCGCAGCGGGGGATCCGGGCAGTCCATACGCGATCGGGTCTGAAGCCGGCGGGCATGACGCGGTCGAACCCGGATTGGGGACGTTGGACGATTTCGACCACTTTGTCGCCGCCTGCCGCGAGAACGCGCTCGAGGTGGCGCTCGACGTGGCGCTGAACTGCTCGCCCGACCATCCCTGGGTGCTGCAGCACCCGGAGTGGTTCTACCATCGCCCGGACGGCTCCATCAAATATGCCGAGAACCCGCCCAAGCGCTACGAGGACATCTACCCGCTGAACTTCGACGGCCCCGCCGCGGCCGCGCTGGCACAGGAGCTGCGCCGCGTCCTGTTGTTCTGGGCGGCACGCGGCGTGCGTGTTTTCCGGGTGGATAATCCCCACACCAAGCCCCTGCCCTTCTGGCAGTGGCTGCTGGCGGAAGTGAAGCAGAGTTATCCGGACGTGGTGTTCCTGTCGGAGGCGTTCACGCGGCCGAAGCCGATGAAGCGGCTGGCGAAGCTGGGGTTCTCGCAGTCCTACACCTATTTCACCTGGCGGAACACCAAGGCAGAGTTGAGCGAGTACATGACGGAGCTGGCGCTGGGGCCGTCGCGCGAGTATTTCCGTCCAAACTTTTTCGTCAACACGCCCGACATTCTGCCCGCGATTTTGCAGCAGGGAGGGCGGCCGGCGTTCCTGTTCCGGATGGTGCTGGCGGCGACGCTGGCGCCGAGCTGGGGGATGTACAGCGGCTTCGAGTTGTGCGAGAACCGGGCGCTCGCGGGCACGGAGGAATACGCCGACTCGGAAAAATACGAGTACAAGGTGTGGGACTGGGAGCGGCCGGGCCACATCAAGGATTGGATCGGGCGGGTGAACCGCATCCGGCGCGAGCACCCGGCGCTGCAGCGGATCGAGGGGTTTCGCCTGCTGCACGCCGACAACCCGGAGATGCTGTTCTATGCGCGGTTCACGCCCGATTTATCTGACGTGCTGGCAATCGCCGTGAACCTCGATCCGTACCACCCGCAGGAGGGGCCGGTTGAGATACCAGGGGCCGAACTGGGGTTGGGCGACAACTTCACCGTGACGGATCTGCTGGCGGCGCCGCGGGGGCTGTGGCGCGGGCGGCACCATTACTTGAAGCTGGTCCCGGAGGGGATGCCGGCCGCGATACTGCATCTGCAGAAGGCGTAAGGCAGAAGGCGTAAGGCGGAAAGTGAAGGGCGCCGATTGCCGGGCGCGGGCCCCTGCCCGCTGAGACGCTCGCGGCATTTACGGGCGCGGGCCCCGGCCCCTGCTCGCTGAGACGCTCGCAGCGCCGGACCCGCACTCGCAGGGCTGTGGAGCACCGGCCCGGGGCCCGGCGAGACCCAGGGGGCGCGAGCGGCCTTTGGCTGGAGGTCGGGCCGCGCCGCTTCGTTTACCGGGAGCGGTGAAAGCGCCCCTGGCGCATTCACCACGTTGGATTTCCGCGGCCGTTCGCGCCGATTTTGCCCGCAGTGCAAACGGCGCGACTCCCGCGAATCGCCCCGCGTTCGGGCGGTGTGGGCCAAGCCATGGCACAATGAAAGCAGGGGGGGGCATGCCCGGGAGGAGAACGCACATTAGTTTGCCGAGCGAGCTGGTGAAAGCGATTGACACGCTGGTCGGGCCGCGTGGCCGCAGCGAGTTCCTGGCGCAGGTCGCGCAGCGCGAGGTCAACAAGCGGATGCTGCTAAAATTTCTGAGCAATCCGGAGCCGGTGATGAAGGATGAAGATCACCCCGAGCTGGCCCGGTTGGGGACGGCGGAATGGGTTCGCCGGCTACGCGGCCACCCGCCCAGCGAGCCTCCAGCGCGGCGCCAGAGCGAGCCGAAGAAGCGGCAGCGCGGCAAGCCGCGGACGCGCTCAGCGCACGCGTGACGGTCTTGGTGGACACCACGGTGCTGATCGGCGTCCTGCGCTCCGATGCGGCCGCACAGCGCCAATTGCAGGCTCTGGTGGACGCCGATTATTGGCCCGCGACCACCGCCATCAACGTCGGCGAAATCCATGCCGGCATGCATGCCTGGGAGGAAGCGCCAGCGCAAGTTCTGCTGAACCGCTTGCAGGTTTTTGCCATTACCCCGGACATTGGCCGCCGCGGTGGGGCACTCAAGTATGCCTGGGCCCGGCGGGGCCGCACACTGAGCCTGGATGACGCGCTGATTGCGGCCGTGGCGCTAGAACATGAATTACCGCTGCTGACCGACAGCCGGCGCGACTTCCCGATGCCTGAGCTGCAACTGTGGCCGCTGCCGCGGATGCAGTAGCGCGGCTATTTGTCGGGTGTGGCGGAGGCGGGCTTGGGTGCGGTGCCGGCGCCTTGGGCAGGCGAGCCGCCAGCGGCATCGGTGGAGGCGGGTTTGGCATCGCTGCCCGATGAACTGCCGGAGCCGGAGTCGCCATCGCCGGATTTTTTGTCGTGGCCGGAGGATCTGGCGCTGCCGGACTTGGCATAGTCGGTGACGTACCAGCCGGAGCCTTTGAACTGGAAGGCGGGGGCAGAGATGAGTTTCTCCAGCGGGCCGCCGCAGTGCTCACAGGTCGTCAGCGGATCGGCCGAAAAGCTCTGGATTTTCTCGACGCGCCGGTGGCACTTTTGGCACTCATATTCGTACAGCGGCACGGAGATTATCTTAGCAGAGCCGGAGCGCCGACTGACTACTGCAGATTGGCGGCGAATTCGGCGAGGCGGGCGAGGCCCTGGCGGATGACGGCATCGGCGGTGGCGAAGGACAGGCGCAAATGTTGATGGGTGCCGAAAGCTTCGCCGGGGACGCTGACGATGCCGGTGCGCTCGAGCAGGGCGCGGCAGAACTGTGCCGGGGTTTTGAGCGCTTCCCCGGCGAAGCGGCGGCCGAGCAGGCCGGCGAGGTTGGGGTAGGCGTAGAAGGCGCCGCCGGGGAGTTGGCAGCGGAGGCCGGGGATGGCGTTGAGGCCATCCACGATGAGGGCGCGGCGGCGGCGGTAGGCGGCGAGCATGTCGGCGACGGGCTGCTGCGGGCCGGCGAGGGCGGCGACGGCGGCTTTTTGGGCGAAGGAGACGGCGTTGCCGGTGGAGTGCGACTGCAGGTTGAGCATGGCGTTAATAAGCGCCGGAGGGGCGAGGGCGTAGCCGATGCGCCAACCGGTCATGGCGTAAGACTTTGAGAGCGAGCCGGCAATGATAACGTGATCGAGCGCGGCACGCTCGCCGCCGACGCTGTAGGGGGCCGAGTCATAGACCAGGCGCGCGTAGCACTCGTCGCTCAGCAGCCAGAGGCCGCGGCGGCGGCAGAGGTCGAGCAGGGCGCGGAACAGATCCGGCGGGAACACCGCGCCCGAGGGATTGGCGGGTGAGTTCACCAGGATCAGTTTGGTGCGCGGGGTGAGGGCGCGCTCGACGGCGGCAAGCGGGAAGGCGAAGCCGTTGAGTTCGTCGCACGCGATGACAACTGGCACGCCGCCCACGTAACGGATCTGGTCGCGGAAGCTGACCCAGTAGGGAGCGGGGAGGATGGCCTCGTCGCCGTGGTCCACCAGGACGCTGAGGGCTTCGAAGATGGCCTGCTTGCCGCCGAGGGTAACGAGCGCCTGCACGGGCGCGTAGGCGGAGCCGAAGTCTTCGGCGTGGCGGCGGACGATGGCGTGCTTCAGCTCGGCGATGCCGCCGGTGGGCGTGTACTGGGTGAAGTTCTGATCGAGGGCGGCGAGGGCGGCGGCCTTGATGTGATCCGGAGTTGGAAAATCTGGTTCGCCGACGCCGAAGTCGAGCAGCTCGCGGCCGGCAGCGCGCAGGCGCGCGGCTTCGCCCAAGATGGCGGCGGTGGCGGATTCTTCGACGCGCGCGGCGCGGGCGGCGAAGCGATCAGCGTGGGGCGGGGGGTCGGGTTCGGCCGCGGTTGCCATGGTCAAATGTTAATCCCGGCGCCCGGCACAAGCTTGGCGCGCAGGCGCTGCTCGACCGAGGGCGGGACCAGGGCGGTGAGCGGGCGGCCAGCGGCGGCGACTTCCTTGACCAGGCGCGAGCTGAGGTAGGCGAAATCCTCGCCCGGCATCATAAAGACGGTTTCGAGCGCGGGCGCCATGCGGCGGTTCATCCAGGCCATCTGGAACTCATACTCGTAATCGCTGATGGCGCGGATGCCGCGCAGCAGCGCCTGGGCCTTTTGGCGCTCAGCGAAGTCCACCAGCAGGCCGTCAAAGGCGCAGATTTCGACGCCGGCGAGGCCGGCGGCGGCCTCGCGCAGCATCTCGACGCGCTCGGCGGCGGTGAACAGCGCCTGTTTTCCGCTGTTGCGCAGGACGGCGACCACGAGGCGATCAAAGATGCGGCTGCCGCGACGGATGAGGTCGAGGTGGCCGAGCGTGGGCGGATCAAACGAGCCCGGATAAATGGCGGTGCGCATCTCGGACGGCATGGCTTGAGCTATAGTACCGCTCATGACAGATTCCAGACAGCCCGTCGTCGTCTCCCGCCGGACTTCGCGGCGCGGCTTCCTCAAGGCCTCGGCCGCCGGCGCGGCGGCGCTGCCGCTGGGGGCGGCAGTGCTGGCAGGCTGCGGGAAAGGCGCGGCGCCGGCCGCGGGCGACACGCAGGGCGCGAGTGCCGCGCCGCCGCTGCCGGATTCCATCTTGAAGCTGCAGCCGGTGACGAGCCAGATCGTGCCCATCACCAAGGCCGAACGCCAACAGCGCATGGCGCGGGCGCAGGCGCTGATGGCGGCGAACAAGCTGGACGCGATTTTCATGCGCGGCGGCAGTTCGCTGACCTACTTCACCGGGATGCATTGGTTCAATAGCGAGCGCACGATGGGGATGGTGCTGCCGAAGCAAGGCGACCCGATTTACGTGACGCCCGCGTTTGAGCGCAACCGGGCGCTGGAGCAAATCGAGTTTGGCCACGACATCCGCGTTTGGCAGGAGAACGAGAGCCCCTACGAGCGCATCGCGGAGATTCTGGCCGACCTGCACGCCTCGTCCGGCACGGTGGGCATTGAGGAGCAAGTGCCATTTTTCATGTCGCAAGGGATCGGCGAGGCCGCGGGGCGGGCGCGGCTGGTGAGCGCGACGCCGGTGACGGCCGGCTGCCGCTCGGTGAAGAGCGCGGCCGAGCTGGCGCTGATGCAGATCGCCAACAACGCCACCCTGGCCGTCTATCACGCCGTCTGGCAGGGTCTGCAGCCGGGGATGACGCAGCAGCAGGTGCTGGCCTGGGTGGCGGCCGCCTATCACCGCCTGGGGCTGCAGGGCGAGGCCAGCATCAACGTGGGAAAGTACACGGCGCTGCCGCACGGGTCGATCGAACCCCAGCAGATCGTCGAGGGCACGGTGGTGATGCTCGACGATGGCTGCTTTGTGGAAGGCTACCAGAGCGACATCACCCGCACCTTCGTGCTGGGCAAGGCGACCGACAAGATGAAGCAGGTGTTTGCGATCGTGCAGCGGGCGCAGCGGGCGGCGCTGGCGGCGGCGCGGCCGGGGGCCGAGATGCAGTCGGTGGACGCGGCCGCGCGCAAGGTGATCACCGACGCCGGCTATGGCCCCGACTACAAGCATTTTTCGCACCGGCTGGGGCACGGCATCGGGCTCGACATGCACGAGTGGTACTACCTGGTGCAGGGCAACACGCGGCCGATCGCCGTCGGCAACTCCTTCAGCGACGAGCCCGGCATTTACATCGTGGGCGAGTTCGGCGTGCGCCTCGAGGACGACATGCACATTGCCGCCGACGGCGCGCACTGGTTCACGCCGCAGAGCCCGTCCATTGAACAGCCGTTCGGGTAGTGATTAATCGTAATTACTGGGGGCCGTCAGAACAGATCGACGTCCATCGCGGCGACGAACCCGATACCCTCGACCACCAGGCCCTGCAGGTGGCGGTCATTGGTCAGGAATAGTTCCACGCCGGCCTGCGAAGCGGCGGCCAAATGCACGGCATCGGCTGGCGCCACCCGATGCTGCGCCCGCACGCGGGCGTAGCGGTCAGCCGAGGCGGCCGTGAACGGCAGCAGTTCCAATTGACGGGCGCGGGCCCCTGCCCGCTGGACGCTCGCAGCGCCGTGCCCGCACTCAATTGACGGGCGCGGGCCCCTGCCCGGCTACGCCGGGCATCCCACTTGGGCTCGCGCCGGCCCGGGGCCCGGCGAGCCCAAG
>JBOGKJ010000040.1:0-9604 GCA_050745565.1 Terriglobales bacterium | reverse complement strand
GAACATCGTCATCAATGCTGAGCGTCAACCTCACATCAAACATCAGATCCACACTGGACACCTTGGCCCACCGAGAGCCGCAGCATGGGCCGGCTGTTCGACCTTCCCGGCCGAGGCCGGGGCGCGTCCGTGCCTACCAAATCCCTCAAGCACTTGCCGCGTACTCTGGCTCTGGCCGTGGCGACCCAGGAGCTTCGAGACCAGGGCCGGCTATATTGGGCAGCGCCGGCAACTGGCCCCCGCCTGCAGACACGCAGGCCAGCTCGGCGCCGCGCTACTGGCCACCCCAAACGTGGTGCAGCCTGCAGTCGGCGCAGGCTCCAGCGCGCGCTCGCTGAGACGCGCTCCGCCGGCCCACGCCCCCCGCCCACCGCTCGCAGCCAATTACCAGCGGCCTTGCCGGTTACCGCCGCCACCGCCGCCGCGCTCTTCGCGCGGCTTGGCCACACTTACATTGAGCGCGCGGCCGTTCATGTCCCGGTTGTTCAATGCGGCAATCGCCGCGTCACCGGCTTTGTCATCTTCCATTTCCACGAACGCAAAGCCCCGTGAACGGCCGGTTTCCCGATCGGTCATGATGCTGACCCTGCTCACCGCGCCATGGGCCTCAAATGCGCTCCGAATATCTGCTTCCGATGATTGAAACGATAGGTTGCCAACAAATATATTCTTCACTGTAGAGTCCTTAATCAGAACAGAGCTGTTTGTCGTGGACTGATCTTGGAGGGATAGGCAGAACGGGACGGGTTAGTACCAAGTACCGGACGGACTACAAATCCTTGAGCAGGAGGGCAAACGCATGTCCAGGGTAGCACGTCCCCAGCCCTCCACGGCTACGGGAGGACTGTCTGTTGCCGGCAGATTAGGGCCGAATCAAAGTAGGCGTGGCAAAATCAGCAGCCACCCCCCGTGGGGGGCGGGTCGCCGACCCGCGCGCCGGCCGCGGGCCGGCGCCACGCCACATTTCGGATCACTACAGAGCCACGCCGTCACTCCGCGGCGGCTCATCTGCGCGGCGTAAAGGGCGGTTGCGCCGCTTCGAGCGGTCAATACGCCGCACCACCGCGGCCCAACCCCACGCGCGCTGGCCTGAACGACGTGGCGCGCCGCACCCTTCGGCAGCGACGGGTGGACGGCCCGCCGGTTAATCGAACGCCCGCCTCCGCCCCCCGCAGTTGACGCCCGCGCTCAGGCTGCCGGCGATTCGGAACCCTCGGTGCCGGCCGTTTCTTCCCGCGCAGGGCAGCAGTGCGGACAACCGCAGTCGCAGCCCTCGCCGCCGTGGCGCGCCAGCCAGTGCTGACGCCAGCGCCGGCGCCCGGCAAAGCGCATGGCCAGCGGAACCGTGGTGAAACCGCCCAGCGCGATCAGCGCCACCCCGGCCGCCTTGCCCTGGTCCCGGTTCAGGCGGCGCGCCAGCAGCAACCCCGCCCCGATCCCGATGGCCGTGCGCGTACCCACCAGAAGGATCAGGTCCGGCACCCACATTCGGCCCGCATCTCTATGCTCCATGGCTCATCCCTCGGCCTTTGGGATGCCCGCACCCCCTTTGCAGGTGGCTCGCATCGACGCAACCTGGACGGGTGAAGGCGCCGGTGGCGCGTTCGCCGAGAAGCGCGGGCGCGCGGTGCCGCCCAGCGAATTCCGGCCGCAGCCCGTCCCCCGGGGCCCCCAAGGCGCTTGCGCCTTTCGGCGGGGCCAGCGCGAGGGCGTCCTGACAGCGGCGGCCGTGCCGCATCGAACCACGCTACAATCGAGGCCGAGGGTCGCCATGATCATCAACCCCTACATCAACTTCGCCGGCAACTGCGAGGAAGCCTTTCAGTTCTACGCCCAGTTGTTCGGCGGCAAAATCGAGTTCCTGCAGCGCTGGGCGGATTCGCCCATGGGCGCCGGCGTCGGCCCCGACTGGAAGCAAAAAATCATGCACGTCCGCTTCCGCGCCGGCAACAACCTGCTGATGGGCTCGGACGCCGAACCCGCCCATTTCAAGCCCCCGCAAGGCTTCCAGGTCACGCTCAGCTTCGACGAATCCGCCGAGGCCGACCGCGTCTTTGCCGCCCTCAGCCAGGGCGGGAGCGTCGTCATGCCCATCCAGGAGACCTACTGGGCCGCCCGCTTCGGTATGACCGTTGACCGCTTCGGTATTCCCTGGATGATCAACTGCGACAAAAAGTGAGCCAATTCCCCATGCGCTTCATGATGCTCATGTTCCCCGGCGGCTACGAACAAGCCGAGCCCGGCACCATGCCCGACCCCGCGCAAGTCGCCAAAATGATGAAGTTCAACGAGGCCCTGCGGCAGGCCGGCATGCTGCTGGCGCTCGATGGCCTTCATCCGCCCTCCGCCGGCGCGCGCGTGTCGTTCCGCGGCGGCCGCCCGGCGGTGACCCGCGGCCCCTTTCCCGGCGCCGGCGAAACCGTCGGCGGCTACGGGATGATTCGGGCCCCCTCCCTCGACGCGGCCCTCGCCTGGGCCCAACGCTGCCCCGCCGGCGAACGCGAGGTCATCGAAATCCGGAAGGTGCATGCATTCGAGGAATTCCCCGCCGACGTTCAGGCCGCCGTCGCCAAGCCCGGCGCCTGACGCATTGATCATGCGCTGGCGCGGCGCATTCCGGCGGCCTAAACTCGGACCAGACGATATACAATAAATCCTTCAGGGCTGCTCTACGCCGCCTTGTCTGTCCGACCTGCGCCGCCATGCAAAAAGCGATCTTCTGGCGTGTTGTGCCCGCGCTGGCCCTGCCAGCGCTCTTGGCCGGCTGTAAGCAAGTCAAGCCTAAGGCGGCCGCGCTCGCGCCGGTGCCGGTGACGGTCGCCCGCGCCACCGTCGAGAATGTCCCCACGCGATTGCAGGCCATCGGCAGCGTGCGCGCGGTTTCCACCGTCTCGGTGAAAGCGCTGGTCGGCGGCGAACTCAAAAGCGTCGGCTTTGCCCAGGGCGATCAGGTCCACAAGGGCCAGCAGTTGTTCACCATCGATTCCCAGCCCTACCAGGCGGCCGTGATGCAGTCCCAGGCCAATCTCGCCAAGGACCTCGCCAACGACTCCCAGGCCCGCACCGAGGCCGCCCGCTATGCCGACCTCGCCAAACAGGGCATCGTCTCCAAAGAGCAGAACGAACAGTTGCAGGCCTCCGCCGACGCCGACGATTCTGTCGTCGCCGCCGACCGCGCCGCGCTCCAGACCGCCCAGTTGAACCTCAGCTATTGCACCATCACCTCGCCCATTGACGGCCGCACCGGCGGCCTGCTGGTCCAGGCCGGCAACATCATCCAGGCCAGCTCCACTGTGCTGGTCACCATCAACCAGATCACACCCATTTACGTCGCCTTCTCCGTGCCCGAACAGTACCTGCTCCAGCTCAAGCAGCTCAGCGCCGGCCGCCCGCTCAAGGTCGAGGCCCAAGCCCAGGGCGATAGCCGGGTCGAAGAGGGTCAGATGTCGTTCATCGACAACACCATTGACGACACCACCGGTACCATCCAGCTCATGGGCACGTTCCCCAACGCCCAGCAGCGGCTCTGGCCCGGCGAGTACGTCAACACCGACCTCACCCTTTCGGTCGCCGACAATGCCACCGTTGTCCCCTCCACCGCCGTTTTGACCGGGCAAAGCAATCTTTATGTTTACGTTGTGACGCCGCAGGGCACGGTCGAGAATCGCAATGTAACGACGGCAACCACCGCCAACGGCATGACCGTGATCGCCAAAGGACTCAATCCCGGTGAAACCGTGGTCACCGATGGCCAGTTGGCCCTGTTCCCCGGCGCCAAGATCCTGATCCGTCAAACTGCCGCCGGCGGCGGCGGCGGCGGCGGCAGCAGCCAGGCAGTGCAGTAAGCGGCGGCCCATGAATCTCTCCAAGATCTTCATCCAGCGCCCCATCGCCACCACGCTGCTGATGATGGCGCTGCTGGTGTTTGGCATCACCTCCTACCGGCAGTTGCCGGTGAGCGACCTGCCTAATGTGGACTTCCCCACCATCCAGGTGAATGCGGGCCTACCCGGCGCCAGCGCCGAAACTATGGCCAGCTCGGTGGCCACGCCACTCGAGAAGCAGTTTTCGGCCATACCCGGTCTGAACGAGATGAGCTCGTCCAGCTCGCAGGGCTCGACCTCGATTGCGCTCCAGTTCGACCTCGACCGCAACATTGACGGCGCCGCCGGCGACGTCCAGACCGCCATCTCCGCCGCCTCCGGTCACCTGCCCCACGGCATGCCCTCCCCGCCCACCTTCCACAAGGTGAACCCGGCCGACAGCTCCATCATCAACATCGCCCTCAGCTCAACTACGCAGCCCCGTTCGGTGGTGGACCATTACGCCGAAGACGTAGTCGGTCAGCAGATCTCCATGCTCGGCGGCGTGAGCGAGGTCAACGTGATGGGCGCGCAGAAGTACGCCGTCCGTATCAAACTCAATCCCGTCGCCATGGCGTCGCGCGGCGTCGGCATTGACACCGTGGAAAACGCCATCGCCGATGGCAACGTCAACCTCCCCTCCGGCGTCCTCTGGGGCGCCAACAAGGCCTATACCGTCCAGGCCACCGGACAGTTGACCAACGCCGCCGCCTACCGCTCCCTGATCGTCGCCTATAACAACGGCGCCCCCGTGCGGCTGCAGGATATCGCCGATGTCGCCGACAGCGTCGAGGTCGATAAGAACGAAAGCTGGGTCAATGGCCAGCCCGCCGTGCTGCTCACCATCATGAAGCAGCCCGGCAGCAACACCATCCAGACCGTGGACAACATCCTGGCCATCTTCCCCAAGCTGCGCCAGTCCATTCCCCCCTCCATCAAGCTCCAGGTCGAGTACGACAAGTCCATTCCCATCCGCAACTCCATCAACGACGTCAAGTTCACCCTCATCCTGGCGCTGTTCCTGGTGGTCCTGGTCATCTTCCTGTTCCTGAAGAACATCTCCGCCACCGCCATCCCCAGCCTTGCGCTGCCGTTCACCCTGGTGGGCACGTTCGCGGTGATGTACTCGCTGCACTACTCGCTCGACAACTTGTCGCTGCTGGCGCTGACACTCTCCGTGGGCTTTGTGGTGGATGATGCCATCGTCATGCTGGAGAACATCGTCCGGCACATGGAAATGGGCAAGCCCCCGATGCAGGCGGCCTTTGACGGCAGCCGCGAAATCAGCTTCACCATTCTTTCCATGACGCTGTCGCTGTCGGCGGTGTTCATCCCCTTCCTGTTCATGGGCGGCGTCCTGGGCCGCCTGCTGCACGAGTTCGCCGTCACCATCGGCGCGGCTATCCTGGTCAGCGGCCTGGTGTCGCTGACGCTCACGCCCATGCTGTGCAGCAGGTTTCTGCGGCCTGAGCAGCACCGGCGCCACAGCTTCCTCTACAACCTGCTCGAGGGCGGCTACCAGCTCATGTACCGCATCTATGACGCCACCCTGAAGGTGGTGTTGCGGCATCCGGTCTGGACCATGGCCGGCATGGCGGCCATCTGCGTTCTGACCGTGAAGCTGTTCCTGGTGCTGCCGACCGGCTTCCTGCCCACCCAGGACATGGATGAGGTCGTGGCGCGCGTGCAGGCGGCCCAGGGCATCTCCTGGCCCGCCATGAAAGCCCACGAGCTCGAGGTGATGAAGGTCTTTGACGCCCTGCCCGAGACCCAGGCCGCCATGGCCATGGCCGGCGGCGGCGCCGGCAATACCGGCGGCGTCTATGACCACCTCAAACAGCGCGACCAGCGCAAGCGCAGCGCCGACCAGATCATTGCCGCCGTGCGCCCGCTAGTCGCCAAAATTCCCGGCGTGCAGGTGTTCCTGCAGAATCCGCCGCCCATCCACATCGGCGCCCACGGCACCAATAGCCTCTACCAGGTCGCGCTCCAGGGCGCCAGCCCGGATGAGCTTTATCACTACGCCCCCATCCTGTCGCAAAAACTGTCGGAGTTCCCCATCCTCAAGGACGTGAACACCGACATGCAAATGCAGAACCCGCAGGTGGACGTCGTCATTGACCGCGACAAAGCCAGCAGCCTCGGCGTCACTGCCAATCAGATCGAGGACGCCCTCTACACCGCCTACGGCCAGCGCCAGGTCTCGATGATCTATGCCCCCGACGACGAGTACTACGTCATCACTGAGCTCGAGCCCCAGTACCAGGTCAACCCGCAGACGCTGTCCTACCTCTATCTGCACTCGAGTTCCGGCAAGCTGGTGCCGCTCAGCGCCGTGACCACCTTTAAGCAGAGCCTCGGCCCGCTCACCGTCAACCACATCGGCCAGTTCCCGGCGGTGACGGTCTCCTTCGACCTGCGGCTCGGTGAGTCGCTCGGCACCGCCGTGGCTCTGATTCAGCAGACCGCGCAGCAGATTCTGCCGCCTGACATTTCGCTGCAGTTCCAGGGCACCGCTCAGGTGTTCCAGGAATCCATGCAGGGCATGGGCATGCTGCTGGTGATGACGCTGCTGGTCATCTACATCGTGCTCGGCGTCCTCTATGAGAGCTTCATCCATCCGCTCACGATTCTCTCCGGCCTGCCCGCGGCCGCCTGCGGCGCGCTGGCCACGCTCTGGTTCTTCCACATAGACCTGAATATCTACTCCATCGTCGGCGTCATCATGCTGATAGGCATCGTCAAAAAGAACGCCATCATGATGATTGACTTCGCCTTGCAGGCCGAACGCGACCATGACTCCGGTCCCCGCGAAGCCATCTACCAGGGCGCGCTGGTGCGCTTTCGCCCCATCATGATGACCACCTTCTGCGCCCTGGTCGGCACCCTCCCCATCGCCTTCGGCACCGGCAGCGGCGCCGAAAGCCGCCGCCCCCTCGGCCTCGCCGTCGTCGGCGGCCTGGTCTTCGCCCAGTTCATCACCCTCTACATCACCCCGGTCGTTTACACCTACATGGACCGCTTCCAGACCTGGCTCGGCCGCAGCAAACGCCGCGCCCCCGCCCTCCTCCCCGTCGCCGGCGACTGACCACCGCGCCGCGGCCGCACGCGGCGCGGCTGTGTTCATCACTGCATGCCGGTAGCACGCCGCCTGGCCAAAATCACCGAGGCTGTAGCCGCGGCGCCGCTCTGGGGCGGGTCGCCGATCCGCGCGCCGGCCGCCGGCCGGCGCCATGCCGCAGTTCGGGTAACTACAACAACTGTGATCCTGCCTCGGCAAGCACACCCCGCGCCCAACCACCGCCGCGCGCCCAGCGCGCGGCGGCGCTCTACTGGATCACGAGCGTGAATTGCGCCGAGCCCGTGATCGCCGCCGCCGCCGAGTCTCGCCCGGTGATGGTGATGGTGTAGCTCCCGGCGGCGGGGTTGGCGGGGCCGCCTGAGTTGTTGCCGCCGCCGCAGGCGGCGGCCATCAGGCCGACGGCGACCAGCACCATCAATCCGGCCCCGGCGCGGTGGCGGCGGAAACCGCCCACGCCAAAGCACATCAGCAGCAGGCTCGCCAGCGCCAGGAGCGCCGCCATCAGCCCCATCCCCCCGCCGCCGCCCAAGCCCGCGCCGCGCACCGGCCGCAGCGTGCCGCTCGCGCGTTTGCCGCTACCCTCGCGCAGCGCTCCGCCGCTGCAGTCGGCGGCATTGGCGTCGAGCGTGAGCTGGGTCGAGACTGCGGCCGTTCCGCCCACCGCCACCTCGCCATTGCCGTTGCTGTCGGTGCTGTTGAATTGATAGCAGAGGCTCGCCAGCGCGCTCGCATTCGACGTGGTGACCGACAGCAGCACGGTTCCGGTATAGCCGCCGGCCGGGGTCACGGTGATGGTGGAGGTGCCCGAGCCGCCCGAGGTCACGGCGACCCCGCTGGCGGCGAGCGTGAACGATCCCGTGCCGGAACTGGCGAGCGCCACGTTCACGCTGGCGACTCCGGTCGAGCCGGCGTGGGTGCTGTCGCCGGAGTAGGTGGCCAGAAGCTGGTGCGCGCCGGTGCTGGTGAAGCTGGTGGAATAGACAACGGTGCCGTTGGCAGTCAGCGTGACCGGAGCGATGGCGGCGCCGTCGAGCAGCAGTGCGACCGAGCCGGAGGGCGTGCTCCCGCCGCTCGCCGGGCTGACCGTAATGGTGAACGTCACGTTGGCGTTCAGCGCCGGGGTCGCACTCGAGGCCGAAACCGCCGTGCTGGTCGCGATCAGGGCGGGGCCGGTACTGAGCGGCCAGGCGAGCGCCAACTGATGCAGATCCACCGAGCCCAGCCCGCTGACCTGGTCATAGCCGGTGCCGGCGGAGAAGCCCGCCGTGCTGCTGCAATACGTCGCTCCCGCAGTGCAGTCGTTATTGCCGCTGGTGACGTCGTGAAACGCCACGCCATAGGTGGAGCTTTGGGCCGCCAGCGCGTACAGCGTCGGGTTCAGTAGCCCCTGGCCGCTGCTGTAACCGGCCGCCTGGTTGAGGATCGCCACCATGCCCGCAAAAATCGGGCTGCCGAAGCTGGTGCCGCCAGCGACGGTGAGATTGTGGCTCGCACCGGCGCCGTCGCGGAAGCCGCTCGTGCAGCTCGAACTCTGCCCCGAAACCCACACCGTGGTGTCGCTCGTGCAATACAGGTAGCCGGGGTTGTTGGGAGAGCCGTAGAGGGCGACATCGGGTACATCGCGCTGGCCATCGGCGGGAATGCCCGCCACCCCGGCCTGCCACGTGGGCTTGACGAAAAGCGTGCTGGCGCCGCCGCCGCCGGCGCTCAGGCCGCTGGTGGTGCTGTCGTCGTTCCAGGCGGTTTCGGGTATGTATTGCAGCGCCGAGGTGATGACGTCGGTGCCCGAGCTCGCCTGCCAGTAGCCGGTGCCGGTGACCAAATCCGCGGAGGGGACCTCGGTCCCGCCCACGCCGGTCGCGTAGGCGCTGCTGGCCGGATAATCCACTGCCAGCACCTGCTGCTGGGCGGTGCTCAGGCCGGTGATACCGGAGCAATCGGTCGAACCGACGTCGCCTCCGCTGGCGACGACGGTCTGCCCTTGTGCGGCGGCTTGCTTGAGCACGATTTCGAAGGTCGAGATCTGTTGAGCGCCCTCGGCGGGTTCGCAGAGGCCGTAGCTGGTGCTGATGATGGGCGCCAGATCATGGTCGACAACAAACGTCAGCGCGTCGAACTCGCCGGAGTTGGCGCCGCTGCCGACATAGACGAACTCAATGTCGGCGCCCGGCGCGGTCGCCCCCGCCCACTCCAGGTCGAGATCGCTCTCGGCTTCGTCGCTGCTGAACACCGTAGACGCGCCCGTCCCGGGCACCAACACCAAGGCCGGGTCCTTGATGCTCAGGCCGGCGGCGCTTTGAAACGCTTCGATATCCCCGAGCACCACTGCCGACTGGCCCACCACCGCAATCGTCTGCCCGGCACCCGTGTCGCCCGCCGAATATAGCGGCCCGACGTCGTAGGCGGCCGCAATATCGCCGGGCGTGAAAAACACACTCCCAGTTACGCTGGAGGTGAAATGCGGCCCCGCCCCGGCGCCGGGTCGCAGCCGCGGCCGCGGCCGGAAGTCGTCGAGATTGGTGATCCCCAGCACCGTCGGCTCCAGCGCGGCGGGAACGGACAGTGCGCTCGCCGGCGCAAAGTGCCGCTCCCCGTTGATCTGGTAGTAATGCAGCGGCGCCCCAAACGCGGCCTCGACCTGGGCCGCGGTTCCCGAAAA
>JBOGKJ010000039.1:0-11230 GCA_050745565.1 Terriglobales bacterium | reverse complement strand
CGGCAGCCAGTCGCGCGGGCAGGGCGGGAACAGCAAGCTCTGGTCTGGAGCGCAGCGGCGAAAACTGGTCGGCATGCTTCTACTTACGTTTCCAATCCGCCCAGGTTTCTGCCGCGCACGCTCCTAGATGGCTCCCCCGAAAACCGCCCAACCTTGAATCAGCCGCTTTGAATCCGCTCTATGCGACACGACCGCGGCCGGCGTCCGCCATTCGGCCTGCGGAAAGGCGCGGTTTTAGACGATAGTGGCGATATGCACTGGGCCATCGTCAGCGGCGAGTACCCGCCCTCCGGCGGCGGCGTCGCTGACTACACGGCGCGGCTGGCTGAGGCGCTCGCCGCCGCCGGCGACCTCGTCCACGTCTGGGCGCCCGCGCCTGCCGCCGCCAGTGGGGCTGTGACGCTGCACCCGCTGCGCGGGCTCTTTCGCCGGACCGACCGGGCGCAGCTCGCGCGCGACCTCAATCAGTTCGCCCAGCCGCCGCAACTTCTGATTCAGTACGGCCCCCATGCCTTCGGCCGCAAAGGCATGAACCTCGGCTTCGCCCGCTGGGTGGCCGGGCAACGCTGGCGCAAACCCTGGGTGATGTACCACGAGGTGGCCTTTGCCGCCGAGCCCCGCGCGCCGCTTCAGCACCATTTGCTGGCGCGGGTCACACAACGCATGGCGCGCCAAATCCACCGCGCCGCAGCGCGCAGCTTTGTCTCCACCCCTGCCTGGGGTGACTGGCTCCAACGTCTCGCGCCCGGCCAGCCCCCCGCGGCCTGGACCCCCGTGCCCAGCAATTTACCCGAGCCCGATCCGGCCGCGGTGGCGCGCGTGCGCGCCGCCTGTGCGCCGGCTGTCGAGTTGCTGGGTACATTCTGCGGCCTCGATCCCTACTCGCGCTCGGCGCTGCCGCCGCTGCTCGAGGCCCTGCTCCACCACCATCCGCGCTGCGCCGCCGTCCTGGCCGGCGTCGGCGGCGAGGCGCTGGCGCATGACCTGCTCGGCCGCAACCCGCTCCTGCGCCCGCGCCTGCTCGCTCCCGGACGCCTCGACCCCGCCGCCGTCGCCGCCCACCTCGCCGCCGCCGATCTGCTGCTCCAGCCCTACGCCGATGGCGTCTGCACCCGCCGCGGCACCACCATGGCCGGCCTCGCCCTCGGCCGCTGCGTGCTCACCAACCTCGGCAAAAATACCGAACCGCTCTGGCGCGATTCCGGCGCCGTGGCCCTCGCGCCGCTCACTGGTTGGCTCGAGCTCGCTGATCAACTGCTGGCCGCCCCCGATCGCCGCCGCCCCATCGCCGACCGCGGGCGCGCGCTCTACCACGAACGCTTTGCGCTCGAACACACCGTCCGCGCGCTGCGCCAGGGGGCTGCGTGATTCGCACCGGCCCCCACCGCACCCTGCTCTTGCTGGCCACCGATTTCCCCCCCTCCACCGGTGGAATCCAAACCCTCACCTGGGAGATTTACTCGCGCCTTGCCGACCTCACCCGCCTCGCCGTCGCCCCCGCCGCCCCACTGGGCCCAATGGATCCGCTGGATAATGACGCGCTCCCGCTGACGCGCACCCGCCGCGGCCTCGCCCCGGGCTGGCCCACGCTGCACTACCTGCGCCAGGCCGCCAGCCTCATCCAACGCCAGCGCCGGCCCCTCGCGCTGCTGCACTGCAATCATCTGTTCGCCGGCTTCGCCGGGTGGTGGTTGCGCCGCCGCTGGGGACTGCCCTACCTTGTCTGGGTGCACGGCGAAGAGCTCACGAAATGCCGCTACCCGCGCCTGGCGCGCGCCTCTCTCACCTCCGCCGCCGCCATCTGCTGCAATAGCGCCTTCACCGCCGACCAGGTGCGCCGCTGCCTGCTCGGCCGGCGGCTGCCGCCGCTGCACCAGGTGGTGCTGGGCGCCTCCCGCGCCTGGCGCACGGCCCCGCCACGGGCGCATCCGGGCCTGCTGCCCACCATTCTCACCGTCGCCCGCCTCGCGCAGCGCCACCGCTACAAGGGCGTGGATACCGCCCTCGCCGCCATGGCCCTGTTGCGCGACCGCGGCCATGCCTTCCGCTATCAGATCGCCGGCGACGGCGATGACCGCGGCTACCTCCAGGCGCTCGCCCGCCAGCTCGGCCTCGCCGACCGGGTTGAGTTTTTGGGCCGATTGCCCGATAACGATCTAATGGCCGCCTATGACCGCTGCGATATCTTCTTGCTCTGCAGCCGGGAGCAGCCGACCCCGCGCGGCCTCGGCTTCGAGGGCTTCGGCATTGCGCTGCTCGAAGCCAATGCCCGCGGCAAGCCGGTAGTCGGCGGGCGCAGCGGCGGCATCACCACTGCGGTGGTTGCGGACGTGACCGGCCTGCTCGCCGACCCGGACTCGGCTGAGGCGGTCGCCGGCGCGCTGGAGCGGCTGCTGGACGATCCGGCCCTGCGCGCGCGCTTGGGAGCGCAGGGGCGGGCGCGGGTGGAGCGCGAGTATAACTGGGAGCACGCGGCGGACCAGGTGCGCGCGCTGCATGGGCAGTTGCTGCCGGGAGGCCGGGCGTGAGCGCGGCCGTTGCGTTGCCGCGCCAGCCCCACGCGCTGCGCCAGCGGGTGGTGTATCTGGCCGCGTCCGGTCAGGTGGGTGGCGCCGAGCGCTGCCTGCTCAGCCTGCTGGCGGGCCTGGACCGGGAGCGGTTCGATCCCGCCGTGGTGGTGGGCTCGCCCGGGCCGCTGCTCGAGATGCTGGAGGGCCAGGGCATGGCGGCACAGATGCTGCCCATGCCGATGCCGCTCCGGCGGTTGAGCCGCTCGGCCGCCGGCAGCCCGCGGGCGGGCGCCCGCGCCACGGTGTCGCCATTGTGGCAGGCGCCAGCCTACGCGCTGCGGCTGCAGCGCGAGCTGACGCGGATGCAGCCGGAGGTCATCCACAGCAACGGCATGAAGATGCATTACTTCAGTGCCATGCTGCCGACTCCCGGGGCGGCGCTGATCTGGCATTTGCACGACTTTCCGCCCGGGCCCGACCAGGGGCGCGAGAGCTGGCCCAGCCGCCTGCTGCGCCGCCTGGCCTCGCGGCCCGCGCTGGCGGTGGCCAATTCCGAGGCGGTGGCGGCGGCCTATGCGGCGCGCTATCCGGAGCTGCGCCCCAAGCTGCGCGTGATCTGGAATGGCGTCGCCCCGGCCGCGATGCGGGGCGGCGACGGCGCCGCCTTCCGCGCCCGCCACGGCATCGGGTCCGGTGCGCTGGTGTTCGGAATGTTGGCCATTTTTGCGCCCTGGAAAGGCCAGGAGGTGTTCCTGCGGGCGGCGCGGCAGGTGCTCGATCAGGCGCCCGAGGTGATCGCCCGGCGCCTGTGCTTCGTGCTCGCGGGCGGGGACATCTACGACACCCACGGCCACGGCGCGCGCCGGGCCGAACTCGAACAGCTCAGCCGCCAACTGGCCCTCGAAGCCGCGGTGCGCTTCACCGGCTACACCACCGACATTGCCGGCGCCTTCGCGGCGCTCGACGTCGCCGTGCACGCCTCAACCCGGCCCGAGCCCTTCGGCCGAACGCTCATCGAGGCGATGGCCGCCGGAGTGCCCGTGATCGCCGCACGCTGCGGCGGCGTGCCCGAAATTGTGGACCACGGCATCCACGGCGTGCTGACGGCGCCGGGCGACCCCGAAGCCCTGGCGCAAGCCATGCTGGCGCTCGCCCACAACCCCGCCCAGCGCAGCCGCCTCGCCCTCGCCGGCCGCGATCGCGTCGAGCGGCAATTCAACCAGCAGGCCGTCGGCCGCCAGTTCGAATCGGCCTACCGCGAGGCGGCGGCGCAATGGCAGCACTGATCCGCCTCCTCGACCAGACCGCTGTGGCGCTGCTGGCCCGGGTGGCGGCCGCGCGCCGCCCCCGCCAGCGCCCCGCCGCGGCGGCGCCGCCCGGACCCCCGGTGCTGGCGGCAATCAAGCTGGTCGGCATGGGCGATGCCGTGCTCATGCTGCCGTCACTGGCCGCCGCCCGCCAGGCTGGCTATCAGGTGACGGTGGTGACCACGGCGCGCTGCTGGGGCGTGTTCGGCGCGCCCGGCGTGGCCGACCACTTGGTCGTGTGCGAGCCGCGCCATCCCTGGCGGACCTGGCGCGCGGTGCGGCACGCGCTGGCCGATGCCGCCGTCGTGCTGGATTTCGAGCAGCACGTGAACTGCTCCACCGCCCTGGCGCAACTCACCGCCGGCCCAGCCCGCCGCCACGGCTTCAGCACCCGCTACCGCGGCCGCAACCGCTGCTACGACCACCTCGTGGACCCGGGGGCGGCGCCGCGCCACATGAAGCTCTGCTTCGACGCCCTCGCCCGCAGCGCCGGGCTGGCGCCCCACGCCGGCCTCGCCCCACTGCCGCTCACCGACTCCGCCGTCGCCCGCTCCGCCGCCTGGCGCGAACGCCACCGGCTCCCGGCCGCATCCTTCGTGGTGCTGGCGCCGGGCTCCGGCGCCAGCGCCGAATTCCGCCGCCTCCCCGCCGCGACCTGGGCCGCGATCATCGCCGGCCTGCCCGCCGCCCGCACCCCGGTGCTGATCGGCTTGGCGCGCGAACGGCCCCTGCTCGACGAAATCGCCCGCCTCGCCGGCCGCCCCGTCCTGTGCCTGCTCGAACACCCCCTGCAGGACGTCGCCGCGCTCATGCGCGCCGCCTGGCGCGTCGTCGCCACCGACAGCGGACCCATGCACCTCGCCGCCGCCATGGGGGCCACCGTCATCGGCATTTTCGGCCCCGATACCCCCGCCCGCTACGCCCCCTACAGCGCCCGCTCCGCCAGCGTCAGCCTTCAGCTCGCCTGCAGCCCCTGCAACAACTGCTGGGTCTACCGCGAGGCCCGCTGCACCAACCCCGCCCGCTTCGCCTGCGTGCGCGGCATCACCGCCGGCCAGGTGCTGCAGGCCCTCGAACCCGCCCTCGCCGCCGCCAGCGACTGACCGCGCCCCCGCCTTACGCCGAGACCCGGTGGAAACTGCGCGCCAAAATTGCCAGCACCACCGCCCCCAGCGCCGCCGCCAGCAGACTGAGCACCACTTCCCCGCCCCGCGCCTGCCCCATCTCCCCCATCATCGCCCCGCCCAGCAGCCCGCCAATCGCCCCCGCGCCCAGGTTGGCGCCCAGCCCGTAGCCGCCCCGCAAAAACAGCCCGCAAACGTAACCCGCAATCAGCCCCACCACCACCCACGCCACCACGTCCATGGCTCTAGCTTAGAACCAAATCCGCCTCTTCGTTGGCGCCCGCCCCCCACCCTCCAGCCCTCTTCTCCCGACCCACCACCACAGCCGCCGCCCCGCCTCGCTTCTTGCCAATCGCTAATCGCAGCCCGCAGGCCAAGCCACGCGGGCCCCGGCAAGTCCCTCCCCTCGCCCCTCCGCCGCGCGTTCCTAACGGCTAGTGGCTAGCGCGGCTGCAGCCGCGCAGGCTGCTACTTCTGCTCCAGAATCTGCTGCGCCAAATAATTCACCACTTTCGCCTGGTTGCGAACCGTGGCGAGAAACGCCGCCTGCAACAACCGCTGCCGGGCGCTGGACAGCAGGTCGCGGATGCTCTGACGCACCTGTGGGTCCGAGAGCGGACGCAGGCCTGCCGGCTCGATGCCCACCAGCTTGAGCAGGTAGTAACCGTTGGGCGTGCTGATCGGCTGCGAAACCTGGCCGGGTTGCAGCCGCAGAATGGCTTCGCGCAGCGCCGCCGGCGTCTGCGTCATCAGCACCGATTGCGGGATAAGGCCGAGATCGCCGCCGCTCGAGGCGGTCGAGGAATCCTCGGAGTACTGCTGCGCCAGCGTGGCAAAATCGGCGTGCTGGGCGAGACGCTGCTCCAGCATGCCGATTTTCTTCTGCGCTGCGGCCGGGGTGGCGGCCTTGTCCTGGGCCAGGTTGGTGACCGGTCCCGGCGAAGGGGTCACGACTATTTCGAGTACGTGATACTGGCGCTCGGGTAGATTGAAGCTGGCCTGGTTCTGCTGGTAGAAGGCCGCGATCGCGTGGTCGTCAACGTGAACGCGGTCGCTCACTTCCCGCTGCAGCAGCGCATTCAGCACCAGCGTGTCGCTGGCCTGCTGGCGGGCTTCCTCCGGCGGCAGCGGCGGCTGGCGGGTCCGTGCCAGCGCCAGGGCGCGGGCCAGGGCCGTCGGATCGGGCTTGATGCCGAGCTGGGCGCCATATTGCAGCAGGATGTGCCGGTCAATCAGTTGGTTGAGCAGCGACAGGCGCAGTTGCAGGCTCTGGTCGGCTGGCAGCGGCGTGCTGGCGCCGGCGGTCTGCGCGGCGTAGAGCTGGTCGAGTTCCGCGGCCCGCACCGGCTGCCCGTTGACGGTGGCCAGCACGCCCGCCGCCGGCGGGCCCGGCCGCGTGCAGCCGGCCAGCAGCGTCCCCAGTCCCAGCCCGGCCCCAAGCATCACGGCAAGCGGCAGGCGGCGCGCGGGGCGGAACACTGCCCCAGTGTAAATCGGGGCGGCGGGCCGAGGCAAGCCCGCCCGATTGACACCTAACGCAAAAGATATATTTTTGCAGTCATGGCCTGATGTATCCGCATGTATGATGGTAGGATGGCTCCCGAGGCGCCCGCACGCGGGTGGCTGGCGGCCGCGCGGTTCAGGACTATGCCCATGCGAATCAGCAAATCCGAAATCGAATCCCTCGCCCAGTTCCGCTACGCCCTGCGGCAGTTCCTGCGCTTTAGCGAGCGCGCCGCACGCCAGGCCGGCATTTCCCCCCAGCAGCACCAGTTGCTGATGACCATCAAGGGAATGCATGGCCGCAACTGGGCCAATGTGGCCGAGGTGGCCGAGCGCCTGCAGGTGAGCCATCACGCCGCCGTGGCCCTGGTCACCCGCGCGCAGAACCTGCACTTGGTCAAGCGCACCCGCGGCAAGGAAGACCGCCGCACCGTGCAGGTCTCGCTCACGCCCAAGGGCGAGGAGCTCATCGGCCAGCTCGCCGAGCAAATGCATCACGAGTTGGGCCGGCTGTCGGTCATCTTGCTGAAACAGTTGCAGTCCATCGGCCGCGCCTCCCGCAAGCGCCCCTAGAGCCGAATCAAAGAAGGTGGGCGCCACCTCCCGTGGGGCGGGTCGCCGCCCCGGCCCCCGGCCGGCGCCACGCCGCAGTTCCGGTAACGACAGCAACTGTGATTCTGCCGTAGCCCGATATCTCCGCTCCGCTGCGCCACCGCTCGCGCGATTCGCTCAGGTCGGCGCATCGGTC
The DNA here is from genome assembly GCA_050745565.1 of Terriglobales bacterium. GTDB lineage: Bacteria > Acidobacteriota > Terriglobia > Terriglobales > SCQP01 > SCQP01. The sequence goes on along the minus strand of JBOGKJ010000039.1, from coordinate 4,038 downwards.
CGCTCCGCCCCCGCCTCCGCACCGTTGCGCCCACCCCCAGCCTGCATTTCTCACCAACCCAGCCGCTGCCACGCGCGGCATAGCGCGCCCGTCTAGAAAAATGGGCGGCGCAGCACCTGCCCTGGCGCCATCGTCCTCCAGACAGCGCCTCCTGCTCGCCGTTCGATATCGTCGCCCATTTTTTAGGGCGCGCCGCGCCTGGATGCGAGCATCGTGATCTGACTGTGAGAAATGCGGACTAGCCCTGGACTAGCCCGCCAATGCGGCCCAATGGCTAACGGCTGATGGCTAACGGCTATTTGGTTAAAATTACCTATGGCCTCCGCCACCGTCGCCCCGCCCTTCGCCACCGTCTCCGAAGCGCTCGAGGAAATCCGCGCCGGCCGCATGGTGGTCGTGGTGGATGACGCCGATCGCGAGAATGAGGGCGACCTCACGCTGGCCGCCGAGAGCGTCACCCCGGAGGCGATCAACTTCATGGCCGTGCATGGCCGCGGCCTCATCTGCTGTGCGCTGACCGAGCAGCGGCTTGAGGCTCTGGCCATCCCGCTCATGACCCAGGACAACACCAGCAACTTCGGCACCGCCTTTTGCGAGTCGGTCGATGCCCGCGATGGCGTCACCACCGGCATTTCCGCTGCCGACCGCTCCCGCACCATTCTGCGGCTGGTGGACTCGGCCGCGCGCGCCGCCGACCTCGCCCGCCCCGGCCACGTCTTCCCGCTGCGCGCGCGCGCCGGCGGCGTGCTCAGCCGCGCTGGACAAACCGAGGCCGCCGTAGACCTGGCGCGGCTCGCCGGCCTGCAGCCCGCCGGCGTCATCTGCGAAATCATGAACGCCGACGGCACCATGGCGCGGGTGCCCGAACTCGACCTCTTCTGCCGCCACCACCAGTTGAAAATGATCACCGTGGCCGACCTCATCCGCCACCGGCTCCTCCACGAGCGCTACGTGCATCGCCTGGCCGAAACCCCCATCGCCACCGCCGCCGGCGCCGCCCGCCTCATCACTTATCGCAGCTCGCTCGACGAGGAGCAGCACGCCGCTCTCGTGTTTGGCGACATCCGACCGGACGAACCCACGCTGGTGCGCGTCCAGAACCACTGCCTGCTGGGCGCGCTGGGCGGCGAGGGCTGCGACTGCCGCGCCAACCTGGCCGCCAGCCTGGCGCGGCTGCGCGCCGCCAGCGGCGGCGTCCTGATCTACCTTCACCACACCAGCCCGGGCTACAGCCTGGAGGCCGGCTGCGCCGTCCATAACCCCGTCCAGACCGAGACCACCGCCGCCTCGGCGGCCGAGCCCACGCTCCTGGTGCAGCGCCAGGTCGGCGTCGGCGCCCAGATCCTGGCCGATCTTGGTGTGCGCTCGCTCCGTCTGCTCACCGATCATCCGCGGCGCTGGCCCGGACTCGACGGCTGGGGTCTGCATCTGATCGAGCAGGTGCCCTTGCGGTCATGAGCGAACCTTCCCCCGCCGCCGCCGTCCCCGCCAATATTGACGTCTCCCTCTCCCAGGGCATCACCATCGCCTGGCGCGACGGACGCACCAGCCGCTACTCCGTCGCCCAGTTGCGCGCCGCCTGCCCCTGCGCCACCTGCGCCGACCTCCACCACACCGGCGAGCGCCCCACCGCCGTGCCCGCCTCGCCGCTGCCCATCTACAAACCCGCCGGCCACCGCCTCACCGGCGTCACCCCGGTGGGCCGCTACGCCCTGCAGTTGCATTTCAGCGACGGCCACGCCACCGGCATCTTCACCTTCGAGTACCTCCGCGACCTCGACCCCGGCGCCAAAGCATAGTGCAGAGCCAGATCTGCAATAGCCCGCAGCGATAGCCAAAGCAGAGTCAACCCCGCCATAGCCCGCAGCGCCGCACCCGTGGGGCGGCCCCCCGGGCCGCGCGCCGGTCCCCGACCGGCACAAACTTGAGGCAACCGGCCCACAGCAAGCATGGCCTTTGCTCCGCCTGCCCCCGGCCGTAGTTCGCTGCCGCAGCCGCGGCCCACGGCGGACAGCCATGACGCAAGTCAAGGCCGACGACGCCAGCACTCCCGTGAACGGTCAATTTAAACGCATCGCCCCGGGCGCAAAATGCTACGATCCGGTCTTAAATGGCCTTGTCGTCCATCCCGGCCGAGCTGCGCAACCGCTTCCATATCGAAGAACGCGGGCATGCCAGCGCCATCTTGGAACGCGATTATCCCAGCGAATTCGAGGACATCCTTGCCTGCCTGACGAAATTTCGAATCTCGAAATCGGAGATTCTAGCGGGCGGCGGGGGGAGGTCAACGATCTCCGCCCGCCTCGACAATTGCCTGCGGCAACGGAACTGGGCCGAGAAATCGTTCGATACCAGGATCGTCGTCGACGGCAAAGCGACCCCGACGCCGACCCACAAAATCGATAACTTCAAGAATGAAATCGGCCTCGAGGTCGAGTGGAACAACAAGACGGAGTTCTACGATCGCGACCTGAACAATTTCCGCTTGCTGAAGGAACTGCGTGTGCTCGCCGTGGGCGTTATCGTGACGCGCATGAGCGAGCTGCAGCTGGTGTTCAATGTCTTGGGTCCGAAAATTGGTGCGAAATATGGCGCCTCGACCACACATTGGCGGAAGCTCATTCCCAAAGTAGACGGGGGCGGGGCGGGCGGCTGCCCGCTGCTTCTAATCGGGATAACCGCGGAGTGTCTCGATCTCGACTCCTAGACCAGCTGTAGCCCTTGTGCCTCGGTGATTGGTAGCTGTCCACCTGATCGCCCCATTGGGTCCATCCCTGGATCCGCTGGCGGCTGAAAAGCTCGCATCTGGGGCCAGGGCTACAGCGCTCGATCAGGCCGTAGACCGAGTCCGGCTTCTTGGAGTGCTCCTCTTTGCGGCTGATGAGCACATTCACCTGGCTCCGCCCAGGGGCAAGCGTGCGAATCTTCCCCTTGATGCCGAACAACAAAAGTTCCGTCACGTTGCGAAAGTAGAACCCGACACCGCGCCCATCGGGGCCGCCGTCCTTGCGAACTTTGCACCAGACGATGTTGGTCTTGTAGTTAAATCCCCAGGCCTTCATGATGCCAAGCGCCTCTGGCAGCAAGGCATTGGGTGTCCAAAGATAGAGATGGCTTTCGGGCGCCGCAATTCTCGCGACCGGAAGGGCGGCAATTTCCTCGAAAGCCATGGTCTTGTAGCGGCTGAGCCGCTTATGCTCAGGCGCCATCTTGCCGGTCCGATTGGCGAACCGCCATGGCGGGTCGATGAGGATCGCGCCGAATTGGCCAACCAAGCCGTCCAGCGCATTCGCGACAACTGGATTTTGCGTGCTCCCCACTCCATTGGCGGCCCTCGGCATAGCGTAATCTTCGCACGGAACCGGGAGGGCAGCGGCCGCATCGGACAGGGCCTCAACGGCCAATGAAGCCCTGCGCCCTCGCCCTTCTGGCGGCGCTCTCGCCCCAGCGGGTGCGGTTCACCTGGGCGGCGGCGGGCAGCAGTGCGACGGGGGCGCGCCTGCCGGCACCGCGGGAGGCGCCCACCCGAGGGCAGGCCGAACACAACGTTGGTGGCCAGCGGCCGCCACATCCGAGTGCTGAGCGTGGTCGACGCCTACACGCGCGAATGCCTCGCCCTGGAGGTGGACACCAGCTTCAGCGGGCTGCGGCTCACGCGCGTGCTGGAGGCCGCGGGCGCCGGGCGCGGCCTGCCGGCGGCGATTCGATGCGATAACGGCCCGGAGATGACCAGCCGGCGCTTCCTGGCCTGGTGCGTGGAGCACGGCATCGAACCGGTGCACATCCGGCCTGGCCGGCCGATGGAGAACGGGCGGCTGGAAAGCTTCAACGGCAAGCTGCGGGAGGAATGCCTGCGCACGAGCTGGTTCCAGAACCTGTTCGACGCGCGCCGCAAGATCGGGGCTTGGCGTGAGGATTACAACCACGCCCGCCCGCATAGCAGTCTCGGCTACCGCACGCCCGCAGAGTTCGCGGCGCTGACCCAGGGCGCGCTCCACCGCCCAGCTGTGGGGCAAGAGGCCTCAAACGCCAGCCCCT
>JBOGKJ010000038.1:0-10677 GCA_050745565.1 Terriglobales bacterium | reverse complement strand
GCGCGAGTATAGCCGCGGCCGCCCCGCGAGGCTCGCGCCGGCTTGGGCTCACCGGGCCCCGGGCCGGCGCGAGCCCAAGCGGGATGCACGGCGGAGCAGGGGCAGGGGCTCGCGCCCATCAATGTTGGCGAAGCGAATGGTGGACAGGGTTGTGTGGCTTTATAGCAGAAACGGGGATGCTGAATCCAAGCCAAGCGGGAAGGGCTGGCCGGCCGGCGGCCGGCCTGCGGGTCGGCGACCCGCCCCACATCAGCGCCACGGCTGCTCGCGGGAGTCGCGCCGTTTGCACTGCGGGCAAAATGGGCGCGAAGGGCCGCGGAATTCCAACGGGGTGAAGGCGCCAGTGGCGCTTTCACCGCTCCCGGTAAACGAAGCGGCGTCACCGGGTCCCGGGCCGGCGCTCCACAGCCCTTCGAATGCGGGCACTGCGCTGCGAGCGTCTCAGCGAGCAGGGGCAGGGGCCCGCGCCCTTCAATAGCCTCTGGGATTTTGCTTTAGCGGCGGGGCGCCTGCCGCTGGCGGCGGCCGCCGCCGCTTCAGTTTTTCAGGGCCTGGTTGGCGGTGGCGACGTCGGTTTGGAGGCGGGCGACACCTTCATCGGCCTGCTTGATATACATGTTCGCCACCTCGACCATGCCCTGGGTTGGCGGAAGGAAGGACGAATCTATGCGGTTCGAAATCCGCCACAGCCAGGACCGCAACAGATCGGGATAGACCAGGCTGCCTTCATAGGACTGGATCTGCAGATCCACCAGGCCATTGATGTCCTGATCCAGGCGCGCGATCGCCGCCGGTGCCGCGCCGGAGGTCTTCTGGAGCGCGCTGCGGGCGTCAATCGCCCGGTTGAGGTTGGTGTCGAGGCGGTCGGCGGCCTGGTGCAGCCGCATCAGCAAATCGAAGCGCGCCTGCAACTCCGCCGGCGTGGTATGTAGGTTGGGGTCGAGCGTGACCACCAGCGGCTGCTTCTGGGTGAAGCTGCCATAGGTCAGCGTGACATCGTAGGTTCCGGGCACCACCTCCGGGCCAACCAGTTCGCCGTTTTGCTGGGCGTAATGAAAAATACCCTTGACCTCGGTTGCGCTCGGGTAGCGCATGTTCCAGAGGAATCGGTTCATGCCGGCGTGGAGTTTCGTCACCCGGCCCGGCCGTCCGGACCGGCCCGCCGGCTGCGGCTTGAGCGGCAGCGTATAGCTGTTGATCAACTGGCCGCTCGTGGTCGTGAAGTTCAGCTTGACCGGCGTCGCACTGTTGTAATCGGACGGGAGTTGAAAGAACACGGTGGCGCCAGCCGCCAGGCTTTCGCCCAGTCCGCCCCTGCCGCCGAAGCCGCCGCCGCGGGAGGCCAGCCACGCCTGCTGCGGCCGGAACAGGTAGGGCGCCGAGGCGGTGGCATTCGAGGCGACTTGGGCGCTGCCCAATTGTTCGAGGAACTGCAGATCGTCCAACACCCAGAAGGCGCGTCCGAAAGTGGCCAGGACGACGGCGTGCTGCTGGGGTTGAATTTCAACATCGTTGACGCGCACGGCCGGCAGATTGAGGCTCAACGGCCGCCACTGCTGGCCGCCATCCTGGCTGAAGTAAACCGTCCGACTGGTACCGGCGAACATCAAGCCGGGATCGTTCGGATCCTGGCGCACGCTCTCGACATACTCATCCGCCGGCAGGCCCGCCGCGATCGAGGTCCAGGTCTTGCCGTAATCGGTGGTCTTGTACACATAGGGACGGAAGTCGTCCCAATCGTACCGGCTCGCCGACAGGTACACGGTGCCCTCGTGGACGTGCGATGGCTCGATGCAGGTGATGGTGGACCAGTCTGGCAGTTGTGGCGGCCGCACCGGGGACCAGTGCCCGCCTCCGTTGGTTGTCACATAGACGAGGCCGTCATCGGAGCCGGTCCAGATGACGCCTTCCGTCAGCGGAGAAAAGGCGATTGAGGAGATGGTGTCGAACATTTCCTCGCCGGTCACGTCCTTGCTGATGGGCCCGCCCGGACGTTGCTGCTTGGTCTTGTCATCACGTGTGAGGTCGGGGCTGATGGCTTTCCAATGGATTCCCTGGTCGAGGGTTTCGAGTACGACGTTGGCGCCCATTAGAAACGCTTTCGGGTTGTGGGGATTAAACACCGCGGCGTGGTGATTCCACCCGAAGCGGTACTTGATGTCCTTGCCGCCGGCGCCGAACTTGAAGGCGGGCCAGGCGCTGACGAGCTCGTTTACGCCCGTTCGGCGATTGTCGCGCCACTCATCGCTGTAATAACCGCTGGAATAGGTGATCCAGGGCTGGCCAGGCGTCGGCACCACCCAACTCATCTCGCCGCCCCGCACAGTGGTCCACACCGGCGCCGGCGCGGCGCTCGATCCCTCGACCGAGCTGCGGTCCTGCTGCGCGCCGTAGATGTGGAACGGAAACTGGTCGTCGAGATTGGCGTGATAAAACTGGCCGGTCGCCTGGTTGTCTTCCGAACTCCAAGTCTGGCCGCCATCGCGGGAAACGGTGGCGCCGCCGTCGTTGCCTTCGATGAGAATCTTGGTGTCGTCCGGATTGACCCAGAACGCGTGGTTGTCGCCATGGGGCGGATGCAGGGTGATCAGCGATTTGCCGGCATCATGGGAGATGTAGACGCCGACGTTGGGGAGGTAGATGGTGTTGGCGTCCTTCGGGTCGGCATAGACGCGGCCGTAATAAAAGGCGCGCTGCGTGATGTCCTGGCTCAAGCTGATGAGCCGCCAACTCTGGCCGGCGTCGTCGGACCGGAAGAGGCCGCCCGCCTGACCCTTATAGCTCGCCTGAATGAGCGCGTACACCACGTTGGGATCGCTGGGCGCGACCGCGATGCTCACCTTGCCGAAAATGCCCGCGGGAAGCCCGGGGTTATGGGTGATGTTGGTCCAGTTCGCCCCGCCGTCGGTGGTCTTATAGATGCCGCTGCCAGGTCCGCCGCTGGAGAAGCCCCAGTGGCTGCGGGATATCTGCCACATGGCGGCGTAGACGGTGTTCGGGTTCGCCGGATCCATCGCCATGGTGATAGCGCCGGTTTGGTCGTTGACGTACAGGGCCTTTTTCCAGGTCTGGCCGCCGTCAGTGGTCTTGTAGACGCCGCGATCCGGGTTGGGGCCGAAGAGGTGGCCGAGGGCTGCGGCGTAGACGACATCGGGGTTGGTGGGATCAATCAGAATCCAACTGATGATGTGGGTGTCGCCGAGGCCGACGAATTGCCACGTCTTGCCGCCGTCGGCGGATTTGTACATTCCCTCGCCGGTTGTGACTGTATTGCGGGGAGCGGAATCGCCGGTGCCGACATAAATAATCTGGGGGTTGGAGGCGGCAATCGCCATGGCGCCGATGCTGCCGACCTTAAAGTACTTGTCGGAAATGTTCTTCCAGGCGTTGCCGTAGTTGGTGGTTTCCCACACGCCACCGCCGGCGGTGCCCATGAAAAATACATTCGGCTGGGAGCCAATGCCGGCCAGGGTGGTGACGCGTCCGCCGGTAAACGGGCCGACGTTGCGCCAATGCAGGGCGGAGGTCAGTGGGCCGGCGGGTGCCTGCGACGGCAACGCGGCCGGCAAGCAGATGAAAAGTCCGGATAGCAGCAATATCCAATTGTGTTTAGCCATGACGGTCCTGTCCTTGGGTTCGACGACATCCCCAATGTCGAACTATACCTGGAAGCGTGACCGGGGCGCCAAATCTTCCAACGGTCCAGTCCGGAGCGGCGTCCGGCCGAGCAGTTCCACCCCGGTCGCGGGGGTGCGGCGGGCAAAGTAGGCGCAAAAGGCCGCGAGCCGGGCCCCCCGGCACGCTCGCGGTTGAGGTGCAGTGCCACTTCAGCGGGTGGTCGTATTTCCGCGATCGGCGCCCGAGTGGCGGCGAACCAGCTCCGGCACTTTGCAATCAGCCCGTTCGACCTGCTGGCGGCGGAGGCGCTGCTGGCGGGCTGGCTGGCCGCACGCCGCGCCAGGCGCGTCGGACTTGCCCGTGCCTGCGGGGTTAGCCCGCTTGCTCATGAAATGCGGTTAGGTAGACCACCTCGGCGCGACCCCAGCGGGAGGCGCGCCGGGCCGGTGCGAGCGCTCGTAGTGCGCCCGCGCCGGGGCCCGCGCCGGGCCATCAGTGTGCGACGAGGCTAGCGCGTGAGGTGATCTGTTTGGCCATCTCGCGCTCGATCCGGCGCGCCTCGGCCAGCGCAGAGGTGCGCGTATGTCCGGTGAGCTTCATTTCGATTCCCAGTACGCCGATCTGGCGCCCGCTGGAGTCATGCAGGAGTACCGAGACGTCGTAGCCGTCCGACTCCTTGACCACCGAGGGCTTGCCCGTCTTGAGCGGCAGGATGTCATCGCTCTCGCATTTTTCGCCGGCGTCGCCTGGGTCGGTCGAGGCAATCGTGGTGCAGCTCTTGGCGCTGGGCAGCTCGATGCCCACCTCGGCTACGTCCATGTGGCTTGCCTGCACGCTCGTGACCAGCCGTTGCGCCAACGGATGTGCCGCGCGCGCCTGCGCCGGCGCTGACCATGCGGTAATAGCGGCGAACGCCAGGGTCATGGGAATGGAATACATCAGGCGGCGCCAAGTGATAGTTAGGTTGAACATGGTTTAACTCCTCCAGTTCCTGAGTCTGCGTCAAGGGGGATGAAGCCGGGCTTAAATCACAGACTCGGCGGCGGCTCGCAAGCTTGGCCGCCGTTTGACTGCAACTTAAGCCTCGCTTCAGGATCGAGGGCCATCACCTTCGTTCGCTCCTTCGCCTCGCGGTGGTCGGCAGCTTCGATCATTATTGCGTTTAGCCATGGCGGTCCTGTCCGTGGGTTCGACGAAATCCCTAATGTCGAGCTATACGTGGAAGGGGAACCAGGGCGCCATGTCTTATTGACGGGCGCGGGCGCCTGCCCCTGCTCGCTGACACGCGCGCCGCGCATTGCATGAGACCATGGCGCGGCCGTGCTCATCCAGGCGACGCACTGTCGGGCGGTTCACGCTGGCTGAAGGCGAAAGCCGAGCAACGCACCGGAGCGGCGGATGCGCTGGTCCAGGCTCAACAGTTCGAGGCCGGGAAGGGTGGAGCGGGCGGCGAGCGCCGAGGCGAGGTGCAGGGCATCGAGCGACCGGATAGGCTCGGCGGGAAACGGCCTGCGGGCGCGGTCAAAGATCTCCGCCGTCAGCCGCAACTGGTGCCAGCGCACCGCGGCGGCGGTCAGGACGGCGCGCCGGTCGGTGGCCGCGGCCTCCGTCATTTCGTCCAGCGTGACGGCGCGCACCAGAACCCGCTCGACCTCGAGCAGAGTGAGATCGGAGGCCGCGACAATATCGGCGCGTATCAGCGCCTCGCGGACCCGCGCGCCGTCCGGTTCGCTGAGCAGCCACGCCAGTACGGCGCTGGACTCCGCGTAGATTGTCAACGGCCGCCGCGCTCCTCATCGAGCAGTTCCGCGGCTCGGCCGGGGCGGAGCACGCGCGGCAACTTGGGGTACACCTCGGGAACGTTCGGCGCTCCCAGCGTCACTCGGCCCGCTTTGGCCAGCGCGAGCAGCGCGGCCGGGACAGTGGGATCGGCAGCGGACTGGCCGGGGGGCACGAGTTCGGCCACCACAGTGCCGCGGTCGGTGACCAGCACGCCCTCGCCGGCTCGGACTTCACGCACGTACTCGGCAAGCCGATTTTTAAGTTCCCGCAGTCCTACGCTCTTCATTCCCCCATTGTAGCTTCATGCAGCCACAATAGCAAGGCGCGGCCCGGCTACTCGGCGGTGGAGGGGTCAATGATGCGGTGGACTTGCGAGACGCGGTTGGCGGGGAAGCCGCCCTGCTGGGCATGGGCGCGCACGGCCGCCTCGTCCGGCGCCAGGTAGATGCAGTAGATCTTGTTGTCGGTGACGAAGCTCTCGAGCCACTGCACATTCGGCATGGAATTGAGCACGGCGCAGGACTTGCGCGAAACGTCGCGCAGGTCCTGGCTGCTGAGCTGTCCGGCCCCTGGTATCTCCCGCTCGATCACGAATTTCGGCATGGTTGGCCTCCCGGCGCGTCGGTTATTTACGTCGCTATTTTAGCCCGGGAGCAGCTCGGAAGGGGCGGTAGAGCGGCGTCAGCGGAGGTGTTGCCCGCTCCGGACGGCTGCCGCATTCGGCGAATCTCCATGAACTCTGCGGCGCGCGTCTAGCGAGGCGCCGGCAGCGCGGCGCGGTCAAAGCGCTCGCGGGAGGTCTGGATCTGCGGCCGGTGCAGTTCAGCCCAGTCCGCCATCTGCTGCAGAACACCCAGCAGGGTTCGCCCCATCTCCGTGAGGGCGTAATCGACGCGGGGCGGGGCGGTCGGGGTGACGGTGCGCCGCACTAAGCCGTCGCGTTCGAGGCCGCGCAGGGTGAGCGTCAGCATCCGCTGGGAGATGCCCTCAACCGTTCGCCGTAGTTGGTTGAAGCGGCAGGGGCCGTCGCGCAGGAGCACGATCACCAGCACGCTCCATTTGTCGCCGATTTGCCGCAGGACTTCGCGCGTCGGGCATTCCTCCACGCGCACCCGGCCACTTCGCTGTGCTTTGGTTCCCTTCATGTGCCCTCTTGCGTCTCCCCGCGCCAGGTGGTTACGATCATCTCCTGGGTATATTAAATATACCACGATCCCATTGGGAACTAAGGAGAACAAAATGCTTAAGATTGGTATTGTAACCGGAAGCACGCGGCCCGGGCGCAACAACAAGGCGGTGGCGGAGTGGGTGCTGCAGGCGGCCCAGGCGCGCGGAGATGCCGAGTACGAGCTGGTGGATATTGCCGACTACGGCCTGCCGCTGCTGGATGAGCCGATGCCGGCGGCTATGGGCGGCTACACGCGTCCGCACACGTTGCGCTGGGCGGCAAAGATCGGCGGCCTGGACGGGTTCGTCTTCGTCACGCCCGAATACAATCACGGCCTCTCGGCGGCGCTGAAGAATGCGATTGATTATCTGTACCGCGAATGGAACGACAAGGCCGCCGGCCTGGTCAGCTACGGCGCCAATGGGAATGGCAGCCGGGCGGCCGAGCACTTGCGGGGCGTTTTGGCCGCGGTTAAGATCGCGACGGTTCGCGACCAGGTCGGGCTATCGTTGTTCAGCGACTTCGTGAACATGCGCGAGTTCCACCCGCAGCCGCAGAACGAAACGGCGCTGCACGCCATGCTGGACGGGGTGGTGAGCTGGGGTGGCGCGCTGCAATCGGTGCGCGAGCCGCAACTGGCACGTGCGGCGGCCTGAGGCGGGCGGGCTGCGACGGCTGCGACTGTCAATGTGCGGCCGCGGCGGACAGCCGTAATCCACACCGGCGGGTGGGCCAAGCTGTTGAAACGATTGGCTCCTCAGGTAGGACTCGAACCTACAACCCTCCGGTTAACAGCCGGATGCTCTACCATTGAGCTACTGAGGAGCATGGGGCCGGGCGCGGCCCGGCCCGTCTTCCGTTTATAGCACAGATACTTATTGGGCGCGGGGCCTGGGCAACCCACCCGCTTATCACTGCGAACGCCGGAACGGGGCCCCTGCGCCCCATTCCGGCGCTCGCATGAAAGAGATGGGCATCGGCTGCACTCGCCGGCGTTGCCGGCGAGAGGTCCGCGGGGAGCGCGGTAGCGGCCCCGCCCGGCATGCGCGTAAGCGGGGCGCGCGGCGAAGCCGCGCTGGGGCCCGCGCCAACAAGGTGCGGGGAGGTGCTGGCCACCTTCTGCGCGGATAGCGGATTAGGGCAGGATCACAGTTGCTGTAGTTACCCGAACTGCCGCGTGGCGCCGGCCGGCGGTCGGCGCGCGGGTCAGGCGACCCGCCCCACGGGCGGCGGTCGGAAGGTTGCTATTCGGCCCTGGGCGGCGGCTGGAAGACTTCTGTTCAGCTGTGGGCGCGGGGCGGAAGGCTGCTATTCGGCCCCTGGCGCCGGCTGCTATTCGGGCTTAGTGGACGCAGAACTCAATGAGCTGGTGGACGCAGTTGAGCGTGGTGGGCGCCAGCGCGAGGGCCACGACCGCGGCGGTGGCGGCAAGGGCGGCGGCGCGCCAGAGACCGAGGGTGGCGCGGCGGGGCGGGGATGGCGGAGATTCGAGCAGTCGGCGGACGCGGGCTTCGAGCTCGCGGCTGGCGGCGTGGGCCGGCGCCGCAGTGGGCGCGCGGTGGGCGGAGAGCAGGGCGGAGACCAGCGGGGCCTCGCTGGCGGGCGCGCCGAGCCGCGCGACGGCGACCAGGGCGCCGGCGAGCTGCAGCGAATGGCGGGCGCGGGCGCGGGGGCTGCGTCCGGGAGAGGTGACGGAGTGGTCGTCGGCGGCCCACTCGGCGGCGCGGGCCCAGGCGCGTTCGAGGCGCGCGAGGCGGGGGCCGGGGGCGGGGGTGGAGGCCAGCAGGAGACGCTTCCAGTTGTCGCCGGCGGCGCGGTGCGCTTGCTCGTGGCGCAGGCTGGCGGCCAACTGTTCGGGCGTGAGGCAGGCGAGGACGCTGCGCGAGATCAGGATGCGCGGCCGCCACAGTCCGGCGAGCGCCATCACCGGCTGGCGGCTGCTGAGCACCAGGCAGCCGGACTCCGGACGCGCATCTGGGTCGGCCTGCTGGCGGCAGCGCCAGCCGTAGCGCCAGGAAAGCAGCAGCGCGCGCGCGGCACGGCGGCCGACGTCGAGCGCCAGGGCCAGGCCTGCGATGGCGACGAGGCACACGCCCCATCCCCAGGCTTCGCGGTCGCCGCGGGGCTCGAGCCACAAGTAGCTGGGCAGGCACAGCAGCCCCACCACGGTGGCGCTCAGCAGGGCCGGGGCGAGACGCCAGACCAGCAACCTGCGCGCTTCGCCGCGGGCGTCGCGCCGGGCGGCGCGGCGCAGCACGGCGGGGGCGGCGAGCGCGGCCAGCAGCAGGCCGGCGGCGTAGCTGAGGGCGCCGGCGGCCAGCGTCAGGCACAACAGGCGCAGCCCATAGGGAAGCAGGAGCGTCATTTGCCGGCCTCGGTGGTGAGGGTGCGGCGGCGCGCCCGGATGCGGCGGCTCAACTCGTCGAGCAGTGCGACGTCATAGTTGGCGACGGCGTCGAGCAGGCAGCTCACCAGCATTTCGCGGTTCAGTCCGGGGCCGGGCGGGGCGGCTGCGGCGCCGGTCGCGAGATAGCTGGAGACGAACTCACCGGCGCGCCAGCGCGCCCACTCGGCGTGGCTGACGCGGGCGACGTACACAAACGCGCGCTCCACCTTGTGGCGGTCCAGCAAGCCTTTCTTAAACAGCCGGTCGAGCGTGGTCATCACCGTGGTGTAAGCCAGCGCCTCGGGCAGCCGCTCGACCACCTGGCGGACGTTCGACGCGCCGCGGCTCCAGACGATGTCCATGACGCGCCGTTCGAGCGGTCCCAGCGCCGCCGCAGCCGCCGCGGCCGCCGGCGGGTCCGGATTGGGGGTGGGCGACACTGCCTGTCATTCTACTCCGGGGGGAGTGTCGGCGGCGGAGGTTTCGCGCTTCTCCCAGACGTAGGCGTCAAACTCGGTGAGGGGCATGAAACCGAGCTGGCGGTAGAGGGAGCGGGCGCGGGTGTTGTCGCCGGTGACGGTGAGGGTGGCGGCGCGCAGGCCGCTGGCGCGCAGCGCCGCCAACGAGTGGGTGATGAGTGTGCGTCCCAGGCCGCGGCGTTGCCGCGCGGGCAGCACGCAGACCTGGGTGATGTGCGCCACTTCGGGTTTCACCCGCGACGCCAGCACCAGGCCCTCGAGCTGCCCGCTGGCGCGCGCCCGCGCCACAAACGACGCGCTGGCGTCAAAGTTGCCGCAGCCGGGGTAATGGGCGATGTTGTGCATGAACCGCATGGCGCCCTGAAAGGTGCGGTACTGGTCATTGATGCGGCTGTCAATGTGGCCCTGGTAGGCGTCGAGAATGAGCTGGGCCGCTTCTTCATAGCGCACGCCGCCCCAGGCCTCAATCTCGAGTTCCGCCGGCGCCTCCGGCGCTGGTGGCGCGGGCCCGCCCAGGCCGAGCTCGAGGAACACCCGCCGGTAACTGGCAAAATCGGTTTCGGCAAAGCCGGCGGCCAGCGCCTGCGGAGCGAACGGCATCAGTTGCGCCTCGATGCGCTCGAGGGTGGGCGTGGCCTGCATGGTTGCCAGCATGTGGCGCAGCAGCTCGCGTTCCTGCGAACGCGCCGAATCGCGCCGCGCCTCGGCGACAAAGATGCTGCCGATCATGGCCTTGTGGGCCTCATAGATAAAGAAGCCATAGCCGAACGGCTGCAGCCTTCCGCGCACGCGGTCGGCCAGCACGTAGCCGTTCAGGATGCGGGCTTCGACGTATTGGCGGATGAGGTCGGCAGAGGCGGAGTAGTCCCAGTCGAGCACGCGGCTCCACTCCGCCGCCTCGGCCCGCAGCAGCGGCTCCAGCGCGGCGCTTCGGAACTGCCGCAAGTCGAGCACTTCGACCATATCGGAATGCTAGCAGTTGCCAGTTCCCAGTTGCCAGTTCTCCGTGTGCCAGGCACCAACTGATAACGGATGACGGGCGCGGGCCCCTGCCCGCTGAGACGCTCGCTACATTGACGGGCGCGGGCCCCTGCCCCTACTCGCTGAGACGCTCGCAGCGCCGCGCCCGCACTCGAAGGGCTGTGGAGCGCCGGCCCGGGGCCGGGCGAGCCCAAGGGGGCGCGGGCCTCGCAGCCCTTCGCGCCGACTTTGCCCGCCGTGCAAACGGTGCGACTCCCGCGAGA
>JBOGKJ010000037.1:0-4320 GCA_050745565.1 Terriglobales bacterium | reverse complement strand
CCGACACCAACTTCGGGTACAACGCCCAGACCGGCGCCTACGAGGACCTGGTCAAGGCGGGCGTGATTGACCCGGCCAAGGTGACCCGTTTTGCCCTGCAAAACGCCGGCTCCATCGCCGGCCTCATACTCACCACCGAAGCCCTGGTGGCCGATATCCCCGAGGATAAGAAGGAATCGGGCGCGCCCGGCGGCCATGGCGGCATGGGCGGCATGTACTTAATGAGCAATTGGCCACTAGCAGTTAGCCATTGGCAGTTAGCGAAAGCTGCGGCCCCGGCGCGGAAAGCGCCGGGGCTTTTTTTTGCATCCCGGCAATCAGGAGGCGACCATGGAACAGCGAACTGGTCGGGTGGCGCGGCGGGCGGGATGGACGATGGCGGCGATGGGGACGATCGGGGCCGTGTTGCTGCTGGCAGCGCCGGCGCCGGCGCAGAAGCTGGTCCTGGCGCCCTCCAGCGTGGTGCCTGCCGCCAACATCCAATTGCAGTTGGGGCGGGACGATAACGGCAACACCACCGTGGATCTCAAGGCCAAACACCTGGCGCAACCCTCCAGCCTGAGCCCGGCGCGCACGGTCTACGTGGTGTGGGTGCAGCCGTCCGATGGGCCGCCGCAGCGCAAGGGACTGCTCAAGCCCGACAACGGCCTCAATGCCGAAGTGCAGTTCATCACCCCCGAACAACACTTCGAGCTGATCATCAGCGCCGAAAACAACGATGCCCCCGCCACCCCCTCAGGCACTGTGGTGGCGCGCAGCACGGTCGCGCGCGGCCAGTAACGCGGCTCCCGTTCAACCGATCCACGGCAGCCCTACTCGCCGCCGGCCGGCTCCGGCCGCGGCAGCTTCGCTGCCGCCTCGCGCTTGCTCGGCTTCAGCGAATCGTCAATCTGCCGCCAGAACCGCGCGAAGTAGACCGAGGCCGAAATCACGGCCACGATCACCACCACCCACAGCGCCGCTTTGCCGATCCAGCGTACGTCCAGGCTCGAGCCGAACAGCGTCAGTTGACCGTACTTGTGCGCCACGATGATGATGCACACCGCCACCACTTGACTGATCATCTTGGCCTTGCCCCACTCGTTGGCCGCAATCGTAAAACCCTGGCTGGATGCAATGCTGCGCAGGCCGCTGACGGCAAACTCGCGCCCGATGATGATCACCACCATCCAGGCCGGCACCAGCGCCGGGTCGAGCTGCACCAGCGAGATAAACGCCGCCGCGATCAGCAGCTTGTCCGCAATCGGGTCCAGCAGAATGCCGAGCGTGGTGATCTGGCGGCGGCGGCGGGCAAAATAACCATCCAACAGGTCGGTGATCGCCGCCGCCAGGAAAATGGCCGTGCCATACAGTTCTTTGTTGGGCAGACGGGTGCTGAACAGCACCGCAATCAACAGCGGGACCAGAAAAATGCGCAGCAGGGTGAGGCTGTTGGGAAGGTTCACGCGAACACCGGCACCTTTCTCATTTGAACCTACCCGGCCGCGCCCGTCAAACCGCCGGCCACGAGGGCCGGTCCGGGCCCTGGCGCTGGCGGCATGGCTGGGCGCGGGCCTCTGCGCCTGCCCGGCTGCGACGCTCCCACCGCCGCACCCCCCGCTTGCCCCGGCCGCAGGGCGCGCCCCCCGTCAGCAGGCGCTGCAATTGGCCTATTTCTATAAACCGCCGAGCGATGACACCAGCGTGGCCTTTATCGCCCGCCATTACCAGCTCATCATCCTCACCCACGCCGACGAGCCCTACGCCCTCGCGCTTCGCCAAGCCGGCTACGCCGGTCCGCTGCTGCAGTACATTGCCCCTAACGAAGCCGAAGGGCCCGGACCGTATGCCAACCACACCGCCCCCTGCGACCGCTCCTACCCCACCTACCAGCGCACCGTGGCCGACCGCGTGGGCGTGTTCTGCCAGGCGATTCATCCGCACGAGGATTGGTTCCTGCACAACCGCCAGGGCGAGCGACTGTACACCCGCTACCGCTCCGCCAACGGCGTCTGGCGCACCACCTACCTGATGAACCCCGCCAGCCGCGGCTGGCGCCAGTTCCTGCTGCGGCGCATGCGGCAATACCGCGGCGTGAAACTCTTCGACGGCTTCTTTCTCGACAACGTGGACCTCAGCCGCGTCGGACTGCTGCTGCAGCCGCTCGACCGCGGCGGCCTTGCCGAGTACCCCACCGAGGCCGGCTACAGCCGGGCCATCCTCGCCGAGCTTGCCGCCATCCGGCAGGCCTTCCGCCCGCTGCCGCTCTGGGCCAACCTGGTGCACGACCCCAACCAGGCCGGCACCTGGTCCGCCTATTTGCCCTGGCTCGACGGCGTCATGGTGGAAGATGCCGGGCTGGGCTGGCGCACCGCCGCGCTCAGCCTCCCCGAGCAGCTGGCGCAATGGGGCAATATCCGCCAGGCGCTCGCCGCCGGCAAACGCCTGCTGCTGGTCGTCCAGGGCGCGCGCGCCAACGATCGCCGGCGGCGCTTCGGGCTGGGGATGTATTGGGCGCTCGCGCCGGCCGCCGCCGGGCGCATCTATTTTCGCTATCACGATGCTCTCGCCTCCGATT
Source organism: Terriglobales bacterium (assembly GCA_050745565.1). Classification (GTDB taxonomy): domain Bacteria; phylum Acidobacteriota; class Terriglobia; order Terriglobales; family SCQP01; genus SCQP01. Next base: position 1,763 of record JBOGKJ010000037.1, on the reverse strand, counting down.
ACCGCACCGTGTGGTGGTCGCCCGACTTTGACTTCATCCCGCCCGCCGCGCTGGGCCCGCTGCAGTGCGCCGCGGCACTCTGCCGCGTGCCCTATCCCCACGGCTGGCTGCAGCTCGACTGGGCGCTGAGCGACATCCGCACGCCGGCCGGTTGGTGGCGGCGCCCGGCCGCGAGGACAAAAACAGCCCCGCGGTAGCAACCGGGCAGCATCCCGGAGGCGGCTTTGCAACCAGCAAAGCCGCGCGCCCCTATCATTGACGGGCGCGGGCTCCTGCCCCTGCTCGGCTGGAACGCTCGCAGCGCCGCGCCCGCACTCGAAGGGCTGTGGAGCACCGGCCCGGGGCCCGGTGAGCCCAAGGTGGCGCGAGCGGCCTTTCGCTAGAGGTCGGGCCGCGCCGCTTCATTTACCGGGAGCGGTGAAAGCGCCACTGGCGCTTGCACCCCTTCGGAATTGCGCAGCCTTTCGCGCCTACTTTGTCCACGGTGCAAAAGGCGCGACCCCAGCGAAGGGGCAAACCCGCTGTCAGGCCGTGCCCCGGGAGGGCGCAGCCCAGGCCGGTCCGCAAAAACTCGCCGGACCTGCGAGCGCCTCGGGCGCGCCTGCCGCCGGCCGCATCGGGTGAGGCGCGATGTCCGGATTGCCGGCGAGCCCGAGCGTCCACTTCAGCGCCTCGAAGTAGATGCGCTGGATGTCGGGAATGTCCCAGGTGGTACGGTCATGCCCGAGTGCGCCATAAAAGACGCGGCCATGCCCGTAGGTCTTCGCCCAGGTCAGGGGAAAATCTCCACCGGCGTTGACGATGCCGGGTTGGCGCAGGTTGAGATGGCTGGCATCAAGCCGCAGCAGCACGTCAACCTGCTGGCGCGAGACTCCGCGGATCTGATACATCTCGTCGGTCAGGCGGAACACGGACGGCAGGAAGCGGGTGGCGGGAAAGGTGCGGTCCTCAACGATCACGGGCGCCTCGATTACGTTCCAGGGATGGTTCACAAAGCGCCCGCCCAGCAGGTCGCCGAACTCCGGCCACGACATGAAGGCGGTGGTGGCGGTGTGGACGCCGACGAAGCCTTTGCCATCCTCGTGCACGAAGGCCAGCAGGTCGGCGCGCTGCTGCGCGGTCAGATCGATTTCGCGCACGCCGAAGAAGAATATCGCGTCGAAGTCGCGCAGGTCATGCCCGTACACCGCCTGTCCGTCGCTGCCATAGATGCCGTGCCGGGTGATCAGTTGAGAATCGGTGCGGATATAGGTGTCGTAAAGCCCGGAGACGTAGCCGAGATGCTCGATCACCGAAAACGCGTGCGACACCGAGTCGTGTTGGAAGCCATTGCGCACGTCTCCCCAAGCCAGCACGTTTTTGCGTCCCGGGCGCCGCGGCGCCGCCATGCCGTCCATGGCCGCCGGATGCTGCGACCCGGGCGCATATTGCCGCTGCTGCTGCGCCGCATTCCGCTCGCCCCGCAACAGCAAGCTGGCCGCCCCTCCCGCTCCTGCCAGCTCCAACAGCTTCCGCCGTGTCATCATGCGCCCGATTATGGCGCGCCCCGCCGGTGCGCCGCTCGCTGTAACCGTTGCCTGCGGTTACACCCCGCCGGCGACGCGAAACCATTGCCGGGCGTGGGCCCCTGCCCGGCTACGCCGGGCATCCCGCTTGGGCTCGCACCGGCCCGGGGCCCGGTGAGCCCAAGGGGGCGCGAGCGGCATGGTTGGCGGGGGGCCGCGCCGCTTCGTTTGCCGGGAGCGGTGAAAGCGCCACTGGCG
>JBOGKJ010000036.1:0-5207 GCA_050745565.1 Terriglobales bacterium | reverse complement strand
GGCTTGCGAGCGGGCGCGCCGGCGGCTTTACCGGATCCGCATAGGGATCGAAGTGCGCGTCCATGGCGGTGGGAACATAGCCGAGGCCGCCGACGGCGGTCTGAAAGCGGTTGAAGGCGCCCACGCGGGGCGCCGGTGGCTGGGAACGTTTCAGGCTTCGTCCCCCCATCCACAGGCGTCGGCACCACAGGCGCCGCCGCCGCAGCAACCGTCCCCGCCGGCCTCGTCTCCGCCCGCCACGCCCGCCTCATCGAGCGCATTCCCGCCGCCAGCGACGGCAAAGCGCGAGTACCACACCCGCTCCAGGGCGGCCGAGCCACAGCCGCAGCGGCGCTCCGCGGCCGCCGCACCCCAGGAGAGGTGTTCGCTCAGGCGTCCGCAGTCGCGGCAGCGATATTCATACATGGCCATGGCGGTATTTTACCAGCTTCAAGGCCGGGCGCGCGCGCCAATGCTGGCGACCAGCGCCCGCAGGGGCGCGGCGTGGGCGCCCCAGTCCGCGAGCGCCGCCTGGGAGAGGGCGGCCAGCCGCTCCAACTCCTCGCCGGCCGCGGCCAGGCCCACCGCCGCCGGATAGGTGGCTTTCCGTTGCGCCTGATCCTTGCCCGCAGTCTTGCCCAACTCGCTGCTGGTGGCAGTGCAGTCGAGCAGATCGTCGGCGATCTGAAAGGCCAAGCCCAGCCGCTCGCCGGCGTCGCGGAGCGTGCGTTGCTGTTCGGGGGCGGCCGCGGCGGCGAGCCCGCCGAGCTCCAGGCTGGCGCGGATGAGCGCGGCCGTTTTGCGCAGATGGATGGCGCGCACTTCGGCGGCGGAGGCGGCCGAGTTGGCGGCCATGTCCGCGGCTTGGCCGGCCACCATGCCCGCCGGCGTGCCGGCGGCTTCCGCCAGCAGCACCACCATGTCCCCGCCCCGCGCGCCTTCCGCCAGATGGCCCAGCGCCAGTGTCAGCAGCGCATCGCCGGCCAGTATGGCGGTGGCTTCGCCAAAGGCGGCGTGGGCGGTGGGTCGCCCCCGGCGCAGGACGTCATTGTCAAGCGCGGGCAGATCGTCGTGGATCAGCGAGTAGGCGTGCACCATCTCGATCGCCACCGCCGGCCGCCACGCCGCTTCCACCGCCGCGCCCGCCACCGCCTCGGCCGCCGCCCGACACAGCAGCGGCCGCAGCCGTTTGCCGCCGCCCAGCAAGCTGTAGCGCATGGCGCGGTGCAGCCGCTCCGGCGCGGTCGTCTCCTCCGGCACCGCCTGGGCCAGCCGTCGCTCCAGCTCCTCCCGCTCGCGTTCGATCCAGCCGCTCACCCGTAGAGTTTAGCAATGGTGTAACCTCGGCCGGGGTCGCCGGTACTAGTCTGTGGAACCGGTGCTAGCCGTTAGCCGCTAGCCGTTAGCCATTAGCCATTAGGAACCAGCGACTTCTACTTCTCCCATGCCCTCCGACTTCCGCATCGCCCTTCGCCTGCTGGCCAAATCACCCGCCTTTGTGCTCATTGCCGTGCTCACGCTGGCGTTGGGCGTGGGGGCCTCGACCGCCATTTTTGGCGTCGTGGACGCGGTACTGCTGCGACCGTTGCCGTTTCCGCGGCCGGAGCAGCTTGTGTCGCTGCGGGAGCGCGACCGGCAGTTCCCGATGATGTCGGTGAGCTACCTCGACTATTTGGACTGGGTGAAGGGCAACCGGAGCTTCAGCGCGCTGGCGGCCTATCGCGGCAATGGCGCCATTCTCACCCATGCCGGAGCGCCTGCCGTCATTGAGGGCATAGAGGCGACAGCAAGCTATTTCACCGCGCTCGGCGTCCGCCCCGAGCGCGGGCGCGCCTTCAGCGGCGCTGAAGATCGCGTAGGCGGCACCCCGGTGGCGGTGCTATCGGATTCGTTGTGGCATGACCGCTTCGGGGCCGATCCGGCGATTCTGGGCAAAACCATCGAGCTCGACGCCAAGGCTCGCACCATCATTGGCGTGATGCCGCCGGGCTTTCCCGGCATCAGCTCCGAGGAGGATGCGCCGCAATACTGGATCCCCCTGGGCGCGGCCGCCACGCCGGGTTCGGGCCTCACGAGCCGCGGCAGCCATCCCGGCATCAACGGGCTGGGGCGGCTGAAGCCCGGGGTGAGGCTGGCGTTGGCGCGCGCCGACATGGACCGCATTGCCCGCGCCTTGTCCCAGCGATATCCGAAGTCCAACACCGGCGAGGGCGTGGCGGTGCAATCGTATTTAAGTTGGATTACCCGCAACAGTGGCGGAGCGACGTTATGGATGCTGCTGGCCGCGGTGGGCCTGGTGCTGCTGATCGCCTGCGCCAACGTCGCCAACCTGCTGCTGGCGCGGGCCGCCGGGCGGCAGAAGGCCAACGCCATTCGCGCCGCGTTGGGCGCCTCGCGGGCGCGGTTGATCCGCGAGCACCTGAGCGAGAGCCTGTGCCTGGGCGCGTCGGGGGCAGCCGTGGGGCTCGGGATCGCGTGGGTGCTGATGCGCGCCGCCCCGGCGCTGCTGCCTAACGAAATGAGTCGGGCGCACCAGGTCGGGCTGGACTGGCGCGTGGTGGGCTTTGCGGTGGCGCTGGCGCTGATCACCAGCGTGTTGTTCGGTCTGGCGCCGGCGTGGCAGGCGAGCCGGACGCGCTTGGTGAGAGTGCTCAACCAGGGTGGGCGCGAAACCGCCAACGCCGGCGGCGGCCGCCTGCGCGCCGCGCTGATCGTGGCCGAAATGGCCCTCGCCCTGCTGCTGCTGGCCGGCGCCGGCCTGCTGATCCGCAGCCTGGCGAAGCTGCAGCAGGTCAGCCCCGGCTTTAACCCCCACCACGTGCTGACGTTCGGGATCTCGCTGCCCGCGGCCAGCTACCCCAAACCCGAGCAGCAGCTTGCCTTCATGCGCGCCGCCCGCGCCCGGCTGGCCGCTCTGCCGGGCGTGGAAGCGTTGGGCGGCGTCTTCCCCATGCCGTTCAGCGGCAACGACTGGGAGAATGGCTTCACCATCGTGGGCCGCCCGGCGCCCCCGCCGGGCGAGGAGCCCTCCACCAACTTCGCCATGATCCAGGGCGACTACTTCGCCGCCATCGGAATGCATCTGATGGCCGGCCGCACCTTCAATGATGGCGATACCACCAGTTCGCCCGAAGTGGCGCTGGTGGACACCGACTTCGCCAAGACCTATTGGCCTGGTCCCTACACCAACGCGCTCGGCAAGCAAATCCACAGCAACGGCAAGGACCACACCGTTGTCGGCGTGTTCGCGCGGGTGCTCGATTATGGCCTCGACGCCTCGACCGAGATGGACCGGCTGCCGGAGTTGTTCGTTCCGCTGAGCCAGGCGGGCGACACCAGCGACACCGATTTCATCGTGCGCACCCGCGGCGGCGATCCGCTGGCGCTGACCATTGCGGCGACCCGCGCCCTCCAATCACTCGACGCCAATATGCCCGTGTACCACCCGCGCAGCATGGATCAGGTCATCGCCGCCTCGCTGCTGCAGCGACGTTTGACGCTGTGGCTGATGGGGGCGTTCGCGCTGCTGGCGCTGCTGCTGGCCGCCGTCGGGATCTATGGCGTGCTCGGTTACACCGTCGCGCAGCGCACGCACGAGTTGGGCGTGCGCATGGCGCTGGGGGCGAGCGGCGGGCGGGTGCTGGCGCTGGTGCTGGGCGAGGGCCTGCGGCTGGCGCTGATTGGGGCGGCGGTGGGCATCGCCGCCGCGCTGGCGCTGGGGCAGGCGCTGGCCAGCGCGCTCTACGGCGTATCCAGTCGCGACCCGCTGACGCTGGTGGCGGCGCCGGTGGTGCTGCTGGCGGTGGCGGCGCTGGCCTGCTACCTGCCCGCCCGACGGGCCACGCGCGTGGACCCGGTTGTCGCCCTCCGCGGCGAGTAGGGCGCGGGGACCTCGCCTTGCCCGACCCGGCGTATGATTGCAGGGCATGGAGTGGATCAGGGAGGCACGGCGGGGCCGGGAGTTCTGGCGCAAGATGCCGCTCCGCGCCTTTGCAATCTTCACTGCGGCGGTGTTTTGCCTGTTTGCCTGCTTTGGCCTAATCGGCGCGGTGGGCACAGCGCAGCCCTGGTACGCGGTGCTCTATGCGGGCCTGTACAGCGGCATTGTCGGCGCCGGCTTTGGCGTTTTCGGCGCACGCGGGCACTACAAGCTGATGATCGTCTTCGGCCTGCTGGTTTTTGTGGCCTGGCCGCTGGTGTTCAACTGGTTGCAGCCCGGTTGGCAAGCGCTGCCGAAGGCGAGGCTGGACTTTGCCGGCATCGTCGCGGTCGCGGCCGTGATTACGGGCTACATATTGTTTTTGTGGTTCATCGGGACCGAGGGGCGGCGGCACAATCGGCTGGAGACGGAAGTGGCTTTGGCGGGCCAAATTCACCGGGGGCTGGCGCCGGCGGTGGATCGCCGTGTGGGTGGCTTCGAGTTCGCCGGCGCCAGCGAGCCCAGCGGCCAGGTGGGCGGCGACCTGCTCGATCTCATTGCCACGCCCGACGGCGACGCCGCCCCAGGTTGGCTGGCCTATGTGGCCGATGTCAGCGGGCACGGCGTCGCCGCCGGCGTGCTGATGGGGGTGGTGAAAAGCGCCGCCCACGCATGGCTGCTGGCCAGCGAAGGCGCCCGGCGCACGCAAGCCGCCAGCGCCGGCGGCGGGGCCGGCGCCGCCGGCAGCGAGCGCTACGACCTGCTGCCGGGGCTGAATCGCGTGCTCTGCGACCTGCTGCCCCAGGAGAGCTACGTCACCCTGGGAGCGCTGGCGGCGACCGAGGGCGGCCAACTGCGCTACGCCGCCGCCGGCCATCCCGCCCTGCTCCACTACCACCAGCGCAGCGGCGAGCTAACCCCGCACGGCTGCGAGAACTTCCCCTTGGGTATGTTCGCCACAGCCAGCTTCAACTCGGTCGAAGTGACCGCCGAGCCCGGCGATGTGCTGGCCATCTACACCGACGGCATGTACGAAATCTTCAACCACGCCGGCGGCGAGTTCGGCCTCGAGGGCCTAACCGCCGCTCTGCGCCAGGCCGCCGCCAAGCCCCTGGCCGAGGCCGTCCAGGCGGTTATTAGCGCCGCCCGCGCCTTCGGGCACCAGACCGACGATCAAACCCTGCTGCTAGTCCGCATTTCTCACAGTCAGGTCACGAAGCTCGCATCCAGGCGCGGCGCGCCCTAAAAAATGGGCGGCGATATCGAACGGCGAGCAGGACGCGCTGTCTGGAGGACGATGGCACCAGGG
>JBOGKJ010000035.1:0-3115 GCA_050745565.1 Terriglobales bacterium | reverse complement strand
CGGCCGGATCACGGCCTGGGTCGCATTTCTCACCAACCCAGCCGCTGCCGCGCGCGGCATAGCGCGCCCGTCTAGAAAAATGGGCGGCGCAGCACCTGCCCTGGTGCCATCGTCCTCCAGACAGCGCCTCCTGCTCGCCGTTCGATATCGCCGCCCATTTTTTAGGGCGCGCCTGGATGCGAGCTTCGTGACCTGACTGTGAGAAATGCGGACTAGCCGGTCGCCGCTAGCCACAAGGCGTTAGCCGCTTGCCGTCAGAGCAAAATCACAGATCCTGTAGCAGTGGGGCGGGTCGCTGACCCGCCGGCCGGCCGCCGGCCGCCGCCACGCTGCAGTTCGGGCAACTACAGCAGCTGTGATTCTGCCGTAGTGAGATGCCGCTCGCGCCCCCTTGGGCTCGCCGGGCCCGGTCGGCGCCACCCTTCGAGTGCGGGCGCGGCGCTGCGAGCGTCTCAGCGAGCAGGGGCATGATCTGATAACGGCCCCCTTCGGACCCGAGTAGAGTTGATGTGCGTAAAAAACAGCCGCTCGGGAAGAAGGAGGCCGAGATGGCTATTGTAAGCGATTGTGACTTGCATTCGCGCTTTCACCAGATCGAGGTATCGGATCTGGAGACCGGGGAACTGTTGCGCGAGCGGCGGCTCGAACATGAGGGGCCCGCGCCCGTCAATCGTGAGGCGGGTCGCCGACCCGCTAGCCGGCCGCCGGCCGGCCAGCCCCTCCCGCCTGGCTTGGATTCAGCATCCCTGTTTCTGCGATAGCCGCCAGCCGTTAGGCATTAGCCGCTGGCCGGAGATCGGGCCCACCATGGCGAAGCCGGTTAGCGAGTGGGGAGGGTGATGGAGAGGGCGCTTAGGCGGGCGGGATCGGTGATGATTTCGGCGGTGGCGATTTTGCCGTTGCGGATCTGGAACAGGAGGGCGCGCTGGGGGCGGCCGCGGGGGCCGGCGAGCAGGCCCCAGGCGCCGTCAATCAAGGCCAGATGCACAGCCTGCGCGGCGGCCGCATAGCGCACGGCGCCGGTGGCCCAGTTGCGGGCGCCGCGGACCTCGCGGCCGCCCTCGGGGCCACCGACGCGGGCGACGACGTCGGGATCGAGGACGGCGATGAGGCCCTCGACGTCGCCGCTGCGCAGGGCGTGCAGGAAGGCCTCGACCACGGTGCGCTGGGCGTTGAGGGCGGCATTCGCCGGCACGGATGCGCCGCGGACGCGGCGGCGGGCGCGGCTGGCAAGCTGGCGCGCGGAGGCCGGGCTGCGGCCGAGGACGGCGGCGATTTGAGCGAAGGGTTCGCCGAACATATCGTGCAGAACGAAGGCCAGGCGCTCGGCCGGCTCGAGGCGTTCGAGCACCACCAGCACTGCCAGGCCCACCGATTCGGCCAGGATGGCTTCGCGCTCGGGGTCGGCCACGGGGGGGGCGGCGGCTGCAGCAGGGGCGGGCTCATCGGCGAGCGGCTCCTCGCGCGCCGCCTTGCGGGCGCGCAGGCGGTCTAGGCAGATGTGGGCGACGACGGTGGTGAGCCAGCCGCCGACATTGTCAATGCCGGCCGGGCCGGAGCGGTTGAGGCGGAGCCAGGTTTCCTGGACGGCGTCGTCGGCTTCGGACAGCGAGCCGAGCAGCCGGAAGGCGACGGCGCGGAGGTGAGTGCGGTGGGCCTCGAATTCGCCGCTGAGCAGATCAAGTCCTGGCATCGGTCACATTCCTTCCGGGTGCAGCGTCATAGAGATGACGGCCGAGCCGCCGATTCTGTGACACCACGTATAAGGAGACCATCATGACCCCACGTATGCAACATCCCGCCATGCTGATTCCGAGCGCCATGCAGCCGCTGCAGGCGCTGAGCCAGGCCGCCAAGCAGGGCGGCGTCGCCGAGGCCACTTTGCAGCTCGTCCACCTGCGCACCAGCCAGATTAACGGCTGCAGCGTGTGCGTGGATCTTGCCTTCCGGCAGCAAAGCGGGGAGGGGATGGAGCGGCTGTTCGCGGTGTCGGCCTGGCGCGACGCGCCCTACTTCACCGAGGCTGAACGGGCGGCGCTGGCGCTGGCGGAAGCGGTAACGCGGCTGGCCGATCACCCCGACCCGGTGCCGGAGGCGGTATGGGCGGAGGCGGCACGGCATTACGACGAGAAGGGGCTGGCGGCGCTGTTGATCATGATCGCCGCCACCAATGTATGGAACCGGCTGAATGCCGCCACGCGGCAGGTGGCAGGGGAGTGGGCGAAGAGCCAGGCGGGGAAAGCGGGGGAGTGGGCGAAGAAAAGTTTCTAATGGAGCAGGGCGAGGGCGAGACTGGTCATGGCGGTGACGCCGGTGCGGATGGTGGGCTCGGGCAGAGGCGCGAGCTTGCTCGAGTGCAGCGAGGGCAGCGGAATGCCGCTAGCCCGGCTGGCCGCCAGCGCCTGGGCCGACACCGTGCCGAGGTGCAGGAACAACTCGGGAATGGCGTGGTCGAGCCCGAAGTAGCCGAAATCCTCGCTGCCCATGACCGGCGGGACTTCAGTGACGTTCGTCGCGCCCAAGGCGCGCTGCAGCACCGGCACGGCCCTGGCGGTGAGCCCGGGATCGTTGTACACGGGCTTGGTGTACTCGTAGACCTGGACGGTCGGCGGCTGATCTGCGGGCAGGCCGGCGGCGAGTGCCACGCCTTTCGCCATGCGCGTGATCGAGTCCAGAATCGTCTGGCGCACGGCTTCCTTGTAGGTGCGGACCGTCAGCAGCGGCGTGGCGGAGTCGGGGATGATGTTGTTCTTGGTGCCGGCCTGGATCGAGCCCACGGTAACGACGGCCTGATCGAACGGCGAGGTTTCGCGGCTGACGATGGTTTGTAGCGCGAGCACAAGCTGGGCCGCGGCGACGACCGGATCCTTGCCCAACTCGGGCGACGAGCCGTGCGCGCTGACGTCGTGCAGGACGATGCGGATCGAGGTCGCGCTGGCGGTGACATAGCCAGGCGCGTAGCCGACGGTCCCTGCGGCGAGCGCGGGCGTGTCGTGCTCGGCAATGATGAGATCGGGGCGCGGAAAGCGGGTATACAGGCCGTCGTTGAACATGGCGCGGGCGCCGTTGATGGTTTCCTCGGCCGGCTGAAACACGAGCATGAGGGTGCCGTGCC
>JBOGKJ010000034.1:0-3529 GCA_050745565.1 Terriglobales bacterium | reverse complement strand
GGGCAGGGGCCCGCGCCCGTCAATGTAGCGAGCGTCTCAGCGGGCAGGGGCCCGCGCCCGTCAATGTAGCGAGCGTCTCAGCGGGCAGGAGCCCGCGCCCGTCAATGCTGCCCGCCCCGGCGCCGCGCGCCACCAAGCTCACGCCGCCTTAACCCGGTCCCCGATGAGCTGCACCGCCCGCAGCGCGGAAAGCGCGGCGCCCTCCTGCCAGGCGTTGATGTGGCTGACGTGATCGCCGGCGAAGTAGAAGGGGCCGTCGGGCTGGATAAGCACCTCGTAGCCGGCATTGGCGCCGGGCGCGTTGCGGCCGAACCAGTTGATCCAGGCCCCCAGGTTCCAGGGCACATGCGCCCAGCCGACATAGAGACCCTTTTCCAGCTCCCGCCCGTGGCCGGGATGCAGCTTCTCGATCGAGGCGCGGGACATGGCGAGCTTGCCCTCGAGCGAGGCGGCGGCGAACGCCGGGCTTTCGGCGCTGTAGCCGCCCACCAGCACGCCGCGCGCGGAAAACAGGTCGGCGCTCGGGTACCAGATGGGGCTGCAGCCGCCGGCAACGTAGGACAGCCCGCCGTAGATGTTGTAGTCCTGCTCCCAGAATCGGCGCGCCTCCCAGGCGATCTTGTACTGCGGGCTGTAGCGGGCGGCGGCGATCACCTGCTGATAACTGGGCGAGAAATCGGTGGGGATGCTCTGCACGATCGAGAGCGGCATGGCGCAGATGCAGTAGTCGCTCTCGATCTGGCGCTGCTGGCCGTGCTCGGTGTAGACGATGCGCGCGCGCGCGCCCTGGCGGCGAATCTCCAGCACCTCGGCGTTGTAATGCACCACGTCGCCGAGGCCGCGGGCGAAGGCGTAGGCGATCCGGTCCATCCCGCCCACCGGTTGAAACATGGTCGGCTGCCAGTCGAACTCCTCCTCGGCCAGCTCGCCGCGCCAAAACCGTGTATCGAGCATCGCCTCCAGGCCCATCGGCGCGTGCAGCGTGCCGGCGTCGTCGCCCGCGCCCGGGCGCACGGAGTAGCCGGCGCGTTCGGAGCCGCGATAGGCGCCGGCGGCATCGAGCGGCCCGTAGGAGCGCAGGAAGGCGCCCATGCGCGCGATGTCGTCCGGGCTCAGTTCCTGATCGAGCGCGCCGCCGGCGACGCACTTGTCGAGCAGCTCGGAAACCTGGCCGCGGGTGTCGTTGATGACCTGGCGCTGCTCCAGCGGCCGGCCGCGGTTGACGGTATCGTCCTGGAGGAAGGTGCTGCGCGAGGTGTTAACCTCGACTTCAAGTTTGACGCCTAACTCCTTGCAGTAGCTTAGCATCGTGCCATGCACCGAGGGCAGGCGGGCGGCCCCGACGTTCTGGTAGTTGCCCGGATCGAACGCGCACGTCTGCACCGAACCGTCGTTCAACGCGATGCGGGTGCCGCGCCGCACCGTCCAGTTGCGGCCGCCGGGGCGCTCGCGCGCCTCCAGCACCGTGCACTCGAAGCCGTGCCGGCGCAGTTCCCAGGCGGCGGCGAGCCCGGCGATGCCGCCCCCCAGTACGACCACGCGCACGCCCGCGCCGCGGTTGCGCTCCATGCGCAGCTCGGGTCTGGGCTCGGCCCGGGCGGGCATCAGCCCCAGCAACTGCATGGTGCTGAAGGCGGCCGTGAATCCGCCCGCCCGCCCCACCTGACCAACAAAATTGCGACGGGTCATCATGGCGTCCGCTCAGGGTTTCACGTACTTGACGATGGCGCGCTGCTCCACCTGGGCGCTCAGGATGGCGCCCGCCGCGTCAGCCCAGATGCCCTCGCCGCCGCTGGTGGCGGACTGGTCCGGCGTGGCAAAGGTGTCGGGGATGAAGGCGGTGACGATGCCGTCGTGGACGCTGCCCACGCGGATGCCGCGCTTCCAGCCGGGGTGGTGGCCATAGCCGAGCGGCGCGCGCGATTCCGAGTCGCTTACGTACAGCACGTCGTGCCGGTCCACATACAGCGCGCTCGGCCGGCCGAACTGGGTCAGAATGGCGAGCAGTTTTCCGCTTTGATCAAAAACCTGAATGCGGTTGTTCCACCGGTCGCCGACATAGAGGCGGCCTTCCTGGTCCATCGCCAGGCAGTGGACGGCGTCGAAGTGGCCGGCCTCCACGCCATGGCCGCCCCACTGCAGCAGGAACTTGCCGTTGGGATCGAGCTTGACGATGCGGGCGGCATGGCTGGGACCGGCGTCATGGCCGTCGGCGACGAAAATATCGCCATCGGGCGCCACCACCACCGCGGTCGGCTGGCTGAACGTGTCCGGGCCAACGGCCGAAACGCCGGGCTTGCCCAGCGTCCGCAGCACCTTGCCGTTCGCATCGAACTCGACCACATCGGCGCCCCTTCCGTTCTGCGCCCGAGTGTCGGTCAGCCAAATGTGATCGGCCGCGTCTATATAGAAGCCGTGGGGAAAGTTGAACAGCCCGCCGCCAAAGGCCTTGAGGAAATGTCCGGTGGCGTCGAACTGCATGATGGGGTCGAGCGCGCTGCCGGTGCAACTGTTGGCGCCGCAGCGGTCGGCCACCCAGATGTTGCCGTGGCTGTCCACGGCCACCCCGCTGGTCGAGCCCATCGTGCGCCCCGGCGGCAGCTTCAGGAAGCCTGTGACCGCCTGGTAGGGGTCGGGCTGCGAGTTGGGCGCGTTGCGGGGATCGGCGGCCCTGGCCGAGAGCACCCCCGAGGCCCGGTTGGCGGCGTCCAATGCCGCCAGGTCGGCCGGCGGCGTGCGCGAGCGCCGCACCTGGGCGGCAGGCGCCGGGGCCGCGGCCGGGTGGGGGTTCGCGGCCTCGATCGCAATCGCGTTTAAGAAGGTGCTGCGGTCGTCGAGCGGCTTGGCGCCGGCAGGGAAGCCGTTCGCCTGCAGCAGGTACGCCAGAATGTCGGCGTAGGTCTCCGCGCTCAGGCTCTTGGGCGCGGCTTGCGGCATGGTGTTGCGGATGCGGTCGAACAGCGCGCCGGCCGTCAGCCCGTCAAAGTCGGAGAGAAACTGACCGCCCGCCAGCGCCGGCGCTTCGTCAATTCCGGCCAGGTCGTCGCCGTGGCAAGAGGCGCAGCTTCGTGTGAAGTCGCCAGCCCCTCGCGCCGCCTGCGCGGCCGTGTAAACACCGTCCCAAACCGATAACGGAGGTCGCACCGTTTGCCCCACGGGCAAAATCGGCGCGAAGGCCCGCGGTACCCCAACCGCCGCCCCGCTCCCGTGGGGCGGGTCGCTGACCCGCGCGCCGGCCGCCGGCCGGCGCCATGCGGCAGTTCGCGTGACTACACCCACCGTGATTCTGCCGAAGCGAGATGCCGCTCGCGCCCCCCTTGGGCTCGCCGGGCCCCGGGCCGGCGCTCCACAGTCCTTCGAGTGCGGGCGCGGCGCTGCGAGCGTCTCAGCGAGCAGGGGCACGGGCCCGCGCCCGTCAATCGTCTCAGCCGGGCAGGGGCACGGGCCCGCGCCCGTCAAGGGCTCAGCGGACACGGCCGAGCACGCGGACGGAACGCGCCTCGAGGTTGATCTCGTCGCCGGCCGCGAG
>JBOGKJ010000033.1:0-2035 GCA_050745565.1 Terriglobales bacterium | reverse complement strand
GCCTTGGGGGCAGGCGGCGCCGCGCGCCAGTACTCCGGCTGGTAGCCACACACGTCGCAGGCGCCGCAGCTCTCCCGCCGCCAGCGCTCGCCGAAGTGGGTGCAGATCTGGCGATGGCGGCACGCCGCCGACACCGCGAATGCCTTGATCTGGTGATAGCGCTGCCAGGCGCGCTCGCGCTCGTCGGGGTCTTCGACCTGGTCGCAAAAGTAGGCGAGCAGGGCGGCATCGCGCTTCTGCCACAGCAGCAGGCAGTCGGCGGGGGCGCCGTCGCGGCCGGCGCGCCCGGCCTCCTGGTAGTACTGCTCAATGGATTTGGGCAGCGCCAGGTGGATCACGGCGCGCACGCCGGCCTTGTTGATGCCGAGCCCGAACGCCAGCGTGCCCACCAAAATGCGGACATCGTCGTCCATCCAGCGCTCCTGGTTTTCGCGCCGCCGGTCGGCGGCCATTTGCCCGTGGTAGGGCAGGGCCGCGAGGCCGCGGGCGCTGAGTTCGGCGGCGGTGGCTTCGACCCGCGCGATGGTCGGGGCGTAGACGATCACGCTGCCCGCGCCCGAGTCCGCGAGCTGATGGCGGACGCTCGTCTCCAGCAGCGCCTGCTGGCGCGCGGCGGTGCACTCGCGCACAACGTAGCGCAAGTTGGGGCGGTGAAAGCTGGCGACGGCGCAGTCGGGGTCGCGCAACTGGAGTTGCGCCAGGATGTCGTGGCGCACGCGCCGCGTGGCGCTGGCGGTGAAGGCGGCAATCGGGGTGGCGGGCAAGCGGGCGCGCAGGGCGCCCAACTGGCGGTACTCGGGACGGAACTCGTGACCCCATTCGGAAATGCAGTGGGCCTCGTCTATGGCGACCAGCGACAGCGGCAACTGCTCGAGCCAAGCCCAGGTGTCCGGACGCGCCAGGCGCTCGGGGGAAAGATAGAGCAAGCGGAACGCGTTGCGCCGCAGGCCGGCCAGCACCCGGCCCTGCTCGGCGGCCGGCTGCGAGCTGTTCAGCATCGCCGCCGCGATGCCCATCTGCCGCAACTGCGTCACCTGGTCCTGCATCAGCGCCAGGAGCGGCGAGATCACCACCGCCGTGCGCTCCGCCTCGAGCGCCGCCGGCAACTGATAGCAGAGTGATTTGCCCCCGCCCGTCGGCATCACCACGCACACGTCGCGCCCGGCCATGAGGCTCGCGATGATGCGCTCCTGCAGCGGACGGAACTCCTCGTAACCCCAGTAACGGCGCAGCGCCGCCCGCGCCCCGCTTTCGGGGCTCATGGCCGCGCCCGACGCGGGCTGGGGCGCCGGCGTTGCTTCGCGTTCGCGTCGAGCCGCACTTGCCAGGCCGCGCGCAGGGCGCCGGCGGCCGTGGCCTCATCGGCGGCAGCGAGTCGCATATGGGTACAGCCCTGGTGGCCCCAACCGCCGGTGACCGGCAGGAAGAGATCCGGCCGCCCGGCCACGAACTCGGCCTGCTGATCGAGCTTGAGCATCAGGTTCCCGAAGCCCTTCCGCTCATGGGCGAGGGTGGCGAAGATGCGCCCGCCTGCGCGAAAGTCGGGCGCGCCCAGATGTGAGCTCTCCATCGCGCCCGGCAGCGCCAGCGCCAGGCGGCGAAAAACGGCAGCAGTCATAAACGGGGCGCGTCCCGCGCGCGCGCCAAGGTATAGGATAGTCGCAGCTGGACCCGCTGACCGGTGGGCTCCGCCGCTTTGGGGAGCAAAAACAACGGCGGCGCGACCGCCCTATTCTGGACGCCCTCCCGTTGCCACCCCAGCGCGCCAGCACGCCCGGGGCCCCCGCGTTGATCGGGCTGCGCCCGGAATTCGCTTGGCGGCAACGCGCGCCCGCTCGGCTCAGGGCGCATGCAAGTCGCCTCGACAAGCGTGGCGGGGACGCCGCCTCGCGGCCAGCGCGCCGACGTTGCCCGCAGTGCAAATGGATCGTCGCGGGGGCAGCCACCGCGGCGGCCGGCGGCGCTACTGCCAGTTGCCGGTGAGGATGAACGGCGCCCAGAAATAGGGGTTGGAGAACTTGGGGTTGTGCTCCAG
>JBOGKJ010000032.1:0-5148 GCA_050745565.1 Terriglobales bacterium | reverse complement strand
CGCCGACCAGGCCCGGGTGCCGGCGGGGCGCACGATGAACGTTGGCGAGGCCATGGCGCTGGAGCGTCCGCATCTGGCCGCGCTGGCACAACAGGGCTTTGGCTTGGAAGAGTTGAGCCCGGCCCGGATCGATGGCAAGGGCTGCGCCCGCATCAAGGGCAATTGGTACTCGGCTCCGCTGCCGCCGATCATTCCGCCAGCCGCTCCAGCACGATCCGCAGCAACAGCGGATCGGCGCCGTTCTCCACCCGCACGCTGCCCCGCCGCAGCTCCAGCCACAACCCGCCCCCGCCCGCGGGCTGGCTGCGATGCCGCGCCGGCCTCTCCGGCGCCACCCGCACCGCCAACAGCGTCCCCGGGTCCGCCGCCTCGCCCAGCCTCCCCAGCTTCGCCAACCGCAGCCAGGCGTACACCTGGTTCGCGTTTACGCCGTTCTCACGCGCGATGCGCGCAACCGACGCCCCCGGCGCCTGAGTAAGCGCCACGGTGCGGCGCTTTTCCTCCACGCTGCGACGCACCCGCCGCGCCTTCGGCCCGTCCTCGGCTTCCATCCTCGCAGCTTGCCAGCAACCCCGCCTCTGCGCTACACGGCCCGCTTTGTACGCTTACTGCTCAGCGACACCGAGCGCGCGATCTGGCGCACGCCCCACCCCAGCTCGAAATGCAGACGGACAACCTCGGAAACCTTACGCATCGACGCTCTCTTTCCGGACACTGGCCCTCCTCGTAAAGGAGCCAGTATCGGGGGTTTAGCGCCGCCCGCCCAGACTTACCGATCGGTGTTCGGGATCAGCAGGAATCGTGTTCGGGATCAGCCCGGAATCGCGTTCGGAATGAGGCAGGAATCGCGTTCGGCATCAGCAGGAGATAACGTACGCTATTTATAGCCGCGCGGACAGAAATCCGCCTTACAGGCTGCGCAATGATAGCAGGCGCGCCCCAGTCGCAACCCGCCCATGGCGCTGACGGCGACGCGCTATGTGAACGCCTTCGATGCCGAAGGGCATGCGAGATGCCGGCCTAATTGCCCAACCAGCGGCTGCGCAGGCGTGTGATGGCGTCGATGGTCAAATATTTCGTGTGGCCGGGCACAACAATGGCCTTCAGCCCGAGCTGCTTTTGGACCAAGTCAATCAATGGCGCACGGTTCACTAACGTGCCCTCCCCAAGCGTCAGGCGGATGTCGAACCGGCCCTTCAACCCTGTCGCGTCCTCGACCGGATGCCGCGGGTTGGCATCCACGTAATAGAACCGATTGAGCCAGTCAACGAGATCCGTGACAGACCCGAAGTCATAAAACCCCGCCATGAGCGCGTCTCTCGTCATGGCGATCTTCTTGTCAGTCCGGCGGAATTTCGGACCGCCCCTCGCGACCACTAATTTACACACCGGCGCTGGAGGCTCCTCGATGTGGTACCGAAGGCCGAACGCCTTCACCACAACGCCCTGCAGCAAACTCATCATCTGCGCGTGCGTGGCGGGGGAAGTAGTCGTAACCTCAACTTGATAGGCGTCCGAGTTCATCCAACCAGGCTCCTTTTTGATCTGAGGAATATTGTCGAGGCCGAACGCAGACATTACCAACATCCCAGCCGTACAAGTTGGGCAGAACCAGCGCACTGGGTCCTCTGTGGGTGGCCCCTCCATCTGCGGCACGCAGCCACCGCCCGGCCCCAGGCGGCAGATCCAGCCAACCGTCGCCGCTCCAATCTTTGGCGCCGCGCCCGAATCTCGGCCCTGCGCAGACCCAAACCTCGGGAAAACGAGCCCAACCACCAGCCAGCCGGCCAATGCCATTGCCTTCGCCCCGTAACCCCTCACCTTCCCTCCTCCCCCAAGCTCTGGATTTCACGCTCAAGCGAGCGATACGCCTGCGAACCAAGAGCCCCCACGCGAAACCAGACGACCTTTCTGCTGCGGTCCAGCAGCAGCGTTGTCGGCATCTCGCTCAGCGGCGCCGCCTCAGCCCACGCTAATGGAACAAAAACCAGCGGGGCCTCAGCCTGAAGTGTACCGCCGACACCACCAAGCGCACCCCAGTATGCGGCTATGCTCTCGACGTTGCATCCGCTTCGAGCGGCTTGGGCCCTGGAAATGCTTGGGCGCTCCCCACGAAGCCCCCGAGCCGTAAAGTCACCACCGTCCATGCAGCGTTGAAGTGGGCCAGGTTCTCGGCCAGCCCCAGGCACTTGTCGGAGATGAGCAAACGCCCGCCGCTCAAGCCGCGCTCCTTCAGGTGCCGCAGAAAGGCTGATGGGAAAGTTCGTACTGTGCAATAAAAAGGGCATAAACATGAAAACCAAAGCAAACTTGCCTCTTCTCGGATTTCCCGACGCCGCGGCCTTCGTAAGCTGGCTCGGCAATCAACCGGCGACTACGCCAGGTCTGTGGCTGAAAATTGCCAAGCAAGGGTCGGGCATTGCTAGTCTGACCAAGGCCGAAGCCATCGACGCTGCGCTGTGCCACGGCTGGATCGATGGTCAGCTCGACAAATATGACGCTCAGTGCTGGCTAATTCGCTTCACGCCGCGCAAGGCCCGCAGCAAGTGGTCGGAGGTGAACCGCACACGGGCAATCGAGCTTATCGCCGCCGGGAGGATGGTTGCGGCAGGATTGGCGGAAATCGAAGCGGCCAAAGCCGACGGGCGTTGGGATGCCGCCTATGCCCCTGCCAGCCGGGCGACTGTGCCGCCGGATTTGCAAGCTGCCCTCGATGCAAACACAAAGGCGGCGAGGTTCTTCGCCACACTGACCGGAGCGAACCGCTATGCGGTGTTGTACCGCATCGGGACCGCAAAAAAGGCTGAGACGCGCGCGCGTAAGATTGAAAACGTTGTTGCCATGCTTGAACGCGGTGAGACTTTTCACTGACCGGACCCCAGTTTATGTACCAGCCGATATGAGAGCCGGTTGCTTGGACGGGTGAAGGCGCCGGTGGCGCGTTCACCGAGCAGAGCGGCCGCTGACAGAACGTGGCAGTGCCACGTCCACCGCAGGCTGGGCCGGGGCTCATTGGACCCCCGGCCCGGCCTGCGCGTTGGCGGGGCGCACGGCGAAGCCGCGCTGGGACCCGCGGCAATCAACAGCGCGGCCCTCGGTAACTCTCGCGAGCCACCCAACGACAATGATGGCCATTGACGCCATATGGTGGCTTGGGCCATACTGCCTTCCAGAGTGAAGGCTGAGCTGCTCTTTCACCAGCGCATCGCTTACGACGACGGTGCGATTGTTGAGATGGTGCTGTGGCGTGTGCCGTCGCCGGTGCCGCCGTCCGTTCATGGTCTAAAGTATTCGCTGTTCTACGGTCGTCGAGGAATTCGCGGCGTCGGATACGATAACGAACGCGGCAAAGGCGATCATCGGCATTTCCAAGGCGCCGAGACCCCCTATGTGTTCATCAGCGTCGAGCAGTTAATGGCCGATTTTGGGTCCGATGTGCGGGCCTTGCGAGGTGGCAAATGAGGGATTTGAAGCTGACCGTCGGCGGGACGATGCAGGAGGACGCTTCGCGACGGTTTGTGAACGCTTGGCACCGAGCTGAGCGCGGCGAGACTTTCCAGGAGCGCCATGTTGCGTTCCAGAGCTGGGACGCGCTTGCTCGTGTCATGACGGGAAAGCGAATGGAGCTGCTACATTACGTGCGCCGGCACAAGGTGGCCAGCGTGCGAGCCTTGGCGAAGGCCCTGGGGCGCGACTACCGCAACGTCCACGCGGACGTTCAGGCGCTATCGACGGCTGGGCTTCTCGACACCGCCGGTGGAGATGTGCAGGCCGATTACGATGTGATCGAGACCAAGATCGCGATCTGAGATCACACCCATTCGCGGGAGTCGCGCCGTCTGCGCGGCGGGCAAAGTCGGCGCGAAGGGCTGCGAAAGTCTGGAGGGGTGAATGCGCCACTGGCGCTTTCACCGCTCCCGGCAAACGAAGCGGCGCGGCCCCCCAACGATGCCGCTCGCGCCCCCCTTGGGTCCGCCGGGCCCCGGGCCGGCGCTCCACAGCCCTTCGAGTGCGGGCGCGGAGCTGCGAGCGTCTCAGCCAGAAGGGGCAGGGGCCCGCGCCCGTCAATGTGGGCTAAGCAAGCGCAAAAGGTCGCGAAATTCCGAAGGCACAAACGCATGCGTTTGCGCCCCCGGCTCTCGAAGCTGGCGCGGCCCCAGGTGAACGCGGCAGTGCCATATCCACCGCAGGTCGGGCTGGGGCTCACGGGGTTCGCGCCTGGGATTCGAACGGCCCGGCCTACCGGCGTAGTTTGGGTGCGGGGACCGCGGTGCGAGCGTCTCATTGAGCACGCGCTGGGGCCCATGCCAATAAAGAGAGATGACAGGTCGGTCGCCTGAGTAATTCCGGCGCGCAGCCCCCGAGTCCCTCGCGCATCTCACATCTAATCCTCTGGTGCTTCTTTTGGGGGCCGGCCAACCGCACGCCCCCAACGGCATCCAACTCTGGTGAGGCCGCCCCCAGGGGCGACTGAGGCAGCACGTTCGTTTTGACAACCGAAAGTATTGGCTGGCGCCGAAGGTCGGGCTTCGGCGCCCAGCCTTTTTCTCCTCCGATGGGTCCTCCGAGGGTGCGCCTGCGCCCTGGGGCGGGGGCAGCGGGGGGCGTCCAGAAAGGGCGTGCAGAAAAGGACGGCTGCGCCGCGATTATGGAGTGGATGGAAAATCCCAGGTACACCGGCGGGTCAAAGCGTCGAGCCAGATTCCAGCCTCCCGGCTCGGCCCTTTCAATCAGCAGCGTCGCAGCTCTCCTTGTGGAAAGCGATCTCTAATGCCACCAATAAGATACGCCCGCAGATTCCACAAACTAGTCCGCATTTCTCACCAACCCAGCCGCTGCCACGCGCGGCATAGCGCGCCCGTCTAGAAAAATGGGCGGCGCAGCACCTGCCCTGGTGCCATCGACCTCCAGACAGCGCGTCCTGCTCGCCGTTCGATATCGCCGCCCATTTTTTAGGACGCGCCGCGCCTGGATGCGAGCTGCGTGACCTGACTGTGAGAAATGCGGACTAGAAGTCTACACGGGTGGAATGCACCCCTGTCAAACGCCAATTTAAATACCCCCATTTCGCCGGTCGAAAAGTCACCCAACCCAGCGACCGGCCGCGATCGCGACGATGACCGCGCATTCCGCGGGAGTCGCGCCGTT
>JBOGKJ010000031.1:0-3080 GCA_050745565.1 Terriglobales bacterium | reverse complement strand
CGCCGGACTCGCGCAGGAAGCTGCGGTCGAGCGCCACCAGGGCGGCGAACAGGATGGCCACCCACAGCAGGCCGCCGCCGACCTGGAGGGTGAGGGCGGCATTGGCGCTGAAGGCGAAGCTGAAGATAATGAGGACCAACAGGGCGTAAAACGCCATGGCCAGGAGGGCTTCGCGGGTGCGGAACTCGATGCGGAAATCGCGTTGCAGGACGGCGAGGGCGATGCGCCAGCTTGAGGTTTGAAGTCGCGAGGTTCGAGGTTCGAGGTTCGAATCCCGGACTTCGAGCTGCGCGGCGGGCTCAGGCATTAGAGCCGACCTCGGCGGAGGGGGCGAGGAGGCGGCCGGCTTCAAGATTGAGGGCGCCGTCGGCGAGGCCGGCGAGGGGCTCGCGCTGGTGGCTGCTGAGGATCAGGGCAAGGCCGGCGGATTTCAGCTCGGCCAGGGTGCGGCGCAACTCGGCGACAGTGGAGGCATCGAGGCTGGCGAAAGGCTCGTCGAGCAGCAGCAAGCGGGGTTGGTGCAGCAAGGTGCGGGCGAGGGCGGCTTTCTGGCGCATGCCTTGCGAGAGCTCGCCGACGCGCAGCGGCGCCAGCGCGGCGCCGCGAACCTGGTCAAGGGCGCAGTCCACGGCCGCCTCGGGCGCCGCGAGCGCATAGAGGGCGGCATAGAAACGCAGGTTTTCGCGCACGGTGAGCGCCGGATGCAGCAGGCTGTCGTGGGAAAGAAAGCCGGTCAGGCGGCGCGCAGCGGCACTCGCAGCCTCCGCGCCGCCGATGCGGCATTCGCCGCGGCTGGGGCGCAGCGCGCCGGCCAGGATGCGCAGCAGCGTGGTCTTGCCGGCGCCGTTCGGGCCCCACAGGGCGAGCAGCGCGCCGCCTTCGGCGACAAAGCTGACGTGGCGCAGCACCGCGCGGTCGCCAAACAGCCGGCTTACTTGATCACAACAAACCAGCGGCATAGGGCAGGAAACCGCAGCCAAGGGTTCAAAAATGCAGGCAACTGCAGGCGAAGCGGGTTAGTTCATGCTGCCAGCCGAGGTGGTCGGCGCATGGCCACCGGCGCGCACGCCGGCAGGTTCGTACTTCGAGGCGCATTTCGCTTGCACTCCCTGGGCGCGGAAACGGCCGTTGGCCAACAGCCGTCCCGAGGCCACCGCTTGCGCCTTGTCCACAAAGGTGTCCGGCAACGGGTCGGTGCCGATGTAGGCCACCTGCAGCAGGTGTCCGCCCTGGGAAATTTCAAAGTCGGTCTCGGCGAGGCCCTTGCGGATGCTGCCGGGGACGACCTCACCCGAGACCCGCAGGCGGCGCGCATGGGCCTGCTGCGCCGGCATCTGCTCGAGCTCGGTGACGGTCACGAAATAGGCTTTGCTGTCGCGGATCCCGGTGAAGGCCAGCCACCCGAGCGTGCCCAGAATCAGCGCGATCAGCAGGCCGAATTTCCAGGTGGTGGGGCGCATGGGGGCTCCCGTTCAGTATAGACGCTCAGGGGGAAGAAAGTTAAGGGTGGAAGGTTGAAAGTTGAGGGTGGGAAGGCGCAGCGGAGGGGAAGAAAGTGAGAAGTGAGAAGTGGGAAGGCGCGGCGGGAGGGAAGAACGTGGGAAAGCGGCACGGCCGCCCTTTTCTGGACGCCCTCCCGTTGGCCGGGCTGCGGCCGAGCTTCGCTTGGCGGCACCGGGTGCCCGCTCTGCTCGGTGAACACGCCACCGGCGTGTTCACCCCTCCAAGTTGCCTCGTTGGGAAGGAGTGGCGGAGCGTGCGCGGTGTCTGGTTGGAGCTGTGATGCTGTGCAAGCGCTTGCACGTTCCCGTCAGCAGAGAGCGCAAGGTTCACATGTGCGCAACCGTTTGCAACCTTGTAGCCCGGTGGGGGTGACTAAGTGGTGCATTTTCAGGTGCCGGCTAATGGCATTCGACGTGCACGGGAGTAGGGGGTTAACTCGCTTTCAAGGAAGGGCTTTTTTTATGAACTTGCGACGGATTTGGCAACTTGCAGTGCTGGCGCTTGGTGTGGCTGGTTTCGCGGCTGGGCCGCTGCTCGCCTCCCCCATCACCTTCAATTTTGGCGGTCCGAACACGACGCTCCCGGCGGTGCAGGTCTATACCGCGGGCGGGTTGACGATCACGGCGTACGGCTATAAGGGCTCAAGCGGCAATGATCTTTACCAGAAAGACAACAGCAGTTCGGAAGACGGGTTGGGTCTATCTGGGACCACCAACAACGAGATAAACCCGAACCAAGCCATCATTTTTGACGTTTCCGATCTGGTCAGCCACGGCATTACCGGGGGCACGTTCAGCCTGGGAAGCCTGCAAAACCACAGCGCCACCGATGTGGAATCGGGAGACGCCTGCATCATCAGCAGCAACAGCCCGAATTACAGTCCGGGGACGGGATGCGCTAATGGTTTGACTGGAGTCGGCTCAAGCGGCGTCGGATCGGTCACGCTGAGCTGGGGCAGCAGTGATTTCGTCGAGTTTATCACCAACCCTAATCAAACCGACCCGAGCGGCAACTTCCTGGTGGACACACTGACGGTTGACACGACGCCGGAGCCTCCGACCCTGATCCTGTTCGGAACGATGCTGCTGGGGCTGGCGCTGGTAGGGCGGCGGCGCTGGGCGACGCTGCTGGGCTAGTGGTCGAGTCTCAATAGGTTGCTGTCCGGTTCTAATTGTGCAGCCAGGGGCAAAGCTCCTGGCTGCTTTCCTTTGAGCTCTGAGCGGCACGGCCGCCCTTCTCTGGACACCCTCCCGTTGGCCGGGCTGCGGTCGAGCTTCGCTTGGCGGCAACGGGTGCCCGCTGTGCTCGGTAAACGCGCCACCGGCGTGTTCACCCCTCCAAGTTGCCTCGTCCGGTGCGGCGGGCGATACGCTGACCGGCCACCGCTCCCGCCGCATGGCGCTGAGGGCCGACACTTCACCGCTTGAGCGGCTGGTCCGACTGGCGCAGGCGGTCGAGGCGCGCGTTAAACTCCGCCCGCAGCCGGGCGTACTCGGGCTCGGAGATGTTGCCGGTGTGGCGGCGGACTTCGAGCAGAAATAAATCATCCTTAAGGCTCGCAAGCCTGTCGGGCGAAG
>JBOGKJ010000030.1:0-19370 GCA_050745565.1 Terriglobales bacterium | reverse complement strand
CTGCTTTCGCCCGGCTGTCGGTGAGCCTGAGCTGCCCGGTCCAGAATCGTCGCTGCAAGCTGCGGTAGGACGGGGCGGGCCCATCCCCACGCATGGGCGCGCCCGCCGGCCACAGCATCAGGAACGCCATGGCGTAGAACATGTGCGCGACCTGCCGCATCAAATGAATTCGGGCGCGCTGGCCCTCGTCCGGCGGGGCGCCGAAATACTCCCGCAGGTAGAGCTCTTCTTCGGCCTCACTGGCGACGATCCTGTTTGCCGCCGCCGCCAGATCGGCGTAACGGTCGTTCTGGAACGCCGCTTCCCAGTCCGCCAGCCACGCTTATCTGCCGTCGAAAAGCATGTTGTCCGGCTGGAACAGGTGGTTATGGCACGGCGCCATCTCCGAGGGCAGGCATACGCTGCGGTCATCTGCTGGCAATGGGATAGAAGGTCGTTGGCCTCGTTGGCGGCGAGGATCCGCGATGCCCGGAACCGCTGCCGTAATTCGTCCCGGGCAACGCCAGCATTCAGCAGGAACATGCAGGTGGTGTTGAACGGGGCTGCGGGAAAGGGCGCGAGCGCGTGCAGGGTGCGCAGTGCGGCGGGAACCCGGATCATGGCGTCCCGTGCGGGCCAGGCGATGGCGCACACAAAATCGGTGATGGATATTCTGTCCTCAACGCTGGCGTAGCGGACACTTGGCGCCAAGCCGGCCTCGGCGGCCGCCTGCATGCAACTGAAGTGGCGCGCCATATCGCCCGGGCGCGTGTTGATCCGCAACAGATATGCGGTTCCCCGTACCACGATGCGAAATGCGCGATTCGACCCGGGCCGCCCGGCCAGTGCGCCGATCTCGTCGCACGCCGTGGCGCCGAACGTTGCCCGCAACGCGCGCGTCACACCCGCCTGCTGTTCGTCTGTCACCACGGAGTCTCCCCAAAATCCCGGCTCTCGCAACTGCCACCCTACGCGCCGCAAGTCTGAAACACCAGACTGTTTCTGGCTCCGCCCCGTTTGCTAAACCGGAATCAGTTGGCGGTTTCCCGGCGCGTCGCCATGGGTTGCGTCCGGCCCGCCCTACTGGGGCAGAATCACGATTGCTGTCGTCGCCCGAACTGCCGCGAGGTGCCGACCGGCGGCCGACGCGCGGGTCGGCGCCCCGCCCCACGGAAGGCGGCGCCGGTCTGCGCTCTGCCATCGCGGGCAGGGTGCGCCGAGAACCCGACCAGCGGCCCGGGCGCTGAGCCTTTCACTAGCCACTAGCCACTCGCCACTCGCGGCGCGGCCACGCGCCGCGCTAGTCCGTCTTGCGCAACTGCAGCCGCTCGATGGCGGTGGCTTTGCCGTCGGCGGTGTCGATGAAGGCGCCGCAGAGCCAGACATCGCCGCTGGCCGGCTCCAGCCGCGCCGGATAGCCCTCCAGCAGGCGCTGGAGCACGTCCTCGGTGCGGCTGCCGATGGCGCCGGCGTAGGCGCCGGTCATGCCGACGTCGGTCTGGAAGGCGGTGCCGCCGGGGAGGATGCGCTCGTCGGCGGTGGGCACGTGGGTGTGGGTGCCGAGGACGGCGCTCACGCGGCCGTCGAGATACCATCCCATGGCCTGCTTTTCGCTGGTGGCCTCGGCGTGGAAGTCCACCAGGATGGTGCGGCAGTCCGGCTCCAACTCCGCCAGCAGGCGGTCGGCGGTGCGGAAGGGGCAATCGAGCGGGGTCATGAACACCCGCCCCTGCAGGTTCAGCACCGCCCAGGGCTCGCCCGCCGCCGTGGTCCCGCGAAACAGGCCGGCGCCCGGCAGCGTGCGGCCGTAATTGGCGGGGCGCAACAAGCGGTGCGAGGGGTGGCGGGCATCGGAGGTGCCGGCCTGCCAGTAGGCGAGAATTTCGCGTTTGTCCCAGCTATGGTTGCCGCCGGTGAGCACGGCGATGCCGCAGTCGAGCAGTTCCTGGGCCAGCGGCGGCGTGATGCCGAAGCCGGCGGCGGCGTTTTCCCCATTGGCAACGACGAGGTCCACGCCGCGGGTGGCGACCAGGTCGGCCAGATGATCGTGCACCACCCGGCGTCCGGGGTGGCCGTAAATATCGCCAATGAACAGGAGTCGCATGCCCGTCGGCGTTGGTTAGCGGGCCCGCTCCAGCAGACCGTCAAGCTGGCTGGAGAGGGCGCGCGCGCGCCGGCCGAGCTTCTGTTCCAGGGTGCCGATCTGAGCGTGCAGCAGTTCGTTCTCGTCCGCCAGATTCATCGCGGCGAGCACCGCAATGCGAACCGAATCCACCAGCCGAGTTTCGCGCGCCACCTGGCGCATCTTCGCGTCCACGCGTTCGGCCAGCCGCTGCACGTAGGCGGCGTTGCCCGGATCCTCGCCCAGGCGGATGGCATAGGCCTGGTCGTAGATGCTGACCCGGGTGGTGGCGTTGGCGCTCAGGAACCCGCTCCCTCCAACTGCTGCACCAGGCGTTGCACGCGCTGGCGGATGGCGAGGCGCTCCTTGCGCAGCCCCACCAGCTCGTGCTCGGTCTGGGCGTGGGCCTTCTGCGTCTTTTCCTGAGCCGCCTGCAGGCGCTGCAGGCTGGCCATGGCGTCATCGCGCTCGCGCAGGGCGCGGTCGCGGTCGGCGAGGGAGTGACGGAGCGCCTCGGCGACGCGCTGGATTTTTTCTTCCAGGGCGTCAAATTCATCCACGCCGCCGTCCGACAGCGCGAGGGGCTCGATGGGAACGACAGTCTCGGTGGCCATGATTAACCGGAGTATAGCGCGGGGAGCGAAAGGGGAAAAGCGGGAAAAAGCGGAAAGTGAAAAGTGGGAAGTGGAAAGTGAGGGGAAGCGCTTAACGAGGCAACTTGGACGCGCCCTGAGCAGCGGGGGCGCGAATTGCCGCCGAGCGAGTCTCGGCCGCAGCCCGACCGTCACTGGGGCCCCCGGTGCGCTGGCGCGCTGGGGTGGCAGCGGAAGGGCGTCCTGAAAAGGGCGGCCGCGCCGCCGCCGGCGGGAGGCGGGCCAGGATGGGCGAGCGCGGCGCGGTGACGGCGCGCGCACCCTCGACAAAAAAACGGTAGGGCAGATGACGCGCATGGCGAATGCCGACCCGGGTGGTGACGGCAATCGAGCGCGGCGTGCAGCCGTCATCAGCCAGGAAGAGGGGCCCGGGGCGGGTCAGATCGCAGCCATTGAGCGCGCCGGTGATGGCGAGGGCGCGGGTGAGGCGGCCGGGGCCGGAGAGCGGGGCGGGCGCCTCGCCCACGATCTGGGCGGCGCGGAACAGGACGCCGCCAGCCTGTCCCGCCGGGCGGGTGGAGACGTTGAGGCACCAGTGCATGCCGTAGATGAAGTAGACATAGGCGTGGCCGGGCTCGCCGTACAGCACCGCGGTGCGGGGCGTGAGGCCGCGGAAGGCATGGGCGGCCGGGTCGAGCGCGCCGGTATAGGCTTCGGTTTCGACCACGCGGGCGCGCTGTTCCCCCGCCGGAGTGCGGCGGACGATCAGCTTGCCCAGCAAGCGCGGGGCGACGACATCGGCGGCGGGGAAAAAGAAGCTTCGCTCCAGCGGGCGCGGGCTTGGCCTAGAGCTGCAGGCCATGCAGGTACTGGCGGAAGGCCGCGCCCAGATCCTCGCGCTGCAGCGCCAGCTCGACCGTGGCCTGGAGGAACCCGAGCTTGTCGCCGGTGTCGTGGCGGCGGCCCTGGAACTGCAGGGCGTAAAACGGCTCTTCTTGCGCCAGCGCGCGCATGGCGTCGGTGAGCTGGATTTCACCGCCGGCGCCGCGCGTGGTCTGCTTCAGATGCCGGAAAATCGCCGGGGTCAAAATGTAGCGGCCCACCACGGCCAGGTCGGAGGGCGCGTTCTCCAGCCGCGGCTTTTCAACCACGTCGCTAATGCGGTAGACCGGGCCCAGGAACCGGTGGGGCGGAAACGCCTCGCCGCCGGCCTTGGCCACCACGCCGTAGCTGCAGATGGCCTCGCCCGGGATCTGCTCCACGGCGACCACGCTGGCGCCGGTGGCCTCATAGACGTCCAGCATCTGGCGCATGACCGGCACCGGAGAGTCAATGACATCGTCGGCCAGCAGCACCGCAAACGGCTCGTCGCCAACCACGTTCTCAGCCGCCAGCACGGCGTGACCGAGCCCCAGCGGCTCCTTCTGGCGCACGTAAGCCACGTGGATCATGTCACTGACTTCGCGCACCACCGCCAGCAAATCGGTCTTGCCCTTTGCCTCGAGCATGCGCTCCAGCTCGTAGCTGACGTCAAAGTGGTCTTCGATCGAGTCTTTGCCGCGCCCGGTGATGATCAGGATGTTGTCAATGCCGCTTTCCAGCGCCTCCTCAACCCCATATTGGATGATGGGCTTGTCGACCAGCGGCAGCATCTCCTTGGGCTGGGCCTTGGTGGCGGGCAAAAATCGGGTGCCCAACCCGGCGGCGGGAAACACCGCATTGCGAATGGCGCGTGGACGTTCAGGCTTCATAAGACCACCGTTGCAGTGCCGCCGCCCCTGTCTGGGGCTGCCCGGGCGGCGGCCGAGGTTGTTTCGACGGCATCGGGCGCCCGCTCGGCTCCAAGCGCCTCCAACTTGCATTCTAGCAAAGCCCACCCGGCGCGGGCATAATGAGGCATGCGCCGCCTCACGGAAATGGCTTCGGCTTGTGGGTGCGCCGCCAAGCTCAGCCCGCAACTGCTGGAGTCGGTGCTGCCGCAGTTGCGCTGCCGGCCGGAACCGCGGCTGCTGACCGGGTTCGAGGGCTGCGAAGACGCGGCGGTGTACCGGCTGACGGACGAGCTGGCGCTGGTGGGGACGCTCGATTTTTTCACGCCGATTGTGGACCGGCCGGAGGATTTTGGCGCCATCGCCGCCGCCAACGCCCTGAGCGACGTCTACGCCATGGGCGGGCGTCCGCTGCTGGCGCTCTCGGTGTTGGGGTTTCCGCCGGCGGAGCCTCCGGAGCTGCTGCGGCGGATTCTGGAAGGCGGGCAGGAGGTGCTGGAGGAGGCGGGGTGCGTGCTGGGGGGCGGGCACAGCGTGCGGGATCAGGAGCTGAAGTTCGGCTACAGCGTGACGGGCGTGGTGCATCCCGGGAGGCTGCTGCGCAACGCCGGGGCGCGGCCCGGCGATGTGCTGTACCTGACCAAGGCGCTGGGCACCGGGGCGATCACGACCGCGCTCAAGCGCGGGCAGGCGCGGGCCGGCGACGTCGAGGCCGCCGTTGCCAGCATGCGCCGGATCAACCGCGAAGCCGCCGAGGCGGCGCTCAGCGCCGGCGCCCACGCCGCGACCGACATTACCGGGTTCGGGCTGATGGGCCACGCCCGCGAAATGGCGCGCGCCAGCGGCGCCACGCTGCAACTGCAAGCGGAGGCGCTGCCGCTGCTCGCCGGGGCGCTCAGCTATGTTGGCGAGCATCAGTCGCAGGGGCTGGTCAACAATCGCACCTTTGCCGGCCCCGACGTGAGCTTTGCCTCGACCGTGCCCGAAGATCTGCGCACCCTGTGCTTCGATCCGCAAACGAGCGGCGGGCTGCTGGTCAGCCTGCCGGCGCCGGCGGCCGGTTTTCCCGGCCAGCGGGTGGGCCAGGTGCTGCCGCACACCGGCGAGCGCGCCTGGGTGGAAGTGGCGTGAGCCGGGCAGTGCGCATTGCCGTATCCGAAGCCCTGCATGCGGCCGAAGCGGTCCCGGCCGGTACGCTGCAACCGATGCCCATCTGGGTGGTGCCGGCCGAGCCCGAGGCGGCGCGTCAGCGTGCTGCCTGGGAGCGGCTGTGGCTGGAGCGTCGGCGCGGGCGCGGCGGTTCGTCGGGCGAAGCCGAGGCGGCGCTGGCCGAAGCGCCGACACGTGCGATGCTGGCGCTGCTGGCGCAGGAATGCGATGCGGCCGTACTGTCGGAGGCGGACGCGGGTTGGCAGCGCGCGTGGGCGCTGCTGGAGCCGGCCGCGCCCGGCGGGGTGTGCGCCGACCTCTGGATCGCGGAACTGCCCGGCGCGGCCACCGTGGGCTGGTGCGCGTGGCCGGGGACGGAGCAGTTGTCGCGGGCCGCCGATGCCCTGGCCACCGCCAGCGCGACACTCAGCCAGATCGCCGGCGCCCCGGCGGTTCCGGTGCTGCTCGATTTTTCCAACGGCCGCGACCACTCACGCCCGCAACTGGAGCGGCTCGCGGCCACTCTCGCCGCGCGCCGGCCCGGGGCGCGGCTGGTGCAGATCTACAGCCCGTTTTTTTTCGAGCAGGGCCAGTTGCGCGCCCGCAACCTGTTGGCGGCCATCGGGCGCCAAGTCCCCGGCACCCTCCTGCTGTGTGGCCCCCGCCTGCACGGCGCCGAGCTGGCGGCGGCCATCGAAGCCGAAGGCGGAAGCTGGGCCGGGCCGCTCGCGGCCGGCGCCGAGCGCCCCGCGGCGCGACTGTGCGCCCAGGCCACGCCCGCCCAGGTGGCGGCGACCATCGGGCGCCTGGCGCGGCTGGGCATGGGACTGGCTGGATGATTCGCCTGGCCTTATAGCAGGTTCACAGTTGCTGTAGCTACCCGAACTGCGGCGTGGCGCCGACCGGCGGCCGACGCGCGGGTCGGCGACCCGCGCCACGGCTGCGGCATCTGTGATTTTGGGCTAGCGAAGGGAGTTGACGTAGGTCGTGAGGGAGACAGGCCAGGGGGGCAGGGGCGGGCGGCCTTCGTGGTTCCAGCGGCGGTTTTCCAGCACGGTGAAGCGGGCGCGGGGGGCAGGGCGGTCGTCGCGCTCGACTAGGCGGATCGCGGTGGTCACGCCGGCCAGGCGCAATAGCGCGGTGGCAAATTCCTCGGCGGTGCAGCCGCCGGCGCCGGCGAGGTGGTAGAGGCCGGCCGCGCCATCGGCGAGCAACTGCCGGCAGGCGGAGACCAGCGGGCCGACCGCGGTGGGGTTCAGATGCTGGCCGCGAGTGACGAGCAGCGGCTCGCCGCGGTGGGCGCGCTCGAGCCAGCGGCGGACGAGGTTGACGCGTCCGGCCGCAAGCGAGTCGCCGCCGTAGAGATGCGCCACGCGGACGACCAGCGCGGCTCCGCCGATTGCGAGCACAGCGCGTTCGCCGGCCAGCTTGCTGCGGCCGTAGTGACTGACCGGCGCCGGCGGGTCGGTCTCGATGCGCGGGCGGTCGAGCGCGTCGCCGCCAAAAACGTAGTCGGTGGAGAAATGCAGCAGCGGGATGGCGCGATCCGCGGCCAGGCGGGCGAGCCGCGCCGGGCCTTCAGCGTTCACCGCCATGGCCAGGTCGCGGTGGTCGGCCTCGGCGCCATCCACGTCGTTGAACGCGGCGCAGTTGATGATGGCTGCCGGGCGCCATTCCGGCAGGGCGATGGCTTCGGGCCGGGCGAGGTCGCAACTGCTGCGGAGCCAGGGCTCGGCGCGGTCGCCGAGTTGACGCAGGAACGCCTGGCCAAGCTGGCCGGAGGCGCCGAGGATAAGGAAGCGGCGTGACGGCACGCTAGCCAAACAGCGCCTGCTCGACCGCCTGGCAGAGGCAGTGACCGATGAGGATGTGACACTCCTGGATGCGGGGCGTTTCGCGGCTGGCGACGGCCAGCAGGATGTCGCAGCAGCCGCCGATTTTGCCGCCGCCTTCGCCGGTGAGCCCGATGGTGGCGAGGCCGAGCGAACGCGCACGCTCGAGCGCCGCCACCACGTTGGCGGAGTTGCCAGAGGTGCTGAGGGCGACCAGCACGTCGCCGGGGCGGGCGAGCGCCTGGAGTGGCCGCGCAAACGACTGTTCGTAGCCGTAGTCGTTGCCGATGGCGGTCAGGGCGCTGGCGTTGGCGTGCAGGGCGAGCGCGGGGAGCGGGCGGCGCTCGCTGAGGTAGCGGCCGACGAACTCGGCCGCGAGGTGCTGAGCATCGGCGGCGCTGCCGCCATTGCCGCAGAACAGGGCCTTGCCGCCGGCGCGATAGCAGCCGACGAGGGCGTCGGCGGCCTGCTGCAGCGCCGGCTCCAGGGCGGCGAGAGTGGCGCGCTGGATGGCGGCGGCGCGTTCGAAGTTGGCCGCGAAGAGCTGATCCATAAGCGAAGCGGGTTTGGTGGCGGCGAGTGGACTCGAACCACTGGCCTAGGGATTATGAGACCCTCGCTCTAACCACCTGAGCTACGCCGCCAAAGCCCTCTCAGTTTACCAAAAGCGAGGCGCCGTTCCGGCGGGGGCGGCTCAGAGCATGGCCAGCAGATCCTGCGCCCGCGCCACCGCCGTGCCCGGCAGACTGACCACAAAGCTGCCGGCGAGGTTGGCGACCGCGGCCGCCTGGGCGGGCGTGAGGCCGGCGGCGAGGCCGAGGCCGAGCGCGGCGTTGACGGTGTCGCCGGCGCCGGTGACGTCGGCCACGGCGTGGCCGGAGCTGTTGAGGCGGTGGTCGGAACCATCGGCGCCGAACAGCCACATGCCCTGGTGGCCGCGGGTGACCAGCAAGTGCTGGCAGCGCTGACGCCGCAGCACGCGCGCGGCGGCGGCGCGCACGTCGGCGTCGGTGCGCAGGCTGGCGCCGGCGAGCAGAGCCAGCTCGGCGAGGTTGGGCTTGAGCACGGTGGCGCCATGGCGGATGTCGGCGCGTTTGGGATCGACGCACCAGGGCAGGCAATGGCGTTTGCAGATGCGGGCGACGCCGCGCGCGAGGGCGGGGGTGATGCAGCCCTTGGCGTAGTCGCTGACGATCACGGCGTCGAGGGTCGCGGCGGCGCGCTGGAGCGCGGCCAGCAGCAGGCGTTCGGCCTCGGGCGGGAGCGGTTCGGCGCGCTCGTGATCGAAGCGCAGCAGGTGCTTGTTGCGGGCGAACACCCGGTGTTTCACCGTGGTGGGGCGGGCGGCGAGCGCCAGCAAGGCGCCGGATTCGATGCCGTCCGTTTCGAGCAGGCGGGCGAGGCGCGCGCCGGCGCGGTCGGCGCCGACGGCGGAAAACAGCAGCGGGCGGCCGCCGAGCGCGGCCACGTTGGCGGCGACATTGGCGGCGCCGCCGAGCGACAGGGTCTGGCGCGTGACCAGGACGACAGGCACGGGCGCTTCGGGCGAGATGCGGGTGGCATCGCCCCACAGGAACGCGTCCAGCATGCTGTCGCCGATGACGCCGACACGCTTGCCGGCCATGCGCTTGAGCCAGCGCTGGAGGCGGGCACGGTTTAGTTGAGCGCGGGCCATGGCGATCCAGTTTGGGCGGTTTCGAAGCGGGCCGGGGTGCCGATGTCCACCAACTCGCCGTTGTGGACCAGGGCGGCGAGGCCGGCGCCAATCCAGGCGGGCAGCAGCTCGCGTTCCAGCGAGACGGATCCCTGCGCCGGAATGGACTCCAGCAAGGTGCGCTGGAACAAATATACGCCGGCGTTGAGGAAGGTGGCGGCGGAGGCGGCGAGGGAGGAGGGGAGTTTTTCCTCGAAGGCGGTGATGCGGCCCGCGCCGTCAAGGCGGATGCGGCCGGCGTCGTCCCGCCCCGAGGCGGGCACCACGACCAGCGTTCCGGCCGCGTGGTGGGCGGGCGCGCCCAACAGCGCGGCGAGGTGGAAGGCGGGCAGGAAACTGTCGCCATTGAGCACGAGCACGGCGGGCGAGCGCAGCATCGGCAGCGCCAGGCGCAGGGCGCCGCCGGTGCCGAGGGGCTCGGGCTCGACCGAGATCACAACCTCGGCCCCCCAGTCGCGATGGGTGAAGTGCTCGCGGATATGGCTGGCGCCAACGCCGGCGCAGAGCACCACGCGCGTCGAGCCGGCGGCGGCGGCCCAGCGCACCAGCGATTCCAGCAGCGGGCGGCCACCGAGCGCGGCCATGGGCTTGGGCAGATCGCCGAGCACGGCGCGGAGCCGGGTACCCTGACCGCCACACAGGATTGCGGTGTCGGGCGCGGGGGTCATGGGCGGAGGGCGGCGCGAGGCCGGAGCGCGGCGGCGTAGTCGCGCACGCCCTGCTCCAGCGAGCGGGCGGGAAGCTGACAGCCGGCGGCGCGCAGGCGGGTCAGGTCGGCGCGGGTGTCGTACTGGTAGGCGGCGCGGATGGCGGCGGGCATCTCGATGAACTCGATCCGCGGCGGCAGGCCGAGGGCGCCAAAGGCGGCGCGGGCGAGGTCGTTCCAGGTACGGGCGACGCCGCTGCCAACGTTGAAGATCCCGGTGGCCTCGGGATGCTCGAGAAACCAGGCGGTGATGGCGGCGGCATCGTCCACGTGGAGGAAGTCGCGGCGCTGATCACCATCGGCGAACTCGGGGCGGTGGGAGCGGAACAGGCGGACGGCGCCGGCGGACTGGATCTGCTCGAACGCTTTCAGGACCATGCTGCGCATCTCGCCCTTATGCTCCTCGCGCGGGCCGAAGATGTTGAAGTATTTCAGGCCGGTGATGGCGCCGGGGCCGGCAAAAGCGCCGTGGCGCAGGGCCCAGAGATCGAAGGCATGTTTCGAGAAGGCGTACGGGTTGAGGGGGCGGAGGCGCGGCAGCGTCGCCGGGTCGTCGGCGTAGCCCTGCTCGCCGGCGCCGTAGGTGGCCGCGCTGGAGGCGTAGAGGAAGCGAATGCCGCGATTGAGCGCCCAGCGCGCCAGCGCCTCGGTGAAGGCGAAGTTGTTGCGCATCACGGCGTCGAGATCGGTCTCGGTGGTCGAAGTGGACGCGCCCAGGTGAATGATGGCGTCGAAACGGGGCAGCCGGGCGGGGCGGGTCTCGAGCCCGGCAAGAAACGCCTCGCGCGGCCAGAAGCCGGCGAGGTCGAGGCCGGCGAGGTGGGTCCAGCGCTGATCGGCGCCGAGCGCCTCGACCACATAGAGCGCGGACTGTGGCGCCAGCAGGCGCGCCAGGGCGGAGCCGATGAGGCCGGCGGCGCCGGTGATGAGGATGCGGGGCGTCATTTTTTGGCGCGGGCCCCAGCGCGGCTGCGCCGCGCGTCCCGCTTATGCTCGCCCCGGCTCGTGGGCCCGGTGCCCCAAGCCGGGGCTCCGCGGACTTCCTCGGCGCGGGGGCCTTCCTTGGCGCGAGACTCGGCGCGGCGGTGCCGCGCGTCCCGCTTGTGCTCGCCGCGGCTTGGGAGCCCGGTGCCCCAAGCCGGGGCTCCGCGGACTTCCATGGCGCGGGCCCCGGCGCGGCGATGCCGCGCGTCCCGCTTGTGCTCGGCCGCTTCCTTGTGGCCGCGGGGGCCGGCGCGGCGGCGGGGCGCGACCGGGTTGTTTTCGGGTTCGGGCGCGGGGGCAGCGCGGCGCTGGCGTTCGATCAGGCCGCTGGCACGGTGGAGGGAGTCGAAGGTGCCGGCGTCGCACCACCAGCCTTCGACCAGCGAGTATTCGAGCGCGCCCTCGGCGAGGTAGAGATTGTTGACGTCGGTGATTTCCAACTCGCGGCGGCCGGAGGGGCGGCAGCGGGCGATTTTGTCGAAGACCGAGTCGTCGTAAAAGTAGCAGCCGGCGACGGCGTAGCCGGAAGCCGGACGGGCGGGCTTCTCCTCGATGCGGAGGATGCGGCCGGCGGGATCGAAGACGGGCACGCCGAAGCGCTCGGGGTCGGGCACCTGCTTGAGCAGCAGGCGGGCGCCGCGCGGCTGGCGGGCGAACTCGGCGGCGGCGGCGGCGAC
This sequence comes from Terriglobales bacterium, assembly GCA_050745565.1. GTDB lineage: Bacteria > Acidobacteriota > Terriglobia > Terriglobales > SCQP01 > SCQP01. The sequence continues at coordinate 7,845 of JBOGKJ010000030.1, read as the reverse complement.
GCCATGCTCGAAGAGGTTGTCGCCCAGCAGGACGGCGAGGGGCGAGCCGGCGGCAAAGTCGCGGGCCAGGGCGAGGGCGGCGGCAATGCCGCCCTCGCCCCGCTGGTAGGCGTAACGCAGGCCGCAGCCGAAGGCTTCGCCGTTTTCCAGCAGGCGGAGGAAGTCGCCGGCGTGCTCGCCGCCGGTGACCAGCAGGATGTCGGCAATGCCGGCGGCCACCAGCGTCTCGATCGCGAACCAGACCATGGGGCGGTCATAGACCGGCAGCAGATGCTTGTTGGTGATGGTGGTGAGCGGTTGCAGCCGCGAACCCAGGCCACCGGCAAGAATGATCCCCTTCATGGCGTGCAGCTATCCGTGGCGCAACTGCCAATCGTAGTTGAGGGCAGCATCGTCGTGGGCGATGCGGCCCTGGTCGGCGGGATCGTAGAAGCCATCGGCGGCATAGATGATCAGGCCCGGTTCGGCGCCCAACACCTTGTAGCCATGGCCAACGCCGGGCGGAATACGCAGGCGCCAGGGCCGGGACTCGCCCGCGAAGACGGTATTGAGGGCGCCAAAGGTGGGCGACTGCAGGCGGAGATCGAAGAGCGCGATTTGAAGTTCGCCGCGCAGCGGGGCCCACAGATCGGTTTGGCGGCGGTGATAGTGGACGGCCTTGATGACGCCCGGGTAGGAGAAGGAAGCCGAGATCTGGGCGCGGGGGTGGAAGCCGCGGGCCCATCCGGCGGCCTCGGCGCGGTCGAAGCGAAACAGCTCGGTGAACCGGCCGCGATCGTCGGGCCAGAGGAGGGCGGCGACGATTTCGACGCCGGCAATGAGGGCGGGGTCGTCCGGGGAGGCGATGAGGGCGCCGCGGCCGGGAGCGGGGGCCACGGCGAGGGCGAGCGGGGTGCCGGGACCGGGCAGGGGATGGGCGGACATGCCGGGGGCGCTCATGGGCGGGAGGCCGCCTCGGGGGCGAGGGCGCTGGTCAGCCAGTCGCGCTGCGCCTGGTACCAGGCGACGGTGGCGGCCAAGCCCGGGGCCAGCGGGACGCGGGGCCGCCAGCCGAGCTGGCCGCCGGCCAATGAGGAATCGAGGGCGTAGCGGCGGTCGTGGCCGGGGCGGTCGGGGACGGAGGTCACAAGGGTTGCTGGTTTGCCCAGCAGCTTGAGCAGGATGGCGATGAGGCGGTGGTTTTCCATTTCATCCTCGCCGCCGAGATTGTAGACGGCGCCGGGCAGTCCGCGCTCGACGGCGGCCAGGATGCCGCGGCAGTGATCGTCCACATGCAGCCAATTGCGGATCTGGCGGCCGTCGCCGTAGAGCGGCACCGGGCGGTCCTGCAGCGCGTGCGCAATCGCCACCGGAATGAGCTTCTCCGGGAACTGGCGGGGGCCGTAGGTGTTGGAGCCGCGGGTGATGACCGCGTGCAGGCCGTGGGTGTGCGCGGCGGCACGCACCAGCAGGCCGCCGGCCGCCTTGGACGCGGCATACGGGGAGTTGGGGGCGAGCGGGGAGGACTCGTCAAAGCGCCCCACCGCGCCGAGACTGCCATAAACCTCATCGGTGGAGACATAGAGGAAGCACTCGACGCCCCAGCGCCGGGCGGCGTCGAGCAGCACCTGGGTGCCGAGCACGTTGGTGCGGACGAAGGCGTCGGCGGCAACGATGCTCCGGTCCACGTGGGATTCGGCGGCGAGGTGGACTAGGACGCGGGGGCGGACGTTGGCGACGATGCGCTGGATGGCGGGGGCATCGGCCACGTCCGCGTCAATAAACCGGTACCGCGGGTCGGATTCGAGCTCGGCCACGTTTTCGCGCCGGCCGGAGTAGGCGAGCGCATCGAGGTTGACGACCTCGAGGTCGCGGCGCTCGGCCAGCAGCAGCCGCAGGAAGGCGGAGCCAATGAAGCCGGCCCCACCCGTGATCAGCCATTGTTCCATCGCTTGAATTTCCCGGACGGCGAGGTTTCGTCAAATTGTACCCGAACGGACCCGGGACGGCAGCGGCCGGGGGCTCGCTCGCGCGCGGGGAAGCCTTGGGCGCGGGGGAGGGGCGGGGGTGGTGCGTGACCGGCGGTGGGCCGGTGCGACCACGTGGGTGAAGCGCAGGCGGGTTCGCCGCGGGTTTGGGCGCCGGGCTCAAAGCCGGGAGTTTCCGACCGGCGGCCGCGGGCCGTAATTTGGGCGTGTATTTTCGGTGCCGCCGCGGTCGGGCGCAGGCACTGGGCCGGGCGGGTGCGCGCCGCCTCCTTCTGAACCGGGCTCGGGGCCGCTGCCGGCGGTGGGTCGGTGGGTGGGGTGTAGGCGGGCGGCGGCGGCGCGGCCGCCCTGCTCCGGACGCCCTCCCGATGCTCCCGCCCCGAGGCGCCAGCGCCTCGAGGGTCGAGCTGCGGCCGGAATGCGCTTGGCGGCAACGGGCGCCCGCTCTGCTCGGTGCACGCGCCACCGGCGCCTTCACCCGTCCGCGTTGCCTCGGCCGGATCGGCGGCGTGGTTGGGCGGATGCGCCCTGGACCCGGCCGCGTGGGCGGTGCGCCGGCGTTGGCAAGCGTGGGCGGAGGTTGGTGCGGAGAGGTTTTTGAGGGAGCGCACGGCGCGGGTTAGGTGGAGGAGGGCGGTGGCGGGATGGGGCGGTGGCTCGGGGCAGGTGCGGCTGATGCGGGCGTAGGCGCGGTTGGGGCGCGGCGGGGCGGGCGCTGGGGCGGGGCGATCGGTGGGGGGGGGCGGAGCGGCGCCGGTTGGGGATTGCGTCATTGTCCAGTTTTCGCCGGCAAGTGGTTGAGCCGGCTCGAAATCGGGCTGGACGCCGGTGGCGGCGTTGCGCCAGGCCTGGAGGCCGGCGAGGCCGCGGGGGTCGAAGAGCAATTTAACGATGATGCGGAGGTATTGTGGCGATTGCGACATCATGGCGCGGGCGACGTTGAGGGAGTGCATGCCCTCCATGAGCATGGCGCGGGACCAGTCGGCGAGGAGCCATTCGCAGAAGCGCTGATCGTGGCACCAGACGTAGTAGCTGGAGGTGCTGACGGCGGCGGACTTGCAGACCTCGGTCATGCTTTGCCAGCTTGGCCGGGCGACGAGCAGATCGCGCAGACGGCGCTGGCCTTGAGTCGGACTGAACGCGGATGGTGCGGACTGCATAAAGGGTGACCTCCAGATATAGCTTGGATGAGGTTAGGAGTCACATTAGTTGCCGGTGGCTGGCGGCGTTTTGCGAGTTTGTCGGTGCCCGCGGTGTTGTCGTTGGCGGCGCGGCCGCTCTTTTCCTGACGCCGTTCCGTTGCCATCCCAGCGCGCCGGCGCGCCGGGGGCCCCGGCGCTGGTCGGGCTGCGGCCGGAATTGGCTTGGCGGCCACGCGCGCCCGCTCGGCTCGGTGAAGGCGCCACTGGCGCTTTCACCCATCCAAGTTGCCTGGATCAGTAGGCGTTGCGATTCGACAACAGTGAGGGGATGGTGCGCAGCAGGATCCAGATGTCGAGCAGGAGCGACCAGCGACGCACGTACTCCATATCGTAGTCGAGCCGGCGTTGCATTTTTTCCAGGGTTTCGGTTTCGCCGCGCAGCCCATTCACCTGGGCCCAGCCGGTCATGCCAGGACGGACCTTGTGCCGCAGCATGTAGCCGCGAATCTTCGCGCGATAGAATTCATTGTGGGCGACGGCGTGGGGCCGGGGCCCGACCAGGCTCATGCGTCCACACAGCACGTTCCAGAGCTGGGGCAATTCGTCCAGGGAAGCGCGCCGCATCCAGAAGCCGACGCGGGTGACGCGGCGATCCTCACGCTGGGCCTGTTGCGAATGCCCGCGGAAATTTTCGAGCGTGCGCATCGAGCGGAACTTCCAGACTTCGATTTCCTCGCCATTCAGGCCGTAGCGCAACTGGCGGAAGATGACCGGGCCGGGGGAGTCGGCTTTGATGGCGAGGGCGAGCGCGGCCATGAGCGGGGAAGCGAGCACGAGGGTAACTGCGGCGACCACGACGTCGAGGCCGCGCTTGGCGAGCCGGCCCACATCGCCGATGGCATCGCTGCCTAGGGCCATCACCGGGATGCCGCCAACGCTTTGTAGCTCCGATTGCAACAGGTCAAATGCAAACAGGTTCGGGATCAGCCGAACCGAGGCCGCGCAACTATAGAGCTCTTCCAAGACGCCCGGCAGTTGGGGGTCGTCGGGGTGCTCGAGGGAGATATAGACGGTGTCCACTGGCACGCGGCGGACAGACTGCGACAGATCCTGGAGGCAGCCCAGGCGCGGCACCCCGGGCAGGCCGAGGCGGGAGGCATCGTCAAAATACCCGAGCAGATCGATACCCAATGAGGCAGACCAGTTGCAGTGGCTGGGGCGGGTTGCTTGACGGGCCGCGCCGGGCGCGAACGCGGCGCCCGACGTTAGTGCCCGGGGGCTTTGCAACCAGCAAAGCCACACGTCCCTGCCCACCGCTTGCTGCGCCAATGCCGTTTTTGCTCTAATATCTGCCCGGGGAGGCTTTCGTCATGATCACCGGAGGCAATGCCACCGTCTTCGTCTCCAACATGGACCGCGCGGTCACGTTTTACACCGAGGTGCTCGGCTTGAAGCTCGCCGAACGTTACGGCGACCACTGGGCTTCGGTCGAAGCCGGCAAGGGCCTTACTATCGGACTGCATCCGGCCTCGCCCAAAGCTCCGCCTCCCGGAACCCGGGGCAGCGTCATGCTCGGGCTCGAGATCGAGGGCAAAATCGAGGGCGCGCTTGAGCACCTCGCCAGCCACGGCCTTCATCCCTTCGGCGAGATTGAGCGCGACCAATCCGGTGGCACCTTCGCCCACTTCCACGACCCCGACGGCAACCCCTTTTATCTGTGGCAGATGTACTCCTGACGAGGCAACTTCGACGGTTGGAAGCGCCGGCGGCGCGTTCACCGAGCACATGGGGCGCGCGTTGCCGCCAAGCGAATTTCGGGTGCAGTCCGACCCCCCGGGGCCCCCAAGGCGCGAGCGCTTTGGGGTGGGGACAACGGGAGGGCGTCCAGAGAAGGGCGGCCGCGCCGCAAAAGTTGAAACTTTTTCCAGGAGCGGCGGTATTTAGAACCTAGGCGACGTATATGCTTTCCACCCTGGCCCAGGACCTACGCTATGCCCTGCGCGTGCTGCGCCGCCACCGCTCGCTCAGCGCCGTCATCATCCTGACGCTGGCGCTCGCCATCGGCGCCAACACCGCCATCTTCAGCCTGATGGACGCGCTGCTGCTGGCGCCGCTGCCGGTGCACGATCCCCAGCATCTCTACCTGGTGGATTGGTCAGCCCGCACCAGTCCGTATCATGGCGTCTCGAGTTACGGCGACTGCCTGGGGCGTTACCGCAATCATTTTGCCTCGGGCTGCTCGGTCTCCTGGCCTTTCTACCAGCAGCTTCAGGCGCACGCCCACAGCCTGACCTCGGTCACCGCTTCGGCCGGAGCCAACGCCTATAACCTCAGCGGCCACGGTCAGGCCAGCATCGCGCGCCTGCAGTCGGTGGCAGGAAATTACTTCTCGACCGTGGGCGTGGGCGCCGCCGCCGGGCGTCTTCTCGCACCCTCGGACGATCAGCCCGGCGCGCCCATCGCCGTCGTGCTCAGCTACGACTACTGGCAGAGCGAGTTCGCCGGCTCGCCGGCTGTCATCGGCCAATCCGTGGACCTAAACAATGTTCCCGTCACCATCGCCGGCGTCGCCGACCGCAGCTTTTCCGGCCTCACGCCCGGCCGGGTCTTTAACGGCTGGCTGCCGCTGGCGGCGCTGCCCCGACTTTCGCCGGACTGGAGCCCGCGCCGGTTCGGGGCGACAGACGTCTGGCTGGTGCTGTTCGCGCGCGTGCGGCCGGGCGTGCCGGCGGGCCAGGCGGCGGCGGAAGTCAACGGCGTGTTCCGCAACTCGATTCTGGCCGGCCCATCGCCCATCGGCAAGCCAGCGGACGACCCTAAAGCCACTCTCGACGTCGCGCAAACTGCGCTTCGCGGTGTGCGCGGCCAATACCGCCAGCCGGTTGAAGTGCTGATGTGGGCGGTGGGCTTTATCCTGCTTCTCGCCTGTGCCAACGTCGCCGGCCTCCTGCTCGGCCGCGCCGCCGTGCGGCAGAAGGAGCTGGCGCTGCGCCGCGCCCTCGGCGCCTCCGGTGGCCGCATCCTGCGGCAGTTGATGACCGAGAGCCTGCTGCTGGCGCTGATCGGCGGCGCGCTCGGCCTCGCCTTAGCCTGGGTCGTCGCCAACGCGTTGGTGGCCGTCATGAACGCCGGCTCCTACTATGGAAGCTTCGGCATGCGGCCCGCGCTCGACCTGCGCGTGCTGGCCTTCACCTTCGCTGCCACGGTTGTCACTGGCCTGCTCTTCGGTCTCGCCCCCGGCCTGCGCGGCGCGCGCTCGGACCTTAACGCCGCCCTTAAGGACGCGGTCGGCAACTCCAGCGCCACTGGCGCCCGCCGTCACCGCTTCCTCCACCTCGGCAACGCGCTCGTCGTCGCCCAGGTCGCACTCTGCATGGTGGTGCTGGTTGGGGCCGGCCTGCTGGTGCGCACGCTGCAAAATCTGCGCAACGTCGCGCCGGGTTTCAATACCAGCCAACTGCTGCTGTTCTCGGTCGAGCCCGAGCTGATCGGCTACAAGGGCGAGCGCGTCATTCAGCTCTACGAGCAAATGCAGCGCCGCCTCGCCGCCCTGCCCGGCGTCACCGGCGTCAGCTACTCCGAATCCCCGCTGCTCTCCGGCGATCTCTCCTCCACCGGCTACAAGATCACCCCCGGCGGCAAGGACCGCGACGCCGACGTGCTGCCCATCGGGCTCAGCTTCTTCGGCACCATGAAAATGCCCCTCCTGCTCGGCCGCGGCTTCATGCCCGGCGACTTCGTCCCCGAGCCTGAGCCCGCCGCGGCCGCCGCCGCCAAGCCCGGGGGCAAGCAGCCGCCCGGACCGCCGCGCGCCATCATCGTCAACGCGATGTTTGTCCACCAGTACCTCGGCGCCGGCAATCCCGTCGGCCGCGTCTTCGGTGTCGGCGATAACGGGTCGAGCGGCGGTTGGCGCATCGTCGGTGTGGTCGGCAACGCCAAGTACAACGACCTCCGCAGCGCGATTGATCCCACCACCTACATTCCATCCGCCGAAGGCTTCGCCACCTTCGAGGTCCGCACTGCCGGCGATCCCATGGCGGCGCTCTCCGGCGTGCGCGCCGTCCTGCGCACGATTGACCCGGCGCTGCCGCTGTTCCAGGTCTCGACCCAGACCGCGAACGTTGACCAACTACTGTTCCGCGAGCGCCTGATGGCGGGTCTCGCCAGCTGCTTTGGCGGACTGGCGCTGCTGCTCGCCGCCATTGGCCTCTATGGCCTGCTGGCGCAGGAGGTCACGCGCCGCACGCGCGAAATCGGCATCCGCATGGCGCTGGGCGCCGAGCGCGGCGACGTGCTGCGCATGGTCGTCGGCCTCGGCGCCACGCTCGCCGCTTTGGGCCTCGCGATCGGCGTTGCCGGCGCCCTCGGCGTCACGCGTTATCTCACCACCATGCTTTATGGCCTCAGCGCCACCGACGCGACGACGCTCGCCGCCGTCGGCGCTCTGCTGCTCGTCATCGGCCTCGCCGCCTGCTGGATCCCCGCCCGCCGCGCCACCCGCGTGGATCCGCTCGTCGCCCTGCGCTACGAGTGAGCCCTCGCGTCCCGGCCCCCGTCGCGCTGGCGCACTGGGCTGGCAGCGGGAGGGCGTCCTGAAATCCGCGGCTGCGCCGTTCTTGGGGGCGTGAAGGTTGGCGGCCCTCGCTGCTGGCCCGTGAACTGCAAGACTTCGATAGGGGCAACATTGGCGCGGCCAGCCGGCGGTCGGCGCCACGCCCCACACAGTGTGGGGC
>JBOGKJ010000029.1:0-8624 GCA_050745565.1 Terriglobales bacterium | reverse complement strand
CTCCAGGGCAAAGCGTACGCAACGGGCGACATCCGCCGGCTCGAGCGCCTGCTGAACGCCGAACTCGTCGCGCGGATGGACGGGTTGGCGGTCATGCAGCTCGGTCATCACCAGCCCGGGCTCGATGGCCGAAACCCGGACGCGGGTTCCCGAGAGCTCCATGCGCAGAGCCTCGCCCAGGGCAGCCAGCGCGTGCTTGGTGCCGCTATAGGCGCCCGCCATCAGGCGCACGCGGGTGGCGAGCACGCTCGAGATGTTCACCAGGTGCCCGCGCTCTTGCTGCTTGAACAGTTTGACCGCGGCATAAGCCACGCGAAACGCCGCCGCCACATTAACCGCGACCATGTGATCAATGGCCTTCAGATCGGCGAGCTCGATGGGCGCCGCGGTGAGCTCGCCGGCGTTGTTCACCACGATGTCGCAACCGCCGAATTGACTTTGGGCCAACTTGAACAGTTTCGGCGTCAGTGCCGGATCGGTGATGTCGCCGGCGAGAATGGCCGCCTGCTTCATCTTCGCCGCCAGCGCCTTGAGCTTATCCTCGCGACGGGCGGTGAGCACCAGCTTGATCCCCGCGCCGGCCAACTCGCGCGCCACCGCCGCGCCGATGCCGCTCGATGCGCCGGTGATGACGGCCACCTTGCCTTTAAGTTCGGTGGGGCCGGCGGGGTCGGGCATACGCTACGATTGTCCCATGTCCGGCAGCACTGCCCAACCCTATCCTTTTGATCACCGCCGCGCCGTGCGCCATCTGCGCGCATCGCATCCCCACATGGAGGCGCTGGTGGCGCGCGTGGGCCGCTTCCGCATGCCGATGGAGACCCACGCCGAGCCGTTCCACGCGCTACTGCGCGCCATCGTCTTCCAGCAGCTCCACGGCACCGCCGCACGAGCGATCCTGGCTCGCATCGAAACCCAGATCGGCCAGTGGGCGCCCCCGACGCCCGCCCAGGTGCTGCGGGCATCCGACGACGCCTTGCGCGCCACCGGCCTGTCCCGGCAGAAACTCGCCGCTGTCCGCGAGTTGGCGGCCAAGACCGAGAGCGGCGTGGTGTGCGGCTGGCACGAGATCGCCGAGTTGCCCGACGAAGCAATCATCACCCGTTTCACCCAGGTTCGCGGCGTCGGTCCCTGGACGGTGCAAATGATGCTGATTTTCCGGTTGGGCCGGCCCGACGTGCTGCCGATCCACGACTACGGCGTGCAGCAGGGCTATCAGCTCGCCTACCGCAAGCGCCGCCTGCCCACCCCGCGCGAGCTCGCCAAGGCCGGCGACGCCTGGCGCCCGTGGCGCAGCGTCGCCAGTTGGTACTTCTGGCAAGCGGTGCGGCTCAAGCGCGCGCAAGCCCGAGCGCCTGCATCACAGAGCTGAGCGTTGCAGGAGCTTCAGCTCCGGAATGTCGGCGAAATCGCCCGCATTCAGCGTCCATAGCTGGGCGTCGCGGCGCAGGGCTCAGGCCGCAATCGCGATGTCGGCCGCCCGCGAGCGGGCACGAGGCAGTTGCCGGTAAAGGCCCGCCGCCACCACGGCGTCTTGGGCGACAAACGGCAACACCGCCTCCGGCGGAAATACATCCCACAGTGCGGCAAGCTCAGCGTCCGAGCGCGGACCGCGCAGATATTCGTAGAGCACCAGCGCGCTCAGCGCCAGTACCTCACGACTTTCGATCAACGCCCGAAGCTGCGCCCGGATCGGGGCGTCGCCACACATGGCTGTTACCAGAACGGAGGTGTCAAGCAGGATCATGCGGATGCGCGCGGCCGCTCAAACGGCGCACGGCCCTGAGTTCGCGCAACTCAGCGTCCACCTCCGCCCGCGGCCGCGACGGCCCCTGCGCTTGCATCCTATCGAGCGCGGCAAGCATGCGGTCGCGCTCGGCCTCACTCAGCCGGTCGGTGTTGGCCTCGAAATCCCGGATGGCCTCTCGCAAAATGGCGCTCTTGGGCCTTCCCGCGCGGGCGGCCGCGCGCTCCAGCCGCCTGATCGTTACCTCATCCAGCGTAAAGGTGACTTTGACCGTCACGGATACACACTACCATACCACCATACATTTGTGGCCTCGCGCTAAAAGCTGAGCGCCAGCGAGAACTGGAACTCGCGCGGCGTGAGCTGGCTGCTGAGGCCGAAGCTGGGCGAGCCCAGCCCGGCCGGTGCCGTCCCGCCATTTCCGTAGGTGCCGTTGTAGCTGACGAAATTGGGGTGGTTGAAGACGTTGAACGACTCCGCCCGCACCCGCAACTGCATCCGCTCGCCAATCTGGAAGGGGCGCTCGATGAAGGGATCGAAGTGATAGATGGCATTGCCCCGGCCGCTGTTGCGCGCCAGCACTACGCCGTTGACCACGGGCCGGTCCGTCTCCTGGCGCGTGTCGCCGCCATTGGCGGTGCCGGTGGAGAGGTTGTATTGCAAGCCGCTGCCGAGAGTTGCGATCCCGCCCACGCTGATCCGGAACGGCGCCGTGTAGCTGCCGCTCAGCACGAAGCGCTGCGGTTGGTTCCACAGCGTATTTCCCTTCTCCTCGTTCCCGGTAACCGTGGGATTGTTGGGGCTTTGCGCGGTGGCGTCGGCATCCACGGTGTCGAGCGCGTGCGACCAGGTGTAGCTGGCCAGCATCTGCAGATGGTGCGAGAAGGTATGGTTGAGGTTGACCTCGAGCGCGTCGTACCAGGAATCGCCGTCATTCAGCTCGGCTTCCACGACGTCGTAGGCGGGCGTGATGCCGTGGGCCGCGTCGTAAACCCACAGCGGCCGCGCGGCATTGGCGGCGGCGGCGGCGCAACTGGAGGCCTGCGCGGCGGACAGTTTGGCCTGGCCGGTGGCATTGCAGGTGAGCGAGCCGTCGGCCTCGTTGGTGACGCCGCGCCATTGGTTCTGGGCGGTGCGAATGAAGGCGGGCGGCGCATCAATGTCGAGTTCGCGATCAATCCGCATGGTGTGATTGCCGATATAATCGGCGCTCACCGTCCAGGTGCGGCCAAAGCCCTGCTCCAGGCCCAGCGACCACTGCTCTGAATAGGGATTGAGCAGTGCGTTGGGATAGCCTTCCAGCACCGAGGTGGGCAGGAATTGGTCGTAATAGCTCGCCCGGCCGGGCTGCAAGATCAGGCTCTCACGCGGCACGCTCGCTCCGCTCGGGAACGACGGCCAGGGCGCGAGCGTCGCCGGGAAGCCGGGCTGGCCCGGAGTGGCGGTGAAATTGAAAACACCCGTGGGGCCGCTGAGCGTGAAGTCGGCATCCACGTTGTCGTGAATCGGGGAGTAGAAAATTCCGTAACCGCCGCGCACCGCCGTGCGCGGCCGGGGGCTGTAGGCAAAACCCAGGCGGGGCGCGAAGTTCTTCCGCGCCTGGGTGAAGGATTGCCGTTCGTATCGGGCGCCGAGATTGAGCGTCAGGTTCGGGGTGGCGTGGAAGTTGTCTTGGACGAATACCGACGTCAGCGTGTCCTTCACCGCATAGTTGCCGGTGCCGAAACTCTGGGTGAAGCTGGTGACGTTGCCGATGTTGCCCAAATAGGCCGCGCTTTCGCAATACGTTACGGTGTTGCTGCAGGTGGCAAAGTTGAACTGGCCGAGAAACATCGGCCCGCCGAACTCCTTGCTGTCGCCACCGTCGCGGCTGGTCACCACGTCGGCGCCGAATTCGATCGTGTGCAGCCCCCACGTGGCTGACACCGTATCGCCAACCTCGTACTGCCGGTTCAATAGCAGCGCCGATTGCGAGGTGCCGCTGGTGAAGGTCTGCGACCCGGCGATCGGCACCGAAAAGGCGGTGGAATCGTTTACCGGGTCGAACTCGGTGATGGGCGAGGCCAATTGGAACTGCAGGCGCAGCGCATTCACCACGGTCGGGCTCAGCACCGAGCTGAACCCCAGTACGCCCGAGTAGGTGCGCCGCTTGAAGATGCGGTCCGTGGTGGGCAGTGTGTTGCCGCCGACCGAGCCGTTGGGATTGGTGTCATAAAACGTGTCGGCGTCGGCACGGAAGAACACACTCTCGTTGGGGCTGAACTGATGATCCACGCGGGCAAACAGCAAGCCGGCGCCGTATTGGCCCCGGAACACTCCGGGCGCGAGCGGACTGGTGATCGGCGAATCGCGATACCGGCTGGTGGCCTCGCCCGCGACCGCAAACTCGGTGTGCGCGCCCATCGGGCCGCTCAGCAGCCAATCGCCCTGGTTGAAATGATCGTTGGTGGGGTGGGCCGACGTGCTGCCGCTGAAACCGTCGAGCGCGGCCGCGGTGCCGTTGGGGCGGAACGCGTACTGGCCCATGCCATGCCATTGTTGCGCGCCGCTTTTGGTCACCAAATTTACTACGCCGCCGGTGGTGGCGCCGTAGCTGGCCGAGAAGGGGTTCTCCAACACCGTCATCTCCTGCACCGCCTCCGGCGGTACAGCGGTGAAGATCGTCTGCCGCCCCCAGTTGTCGTTCGCGTTGGCGCCATCAATGCTGAACGACGTCTGGCGCCGGCCCTGGCCGCCGGTGGTGATCAGCACCTGGTTGGTGAAGGTGTCGCCCATGTTGATGGCGGGCCGATTGGCCGAATTCAGTAGCGGCAGCGCCGTGATCTGGTTGCCGAGCAGCGGAGTGTTGCGAATCTGCTGGGGCCCGAGCCGGTCGCCCAGTTGCGGCTGGTCGGCATGGACTTCGCCCACAACGCCGGTGACGTTCACCGTGGTCGAGGTCCCCGCGACACCCAGCGTCAAGTCGATCTTGGCGGTCGTACCCCCGCTCAGCGTGAGGTTCGGCACCGAGTGCGCCGCAAAACCCTGGTGCTCGGCCGTGAGCGTATAGGAGCCGGCGATGGGCAACCCGGGAAGGACGTAATTGCCGCCGGCATCGGTCACCGTGGTCCGCAGTGCGCCGGTCTGGGTATTGAGCGCGGTAACGGTCGAGGCTGCAAGCGCCGCCTGGCTCGAGTCGGTCACTTGGCCGCGAATCGTGGCGGTGTCAGTGGTCTGCCCGAACAGCGCTAGGGGGAGCACCGCAAAAAGGACGATTCCGACATTCCGGGTCAGCGTTTGCATAGCCCGAAAGTATCCGCCGCATGCGCCCTACTACCAGCGGCGTAGCGAAAAAGCGGGGACTTGAGCAGAATCAGAGATGCTGTAGCCGCGGCGTCGCTGTGTCCATCACTGTATGCCTGTAGCACGCCGCCCAGGCAAAATCACAGACGCTGTAGTCGTGGCGCTGATGTGGGGCGGGTCGCCGACCCGCGCGCCGGCCGCCGGCCGGCGCCCCGCGGCAGTTCGGGCAACCATAGCAACGCGCTTATTGGTGCTCGGCCATGATGCGGTCAAGCACGGAACGCGGCGGCCGCAACTGGCTCTCGGGGAGCTGTGCCAGCGGCTGCTCCACCAGGCCGAGTTGGGAGACAAAGTCGGGCTTGCTGGTGTTGACGTAGACCACGCCGGTCAGCACTTCGCCGGCATGGTGGGCGGCGGTCAGCACGTGCAGCGCCTGCAGATCATCGGTGGGGTTGAAATCCTGGGCCAGCTTGCGCAGGCGCAGATGGCTGCCGTCGTGCATCGTGACGTCGAGCGTGGTACCCGGATCGTAGTCCACGGCGATGTCCTCGAACGCGGGCACGAAGCTGACTTCCTGCAGCGCCTCTTCGTGTTCCTGCACGTATTTATAGCTCTTGGTCGAGCCTTCATGGTCGTTAAAGGTGACGCAGGGCGAGATGATGTCAATCATGGCTGTGCCGCGATGGGCGAGAGCGGCTTTGAGGATGGCGGTCAGTTGGCGCTTATCGCCGGAAAACGAGCGCGCCACAAACGTCGCCCCGCTGAGCACCGCCAGCGCGCAGGTGTCGAGCGCCGGCAGGTCGTTGACAACACCCGATTTTTGTAGCGAACCGAGGTCGGCGGTGGCGGAGAACTGGCCCTTGGTGAGGCCATAAACACCATTGTCTTCAATGATGTAAATGAGCGGCAGGTTGCGCCGCATCAGGTGAATGAATTGGCCAATGCCGATCGAGGCGGTGTCGCCATCACCGGAGACGCCCAGGGCCAGCAGCGCGCGGTTGGCGAGCACGGCGCCGGTGGCGACGCTGGGCATGCGGCCATGCACCGAATTAAAGCCGAACGCCCGTCCGACGAAATAGGCCGGGCTTTTGCTCGAGCACCCGATGCCGCTGAACTTGACGAAGCGGTGCGGGTGGACGCCCATCTCAAAGCAGGCGTCAATAATGCGCTCGCTGATGGCGTTGTGGCCGCAGCCGGCGCAGAGCGTGGTTCTGGAACCGCGATAGTCGGCGGTGGGCAGGCCCAGGCGGTTGAGTTTGGGGCCGGGCGCGACGCTGGGCGTGGTGGCCATGACTTAGGCGGACCCTCTTTCCTGGAAACGAATGGCGTCGGAGAGGCTGCGGGCATCCACCGGCAGTCCATTGTAATGGCGGACGGAGCGCAGGCGGGCGGCCAGCTCCGGCCCCAGGTCGGTGCGCAGCAGCTCCAACATCTGGGCGTCGCGGTTTTGATCCACCACGTAGACGCGCGCGCAGCCGCGCACAAAGTCGGCGACCGCGCGGCTGAACGGGAACGCCCGCAGCCGCAGGTAGGAAGCCTGGAGTCCGGCTTCCTGTTCCAGTTGATCACAGGCCTCCAGCACGGCCGGGTGGCTGCTGCCGTAGGCCACGATGCCGATGCCGCCGCTCGAGGCGCCCGCGGGCCGGCGCTCCACCACCGGCGCTGGCGCCTGCTCCCGCACCCCCTCCCACTTGCGCAGCAGGCGATCCATGTTTTGGGTGTAATCGCCCGGCTTCTCGCTGTAATTCGCGCGGTCGTTGTGGCCGCTGCCGCGGGTGAAGTACGCCGCCTGTGGGTGGTCGGTGCCGGGCAGCGTCCGGTAGCCGATGCCGTCCCCGTCCACGTCCCGGTAGCGCGCCCAGTCGCCCTGCAGACGATCGAGATCGCCGGCGGTGAGAACCTTGCCACGCTCCAGCGGCGCCGACGGGTAGGGGAACGGATCGGCCATCCAGTGATTCATCGCCAAGTCAAGATCGCTCAGCACGAACACCGGTGTTTGATATTTCTCCGCCAGCTCGAACGCCGCCATGCCCAGCGTGTAACACTCCTCAACCGTGCCCGGCAGCAGCATCAGTTGGCGCGTGTCGCCGTGGCCGAGCGAGGCCACGAAGCTGATGTCGCCCTGCGCCGTGCGCGTGGGCAGCCCGGTCGAGGGCCCGACGCGCTGGATGTCGAAGATCACCGCCGGTATTTCCGCATAGTAGCCCAGGCCCACAAACTCGCTCATGAGGCTGATGCCGGGTCCGGACGTCGAGGTCACCGCCCGCGCCCCCATCCAGCCCGCGCCGAGCACCATGCCGCAGGCCGCGAGCTCGTCCTCTGCCTGCACCACGGCAAACGTGGCCTGGCCCTCGGGCGTGCGCCGGTGCTGCTTCAGAAAGTCAATCAGGAACTCGCACAGCGAGCTCGAAGGCGTGATGGGATACCAGGCCACAACGCTGACGCCCGCAAACATGCATCCCAGCGCCGCCGCCGCGTTGCCCTCAATGATGATCTTCCCCCCGGTGGCGTCCATGCGCTCCAGACGGCAGCGGGGCGAGGGCTGAAATTGCGCCACCGAGTAGTCATAGCCCGCCTTCACCGCGCCCCAGTTGAGGTCGGCCGCCTTCTTCTTCTTCGCGAACTGGCGCCGCAACGCGCGCTCCACCTCGGTCATGTCCATGCCCAACACGTGCGCCGCCACCCCGACGTAGATCATGTTCCGCACCAGCTTGCGCAGCTTCGCCTCCGGACACACCGTCGCCACCAGCTTGTCAAACGGCACCGCATAAAAGGTGAGGTCGGCCCGCTGCTTGTCCAGCCCCAGCGGCGCGTCATAAATGACCTCGGCGCCGGCCTCCAGCACGGCCACGTCGTCCCGCCCGGTTTCGGCGTTCATGGCGATGAGAACGTCAATTTCCTTCTTGCGCGCGACATAACCGTGCTTGCTGGCGCGGATGGTGTACCAGGTGGGAAGTCCGGCAATGTTGGACGGAAACAGGTTCTTGCCCGAAATGGGAATGCCCATCTGGAACAGCGTGCGCAGCAACACCAAATTCGATGATTGGCTGCCGCTGCCGTTGACGGTGGCCACTTGCAGGCTGAAATCGTTCAGCAGGACAGCGGTGGGGGAAGATTTTTCGAGCGTCGCCATGGCGCTAGGGCCCTGCTATCAGTATACGAAAGGCAGGGTGCCTTACGGCTGGAGTTTTCCACTCTGATTTCCCTGCCCCTGGCCGGCGGCAATGCGAAGTTGGGCAGTGGCTCGCGGGAGTCGCGCCGTTTGCACCGCGGGCAAAATCGGCGCCAAGCGCCGCGGAATTCCAACCCGGCAAACGCATGCGTTTGCGCTCCCGATAAACGAGGCGGCGCGGCCCCCTTCCAAACGAGGCAACTTGGACGCGCCCTGAGCAGAGCGGGCGCGCGTTGCCGCCAAGCGAATTTCGGCCGCAGCCCGACCAACGGGGCCCCCAATGCGCTTGCGCCTTGGGGTGGGGCCAACGGTAGGGCGTCCAGAAAAGGGCGGCCGCGCCGCCCATGCCGCTCGCGCCCGCCAGCCCTTCGAGCGCGGCCACGGCGCTGCGAGCGTCTCAGCCCCTTTTAGTGTGGGGTGGGT
>JBOGKJ010000028.1:0-7669 GCA_050745565.1 Terriglobales bacterium | reverse complement strand
CGGTGAAAGCGCTACTGGCGCTTTCACCGCTCCGGACTTTCGCAGCCCTTCGCGCCGAGTTTGCCCGAAGTGCAAACGGCGCGACTCCCGCTAACGGCCTTGCGCCGCCACGCCCCGCCGGGTTCCGCGCAAAATCGAGAGTTACCGGATTCGAGACCAGCCGGGCGAAGTCTGACTGCGGCTTCGTGCCACCTGCGCATTGCGCCTCCCACAGATACAGGTCCATGCCGCTCGACGATGGAGCGGGCCGGGGGCGTGGCGTCCCGGCGGCGCAGCCAAGGACGTTCCATACCACCCGTATCATGTGGGGGCCGCGGCCGCCCAGGTCGCTTTCCCTCAGCCCCCACGAGTCCGCGGCCCGAAGCCCGAACGCGTAACGGCCACCCGGCGGTATGGTGTGCCAGACCATGAAGTTGCGGGTGCAAAACGGGTGCTCATTGCTCCCCGAATCATGCCAGGCGCCGTCGTCTCCCCGCAATTGAAACGTGATCGGCCGCGGCGCACAGGTCATCAGGCCGCTGCGCACCGCGCGCGCGCCGTGGTTCTCGAGCGCCAGGATCATCGGGGCGCACGCCAGCGGCAGGTAATGCATCAGACAACTGTTTTGTGATTCGCGCGGAAAATCGCGGTATCCCGGGTTCATGGGCGGGCTTATCGGCGCGGTATCCAGCAAGAGCCGCAGCACCAGCCCGTGGTTGCCGGCTGGCGGTGACGCCAAACCCGCCCGCGCGCCTGCCTGCCCCGCAACCCACTGCGCAGGCAGCAGGCATGCGGCGAGCAGACACAGGCGCTTATGTCTCACGCCAGTCGCCCCCGAAGCCCCTTCGCCCAAGCCCTCATCGGTCAAATATACAACCTGGGCGTGCGATCGCTCGCGCAACGATCTCCACCCGGGGCCTTGCCCAAGCAGCGCGCGTCCGCTCCGCCCCGGGCGCGTCATTGACGGGCGCGGGCCCCTGCCCCGGCTCGGCTGAGACGCTCGCAGCGCCGCGCCCGCACTCGAAGGGCGGCGCCGGCCCGGGGCCCGGCGAGCCCAACAGGGCGCGAGCGGCATTGTTGAAAGTGGACCGCGCCGCTTCGTTTGCCGGGAGTGGTGAAAGCGCCAGCCAACTGGCGGTAGAGCGGAAGGTGGTCGGCGTACTTCGAGACCAGCACATGGGCCGGCAGGGCCGCCGTCGCCCCGCCGCGCTCAATCGGCCGGCCCGGCGCCGGCGCCTGCACCATGCGGGCGCAGCCCGGGCAGCTGTACTTCGGCCGCACATGCCGGATAACCCGGAACCGCACCGGAGCTATGTCCAGAACCTCCGATACGTCCTCGCCCACCAGCCGCAGCCCGCCGCCGCAGCCCGGGCACGCCTGGGCTTCGGGCTCGTGCCGCCTCACCTCGCGCGGCAGGTGCTGCGGCAATGGCTCCCGCGCCCGGCGCGGCGCGGGTTCCGGCTTCGCCGCCTGCGGCAGCGGCATCTCCGCCGGCGATGCCGAAGCCAGTTCCTCCAGCTGCAGCTCCAGCTGCTCGATCTGCCGCGCGATCTTCTCCGAGCGCCGCCCGAACTGCATCCGCTGCAGTTTGGCCAGCAGCATCGTCAGGCGCTCGATCTCGGCCTCGCGCGACTCCAGCCGCTCCTGCTGCGCCAGCAGCAGCGCCCACAGCGCGGCCGCGTCCAGTCCTTCGAGCGGCGGCAGCGGATTGCGCGACGTGGCCATGCCTGCAAGGACGCGCGCGCCCGCCGATAGGTAACAGGCCTGAGTAAATATATCGCGCCGTGCCTAGATCGCCAGCCGCGGCGCCCAGGTGCGCTCCGGCCGCCGCCAGTCGATGCCCTCCAGCAGCATCGCCAGCTGGGCCCGCGTCAGCGCCACCATCCCGTCTTCCGCCTGCGGCCATACGAAGCGCCCCCGCTCCAGCCGCTTGGCGAACAGGCACAGCCCGTCGCCGTCCCACCACAGCAGCTTGACCAGATCTCCGCGCCGCCCGCGGAAGACGAAGACGTGCCCCGAGAACGGATCCTGCTCCAGCGCCGTCTGCACCATCGCGCTCAGCCCGGTGAAGCCGCGCCGCATATCCGTCGCCCCCGCCGCCAGCCACACCCGCGTGCCGATCCGGGGCCCGATCATGCCAGCAGATGCCCCAGCAGCAGCCGCAGCAACGCCGCATCCGCTCCCGCCTCGATGCGCAGCCGCCCCTGGCTCAGCTCCAGCTCGATGGCGCCCGCGGCCGGCCGAGCCTCGCGGCGCCGCTCGCGCGGCTCCGCCGCGACTCGAACCGGCACCAGTGCCTGCTCCGCCGGCGCGCCCAGCCGGCCCGCCAGGTACCGCCGCCGCCAGGCGTAAAGCTGGTTGGCGTTGACAGCGTTCTCGCGCGCCACCCGCGCCACCGACGCCCCCGGCGCCCGCGCCGCATCGACGAGACGCTGCTTCTCCGCGACGCTCCAGCGCATCCGCCGCGTCTTGCCCCCGGCCCCAACCTCGACCGCGCCCGCTGCCTCTCCTGGCTTCAGTCCGCCAGCTTGCCATCCGCCGCCGGCCTAATCTACAACGGCCTTCGCCGTTCGCTTACTCTTAAACAAATAGAGCAACGTGAGTTCGTCAACCTGGACTGGCCCCACTTCGATGATCTCAACTGGCCCCACCTGAGGCGGTTTCTGGGGCCGGCGGCTTCGGCGGAGCGCAGCCCGGAGTCCCGCCGTGGATGATTTTGTAGGTCGGATTTTGCCGTTCCTATCCGCTATCCCGCGAGTCTTGCCCACGGCGAGGCTGTGTGGGTGTAGACTGGCTGCGCATGGAACCTTCAAAATGGGGAGTCCGGCTTGATACAATTCGCACGATAGCGGTTGCTGTTCCCCTACGGGGCCATGGCGGTTTTGCCGCACGGCACCTCAGAAGCCTTTCAGCTTCACCGGCCTGCGCATCTCCAAACTCGCTGTGTATTCAGGCTCTCCGAACACGCGCAAGTTGGCACTGAAATAAAGACATCATTTCCCGTGCGAGGTGCCGCGATGCTCTATTTAACTTCGTTCTGCGCCATTGTGGCCGCATGTGTTGGTGCGTCCTTCCGTCTCTCTGATCAAGGCCGCGCCAGCGCGCGCCGCTACGCACGCCGCGCCCTCCCGCTCATGCTGGCGCTGGCGGTGTTCTACCTGCCAGCCGTTGCGCAGACGGTGACGGCTGGCGGCACGATCCCGCTGGGCGGCGGTTTCAACTTTCCCTTTGGCGTGGCGGTGGACGGCAGCGGCAACGTCTATGTCGCCGATCAGGGCAATTCTGCGGTGAAGGAGATTCCCTTCAATTGCGCGAGATCCAGTTGCGTGAGCACGCTGGGCGGCGGTTTCAGCCAACCCGTTGGCGTGGCAGTGGACGGGAGGGGCAATGTCTATGTCGCCGATTGGACCGATACTGCGGTGAAAGAGATGCCGCCGGGGTGCGTCAGCTCCAGTTGCGTGACCACGCTGGGCGGGGGCTTCAATTCTCCCTGGGATGTGGCGGTGGACGGGAGCGGCAACATCTACGTCGCCGATAGTGGCAATAATGCGGTGAAGAAGATTCCCTCCGGATGTAGCAGTTCCAGTTGCGTGAGCACGCTGGGCGGCGGTTTCAACGGTCCCTTTGGCGTGGCGGTGGACGGAAGCGGCAACGTCTATGTCGGCGATCAGGGCAATAATGCGGTGAAGGAGATTCCGTTCGGGTGCGTCAACTCGAGTTGTGTGGCCGCGCTGGGCGGCGGTTTCTCCTTTCCCTCTGGCGTGGCTGTGGATGGGAGCGGGAACGTCTACGTCGGCGATTATGGCAACAACGCGGTGAAGCAGATTCCGTCCGGGTGCGGCAGCTCCGGCTGCGTGACCACGCTGGGCGGCAGTTTCAACGTTCCCGCTGGAGTGGCGGTGGACGGGAACGGAAACGTCTATGTCGGCGTTCGTGTCGGTAATGCGGTGGAGGAGATTGTGCGCGGAGCCACCAACTTCCACTCGGCGAATGTGGGCGCCACCAGCGCTACCATCTCCATTCCGTTCAGCATCACCGGCAGTGAGATATTTGGCGTACCGGTGGTGCTGACAGAGGGCGCCACGGGGAAGGACTTCGCCTATGTGTCCAGCGTTTGCAGCGGCAGCACCTGCACGGTGAATGTGACATTAACGCCGAGGTACGCCGGCCTGCGCGAGGGCGCGGTGGAGATGGTCGATGGTTCCGGCAATCCCCTGGCGACGGCTTACGTCTACGGAATCGGAGTCGGCCCGCAGGCCACCTTCCAGCAGCCTGGGCAGGCATCGGCGGTGCTGGGCGGACGTTTCATCGGTCCCGCTGGGGTGGCGGTGGACGGGAGCGGCAATGTTTATGCCGCCGATCAGGGCACCAATGCGGTGATGGAGATTCCGTTCGGGTGCGTCGGCTCCAGTTGCATGACCACGCTGGGCGGCGGTTTCAGGGCTCCCACTGGCGTGGCGCTGGACGCGGGCGGCAACGTCTACGTCGCCGATCGTGGCAATGGCGCGGTGAAGGAGATTCCGCCGGGGTGCGGCGGTTCCAGTTGCGTGATCACGTTGGGCGGCGGTTTCTTCTCTCCCAATGGCGTGGCGCTGGACTGGAACGGCAACGTCTATGTCGCCGATCAGGGCAATAATGCGGTGAAGGAGATTCCGTTCGGGTGCGTCAGCCCCAGTTGTGTGAGCACGCTGGGCGGCGGTTTCAACAGTCCCCAGGGCGTGGCGGTGGACGGGAGCGGCAACGTCTACGTCGCCGATGGCAGCAATAATGCGGTGAAGGAGATTCCGTTCGGGTGCGTCAGCTCCAGTTGCGTGAGCACGCTGGGCGGGGGTTTCAACAGTCCCCAGGGCGTGGCGGTGGATGGGAGCGGAAACCTCTACGTCGCCGATGGCAGCAATAATGCGGTGAAGGAGATGCCCTCCGGATGCAGCAGTTCCAGTTGCGTGGGCACGCTGGGCGGGGGTTTCAACTTTCCCGCTGGCGTGGCGATGGGCGAGAGCGGGAACGTCTACGTCGCGGATTCCAACAATTTCGCGGTGAAGGAGCTGACCTACGCGACGCCGCCCAGCTTGAGCTACGCGACGGCAACCGCGGTTGGCAGCACAGACACGACCGATGGCGCACAGACGGTGACGGTAGCGAATATCGGCAACGCGGGACTGGTCTTCCCGGCGCCCATGAGCGGAAACAATGCCAGCATTTCGTCCGGGTTTACCCTGGGCGGCTCCGGGAGCTGCCCGGATCTGAGCACCTCCTCGAGCGCGGCGACGCTGGCCGCGGGCGGCAACTGCACCTACCTGATCAATTTTGCGCCCACCCTGGGCGGCGCCACCAGCGGCTCGCTGGTGCTGACCAATAACAGCCTGAACGCCGCCAATACAACCCAGTCCATCAGCCTGAGCGGCACGGGCATTGCTTCGGCCACGTCATTCACCCTCACCGGCACACCGGCAAGCACTGCGGCCGGCAGCGCCATCAGCTACACGGTGACGGCCTACGACGCCAACGGTGTGGACGCGCAGTATACCGGTACGGTGACGTTCACGAGCACGGATGCGCAGGCCGCGCTGCCCGCGAACTACACCTTCACGGGCGTGGATGCGGGCGTGCATACCTTCACTGGGCTGACCACGCTGAAGACAGCCGGCGCGCAGACGGTGACGGTCGCCGACACAGCAGCAACCGCGGCGACGGGAAGCTCGCCGGACATCACGATCAATGTGGGCAGTGCGTACTCCATTGCGGCCGCTACCGGTTCCGGGCAGAGAGCGGCGATGGGAACGGCGTTTACCAGCCCGCTGACGGTGCGGGTGCTGGATCAGTACTCGAACCCAATCGCGGCGACAGTGACATTCACGGCTCCGTCCGCCGGCGCCAGTGCGACGTTGTCGGCGCCGAACTGCACCTCCTCGGCAACGGCCACGCCGGCGGGAAGCTGCTCGGTGACCGCGACGGCCAACGGCACGCTGAGCACAACGGCCTATAGCGTCAGCGCCGCGGTGAGCGGCGTGGCTACGCCCGCTACCTTCTCGCTGACCAACGCGCAGAATTCGACAACAATCGTGACGACGCCGTCGGCGACGAGCCTCGTGTATGGGCAGCCGCTGACGCTGAACGCGGCCATTACGCCCGCCTCGGTGCTGACCAGCGCGCCGTCCGGCGATGTCGAGTTCACTGAAGGCGCGACCGTATTGACCTCGACAGCAGCGGTTGCCAATGCTGCCGCGAGCGACACCATCAGCGTGCCCACGGTGGCAACGCATACGTACACGGCGCAGTATCTCGGCGACACGAACTTCATGGCTAGCGCGGCGACGAACGCTACTTCGACGGTGACCGTGAACCAGGCGAGTGCGACGCTGACCGCCCCAACCAGCACGACGCAGGTGCCGTTTGGCCGTAGTGGAAGCATCAATATCGCGATTGCGGGCCTGTACAGCGGTCCGGGCATCAGCGCGCCCAGCGGGACCATCGGCGATTCGATTCTCGACGCATCCAACAGCCTGGTCGCAAGCGGAAGCCCGACCATCTCAGCGAGCGCGGCGACGATTTCGCTTCCGAATACGCTGGCTGCAGGCAACTATACGGTCTCGGTCAGCTATCCGGGCGACGGCAATTACGCTCCATCGGTTGCGCCGGTGACGCTTCCGCTCGTGGTCGGACAGATCCAGCAGGCCATCACATGGGCGCAGCCCGGCGCCATCACCTATGGCACGACGCTGGCAGCGGTGCTGAACGCGCAGGTGACGAGCGGCGCGAGCCCGGTGGCTGGGACGTATTCCTATCTGAGCGGGACAGCCGCAGTCACTGCGGCAACGGTCTTGCCGGTAGGCGCGCACGCGCTGACGGTCAACTTCACACCGACCGACACGGCTACCTACACGACGGCGACGGCAACGGTTTCCCTGACGGTTGCCCAAGCCATGCCGGCAATCTCTCTCACTTCGAGCGCGAACCCGATCCTGACCGAGAACGCGACGACATTCATAGCCACGGTTTTGTCCGCGGCGAGCGCGCCGACGGGCACGGTGATGTTCTACGACAACACGGCCGCGGCTTCCCTGGGTTCCGTTCCCCTCAGCAATGGCGTGGCAACGCTCTCGGTCAGCACACTGCCTGCGGGTGCGCACTCGATCACTGCAATCTACCCGGGGGATGCGAACTTCGTAACTCTGACGAGTTCAGCCGTGAGTGAGCAGGTCGATGACTTCAGTCTGATTCTCTCCAGCGCGGGCGGTAGCCAGACGGTTGCTCCAGGCGCCACCGCGACTTATCATTTCACCATCTCGCCCGCGGGAGCCACAACGTTCCCGGCAGCCATTGCTCTGAGCGTGGGTGGTTTGCCGGCGGGTGCAACCAGCACCGTCACACCAGATATAATCGCCTCCGGCGCCGGCGCGACGAATGTTACTTTGACGATCACCACATTATCGCAGACGGGATTATTGCCTCCGATGGGGGGTTTGGGCCAGAGACTGGCTCCCATCACGCTGGCTTTTCTTCTGCTGCCGTTCTCGTTCGGGATGCGCAGGCGAGCGCGCACGTTGGGCCGCATAAGCGCCCTGCGTCTTCTGCTGCTCATGGGCGGCATGGCAGTGGCCGGCCTCACAGGTTGCGGCGGTGTTTCTCAAACAAACTCTTCCATGCAACCGCAGCAGACCACCTACAACATCATGGTAACGGGAACCGC
>JBOGKJ010000027.1:0-5046 GCA_050745565.1 Terriglobales bacterium | reverse complement strand
GAAAGCGCCAGTGGCGCTTTCACCCCTCCGGACTTTCGCAGCCCTTCGCGCCAACTTTGCCCGCCGTGCAAACGGCGCGACTCCCGGTATCGTGATATTTTGTCTGGTCCATATAACGCCGTAGTATACTGACGCCGCGGATCGCGCAAGTGGATTCGCTTTGGAGGCGTTGCGCACATGGTTCGATTCTCCCGCGGTACTTCCCTTGCCTGCCTGCTGCTGGCCACGGCGTTCGGACTGGCCCTCTCGGCCCCCGCGCAAGTCAACCCCACTCTCTATGCGGGCGTGCAGTGGCGCAACATCGGCCCCTGGCACGGCGGACGCATCTCGGCTGTCACCGGCGCCATGGGCCAGCCCGGCGTCTACTACGTCGGCACCCCGCAGGGCGGAATTTGGAAGACCACGAGCGCCGGCGTCACCTGGCACCCGATCTTTGACCAGGTAACCGATGTCGACAGCATCGGCGCCATTCAGGCCGCGCCCTCCGATCCCAACGTCATCTACGCCGGCTCGGGCGACTCGGTCGGCGGCAGCGATGGCAACGGCATGTATAAGTCCACCGACGCCGGCAAAACCTGGCAGCACATCGGCCTCGCCGACACCGTCAAGATCAACAAGATCATGATTGATCCGCAAGACCCCAACCTGGTGCTGGTCTCCACCCAGGGCGACGCCACCCGCACCGGCGGCGGCGTCTATCGCACCACCGACGGCGGCCAGACCTGGCAGAACGTGCTCGATCCCGACGCCGTGGACGGAACGCGCGACCTCGAATACCCCTACGACATGCCCGACGTCATGTTCGCCGCCACCCAAGGCACCGGCGGCTTCCGCCGCGGCGGGCCCGCCGCGCCCTCCACCCCGGCCCGGCTCTTCAAGTCCACCGACGAGGGCAAAACCTGGACCGAAATCACCACCCTGCCCCACTACACCGGCCGCATCTCGGTCGCGGTCGCCATGCACACCAGCGGCCAGCGCATTTACGTCGTCGGCGGCAGCCTCAACCGCGGCTCCGGCCTGGTCCGCTCCGATGACGGCGGCCAGACCTGGCGGCAAATGGATCCCAAGGAAACCCGCATCGCCAACGGCCAGGGCAACTACAGCAGCGGCGTCTGGGTGGATTCCCAGGACCCCAACATCGTTTATACCGAGGCCACCGCCCTCTACCGCTCGAGCGACGGCGGCAACACCTTCATGGTCTTCAAGGGCGCCCCCGGCGGCGAGGATTACCACCGCCTCTGGATTGACCCCACCAACGGCCATCGCATGATCGTCGGCGCCGACCAGGGCGCCGCCGTCTCACTCGACAACGGACGCACCTGGAGCACCTGGTACAACCAGCCCATCAGTCAGGTCTACCACGTCGCCACCACCAACCAGTACCCCTACTGGGTCCTCGCCGCCCAGCAGGACACCGGCGCCGTCATGGAGCGCAGCCGCGGCGACTTCGGCGAAATCAGCACCTTCGACTGGCTGCCCCTGCCCTCCTCCGAGTTCGGCACCATCACCGCCGATCCCACCGATCCCAACATCATGTACGGCGTCGGTTACGGCGCCGGAGGCGGCGGCAGCGGCATGATCAAGATCGACATGACCACCGGGCAGTGGGAAAACGTCGCGCCCAACTTCGGCGTGGATGCGGCCGACTACCGCGCCGGCCGCGACTTCTGGAAACGCTTCGACACCGCGTTCGACCCCCACGCCCTCTACGTCGGCTATCAGTGCATCGTCGTCAGCCACGACGGCGCCCACTCCTGGAAATCGTTCAGCCCCGATCTCACCACCCCCAAGGGCCAGCCCACGAAGCCCTGCGGCCAGCCCCTGGTGCGCACCGCCCAGCCCGCCGGCGGCTTTTCCGGCCGCGGCGCCGGCGCGGCCTCCATCACTGACTTTTCCATCTCCACCGTCCACAAAGGCGTGGTCTGGTCGGTCAGCAGCAACGGCCAGATCTACCACACCACCGACGGCGGCCAGCATTGGACCAACGCCACCAACATCCCCAATGCGCCCCCGAACCTGATCTTTGAAACCATTGACGCCGGCCACTTCGACGTCAACACCGCCTATGTCGCCGGCCGCTACGGCGTCATCCCCGGCCACGGCGCCGCCTCCGGCGAAGCCGAAGCCGGCACCGATGTCCCGCTCATGTGGAAGACCCACGACGGCGGCAAGACCTGGACCAAAATCACCAACGGCATGCCCGGCAACGAGCGCACCGGTAGCTGGGTCAATGTGCTGCGTTCGGACCCGAAGCAGCAGGGCTTGCTGTTTGCCGGCACCGAAACCACCGTCTACGTTTCCTTCGACGATGGCGCCAACTGGCAGTCGCTGCGGCAGAACCTGCCCACCACCTCCATCCGCGACCTCGTCTTCCACAATTACGATGACATGAACGACCTCGTGATCGGCACCTACGGCCGCGGCTTCTGGATCATGGATGACATGAGCCCGCTGCGCCAGGTCGCCTCCAGCGGCTCCGCCATCGCCTCCGCGCCGGCCTACCTGTTCAAGCCCGGCGACGCCATCCGCTCGCGCAAAAACGTGAACTGGGATCAGCCCACCGAGCCGGAAGAGTCCCACGGCGTCAACCCGCCGTTCGGCGCCATCATCTACTACTACCTCAGCCAGCCGCCGTCGGGCGCGATCACGCTCCAGGTCTACGATTCCGCCGGGCACTTGGTCCGCACCTTGTCGAGTGTGCCGCCGCCGCCGGTCGAAGGCGCCGCCTACCCAGATTACTGGCTCGCCACCCCCGCCAGCCTGGCCCTCCCCACCGCGGTCGGCACCAACCGCACCCACTGGGATCTGCGCTATGACGATCCGCCCTCCTTCAACCATGATCTGGAAAACCAGATGAACATGGTTGAACACAGCGTCACGGCTGGCCCCCATGGCCCGCTGGCGCTGCCCGGCACCTACACCCTCAAGCTCACCGTGGACGGGCACACCTACTCCCAACCGCTGGTCGTGAACAACGACCCCCGAGTGGGCGAAGGCCCGGAAGTGATGGCCGACCTCCGCGCCCAGAACAAACTCACCCAGCTCGCCTACAACGCCATGAAGGACAGCTACGCCGGCCACGAGGAAGTCGCTGCCGTGCAGTCCCAGGTGGCCGCGCTCATGCAGACCAGCCTCCCCGCCGATGTCGCCACCCAGGCCAAGGCCGTGGATACCCGCCTGACTGCCATCGGCGGCGCCGCCCCCACCGGCGGACGCGGCGGCTTCGGCGGCTTTGGCCGCGGCGGCCGCGGCGCCCCCAACGCGCTGCGCTCCTTCGTCGCCATCAACGGCAACTTCAACACCATCGTCAGCATGATGCAGGTCGGCCTCGACACCGTCTCGCCCACCAAAGCCCAGATAGATAACTGGGAGGACGACTGCCGCGAGTACAACCGCACCGTCACCGCCTGGAAAGCCATGCAGTCCCGCGACCTCACCGCCTTCAACACCGTGCTCGCCAAAAATAACCTCCAACAGCTCACCCTCACCCCCACCCGCCTGGCCGACCCCAGCTGCACCTTCTCCGCCAAGTAACCCGCCCCAACCCCCAACCCGCCCGACCGCCGCCGGCCCCCCGGCGGCGGTCGGCTTTTGCCCCCGCCGCCCGCGCGCGGGCGTGCAACTCCGGCCGCGCCGCATGGTATCGTGAATAACGCAGCTCTTCGATCGTGCTGGAGTGGCGGAACTGGCAGACGCAGCAGACTCAAAATCTGCCGGGGCTTGTCCCCTTGGGGGTTCGATTCCCCCCTCCAGCACCAACCCCCTACAGCCGCAGCGCCCAGGTCTGCTCCACCAGGTCCACGCCGAAGCTGTGGTGCGGCGCCTCATCGAGCTTCTTGAAGCCCGCCTCGACGTACAAATGGTGCGCGGCGGCGAGGTTGCTCTGGGTCCACAGCGTGACCGTCTTGTAGCCTGACGCCCGGGCAAACGCCACGCACTCGCGCACCAGTGCCCGGCCCAGCCCGGCGCCGCGCGCGGCGGGCTCGACCAGCAACAGCCGCAGCTTGGCCGTGTCGGGGCGGTCCGGATGCCGCACCAGAAAAATGCAGCCCAGCCGCGCGCCCTCGCGCTCCGCGATCCAGCAGCGCTCGCGACTCGCCTCAGGGTGCTCGATGAAATCGGCAGCAATCCGCGCCACGAGCGCCTCGAAGCCGCTATCCCAGCCGTACTCGGCGGCATAGAGCGCCCCGTGGCGCTCCACCACCCAGCCCATGTCCCCAGCCCGGTGCGGCCGCAGCACGATCGGAGCGCCGCTGGCGCCGCCGAGCAGCGCCTCGATCCTCCCCATGGCGCCCACCAGCTCCGCCTGCGCCTCCGGCGGCAGCGGCGCCAGCAGGCTCGCGGCCAGCGCCTCCGCGCGGCGGTCGAGCGCGCCAAACACCGACCGCCCGCGGGCGCTTAACTGCAGCCGGACGGCGCGCCCGTCCTCCGCCGATGGACTGCGGCGCACCAGCCCGCGGCCCCGGAACTTGCGCAGCATGCGGCTCAAATAGCCGGCATCCAAACCCAGCTCGCCCCCAATCGCCGCCGCCGTGGCCGCGCGCCGCGCCGCCAGCTCGAACAGCACGCGCGTTTCGGCGAGCGAATAGTCGGACTGCAACATGTGCTCGGGTAGCGTGCCCACCTGGCGGGTGTAAAAACGGTTGAAGCGGCGCAGCGCGGCCACCCGGTCGTTCATGTCAACCAATATAGTTGACATCGTCAAGTTGTGCAAGGCCCGCCGTCTCGAATTGACGGGCCCCTGCTCGCTGAGACGCTCGCAGCGCCGCGCCTGCACGCGAAGGGCGGTGGCGAGCCGGCCCGAGGCCCGGTGAGCCCACGGGGGCGCGCGCGGCCTCTCGCCACGGCAGAATCATGGTTGCAGTGGTCAACCGAACTGCCGCGTGGCGCCGGCCGGCGGCCGGCGCGCGGGTCGGCGCCCCGCCCCATCTATAACGACGTTCCGAATGTCAAGGGTGGGGAGAGCAGAGGTCGGCGCAGGCGTGGGGGTGAGCCCATCGCCGAGCCTGACGTGTTGTGCCATCCGTCCCACGCTGTCCAATACCG